>NZ_QTPW01000010.1:0-234640 GCF_003857965.1 Burkholderia sp. Bp9031
GACCGTGAAACGACTCTACGCCGATGATAGTGCGGATTCCCGTGTGAAAGTAGGTAATCGTCAGGCTCCCTAAGCCAGAAACCCCCGCCCGAACAGGCGGGGGTTTTTGCATTTGTAGCTCGGATTTTCTGCCGCAGGAAATCTGTCGGGCGGGTTTAGACTTCGATGAACGACGAGATCTGCGAAGCAATCAGACGCGGCGCCGGTTGATGCATCGCGATCGGAGAAGTGTCTCCGATTGTCACGTTTTGCTGGTTGGGCGAGGTATCGGTGATACGAGCAGATATGTCATCGTGCTGTATGAGTAGAATCGCAGGACCGATGCGATGGCGGAGCGACAGCTACGATCGGTGATTGATGTTGTAACGGTTGTTGAAGTTGAGTGCTGAAAACTGCGCGGCTATTTGGGCTAGGGACGGGCACAGCAAGACTTTCCGAGCGTTGAGCCAGCCGCCGAGGCAACAAGGGCCGCATAAAGCGGCCCTGCCAATTTACAGCGCAAACGGGTTTCGGCCGCCCGGTTGGCTTCGAAGACCTTCACCAAGCGCTCTTTACCCACCTGGATGGCGACAACGTCCGCCCACTGTGGGAGGACGTTCGTATTTCACGGGTGAGTGATGGCATCGACGTGCAACTTCTGCGTGAGGACGGTACCGTACGCTCGATAAATAAGATTTTCACGCGCGTCACCTGCCCCCAGTCTGGGGCTCCCGGTTCGTCAGGATGAGGACGATAGGCCTCCGCAACCATACGGTAACCGTCGTCGATTGGGATGACAATCCGGTTGTCCGCGGTCTCGTCGAATTTGCCAAAGCCCCATTCAACATACTTAAGCGGAGATTCGGCCGCGCGCAAGTCCGCCAGCCGGCCATGAATTGCCCGACCAACGGCCTCCCCGTAATTCAGCTTTGCCGAGCGCGGGCTCTCACACACCTTTCGGAGCTTCTCGTCTTTAAACGCCAGTTTTATGGGCATCGTATGAACTATGCCGGCGGCCGAGAAGCTGGCCAGCCTACGTAACGCTTACATGGAGAGCGTTGTCGTCTGTCTTTATGGATTGCGCGAGCTTCTGCGGGACTGCAAGCCATCGGCCCGAAAACCCGGAGGCACGCTTCACGACCGAGATTTTATCAACAACCCAGAATAGACCGATGGCAGGCGATGCAAGCAGGCTGCCAGCACCCTGGATTGTCGTCGCGACCGAGAAAGTGAGAACCACCTCAAGACTGTGGCCCTCGCTTCTGCCGCTGTGACATCAATTGGGTGCCGCTATCTGAGCTATCGGAGCGCATCCACCCATAAATGTCTCAGTGGATGCGTCCCAAAATCTCAGGTTATGGCTCCCGCTACAGTGTCGGGTGTCGTAAATATTGAAAATTCGCCCCATTGAATTTATTGGAGTTTTTCACTAACTCTGTCACGGCGCTTCGAGCTTTTTGACGCGAATAGTGAAAAAACTCGGCAGCCACGCCACAAAACGTGAAAATTTTTGCGGGTGGACCGCAGAGGCCCGCGGCACAAGGCTCTGCGCCGCGCGAGCTGAGCGTCGAACTGATAGGCATGAATCGCACAAGCATCGCGAGCGGCGGAAAATCTGCGAGGGTGGGACGCCGCGTCCCGCGAGCTGGCTTCAACTGACCCTGGCCCCGAACACGTCCGACCCCACTGCGATTCCTCTGTGGAGCACGGCCATGAAATCGGATCGGATCTGTGCCGCCTGCGGCGCACCCTTCACTCCGCTCTTACACATCCCGCATCAACGCTTCTGCTCGGCCAAGGCGTGCCAGCGTGCTCGCCGGCGTGCATGGCAGCACCAGCGCATGCGAGTCGATCCCGACTATCGCGAGAATCAGATCCGCGCCCAGGCCAACTGGCGGGCCCGACATCCTGACTACTGGCGGCACTACCGCGAGACGCACCCGGCCTATCGAGATCGCAATTGCGCGATGCAGCGACGACGAAATGTGCGGCGCACCGCTGGTGCTGTTGCAAACATGGACGCGTGGTCGGCCCATCGCCCGCTGGCATCTGGGTTCTATATCCTGCGCAACGCGGTTGAGGCCGGCGTTGCAAAGATGAACGCGTGGACGGTGCACATCGCCGTGCTGTCTGAGCCGAGGCCTGTTCCGGCGTGATTGCAAAGAGATGACGTGTACGACAAGGGTCTATGGCCTGCTACCTTGGCTGTGTACTCGCTCGCATTCGACGTCGTTGCAAGGCGCGACGCGTCCGCCGATACAAGTCCATGTAGTTGATGTCGTGGACGGCGCAGCGAGGAGCGGTTGCCGGTGGGAGCTGGATCGTGGACCTCGAATGCACATGCGAATCCGTTGGCGAGCAGACTTGCAGGATGCGGGCTGCTGAATACGTTCGGATGTCGACGGAGCACCAGCAATACTCGACGGAGAATCAGCGTGATCGGATTCGCGACTACGCTGCTCGTCGCGATCTCGAGATCGTGCGGACCTACGCCGACGAGGGTAAAAGCGGTTTGCGTATCGATGGGCGCCAAGCGCTGCAGCAGCTGATCCGGGACGTGGAAACCGGCATGGCCGATTTCCAGGTGATCCTCGTCTACGACGTAAGCCGTTGGGGACGATTCCAGGATGCAGACGAAAGTGCCTATTACGAGTACATCTGCCGGCGCGCCGGCATCCAGGTCGCTTATTGCGCTGAACAGTTCGAGAACGACGGCTCGCCGGTTTCGACGATCGTCAAAGGTGTGAAGCGTGCGATGGCCGGCGAGTACAGCCGTGAGCTGTCAGCGAAGGTCTTCGCAGGTCAATGTAGGTTGATCGAACTCGGTTTCCGGCAAGGCGGCCCGGCAGGCTATGCGTTGCGCCGGATCCTGGTCGACGAGCATGGCCTCATGAAAGGGGAATTGCAACGCGGTCAACACAAGTGCCTGCAGACGGACCGCGTCATTCTGATGCCCGGCCCGGATAGCGAGGTGCGTATCGTCAACCTCATTTACAGCTGGTTCATCAATGAGTCACTCAATGAGCACGAGATCGCCGCACGCCTGAACGGCATGAATGTTCAGACGGACCTTGGGCGTCCCTGGACTCGGGCAACTATTCGGGAGGTGCTGACCAACGAAAAGTACATCGGCAACAACGTCTACAACCGTGTCTCGTTCAAGCTGAAGAAATCGCGCGTCACGAATCCGTCGGAGATGTGGATACGCAAGGAGGGGGCGTTCGAATCCATCGTGCCGAGCGAAACGTTCTATACCGCGCAGGGCATCATGCGGGCGCGCGCGCGGCGCTACTCGAGTGAGGAGCTTATCGAGCGTCTGCGAAACCTGTATCGAAGCCGAGGCTTTCTATCGGGCGTCGTGATCGACGAAACGGAGGGTATGCCGTCCACCTCGGTTTATGTGTATCGCTTCGGCAGCTTGATTCGTGCGTATCAGACGGTTGGCTTCACGCCAGGACGTGACTATCGTTATATCGAAACGAATCGCTTCATTCGGCAACTGCACCCAGAGATCGTTGCCGAGACGGAAAAGAAGATCGCAGATCTCGGCGGATCCGTGTCGCGTGATCCGGCGACAGATCTGCTGACCGTGAATCGGGAGTTCACTGCCTGCATCGTGCTGTCACGGTGTCAGGTGCGCAGCAGCGGCCGTAACCGCTGGAAGGTCCGGTTCGACACGAGCCTACTGCCGGATATCACCGTCGCAGTCAGGTTGGACCAGAGCAACTCGACGGCGCTCGACTACTACCTGCTGCCGCACATTGATTTTTGGCAGCCTCGTATCAGCCTCGCGGACTGGAATCCGATCGAGTTCGAGAGCTATCGCTTTGACACGCTGGACTACTTATACGGTATGGCACAGCGTGCTCGGCTGAGGAGACGAGCATGACTCAGCGTGAACAGCCCGGCGAGGTTCGGATGATCCCCATCAGCCAGATCGAGGTGATCAATCCTCGCGAGCGCAATGGTCGAGTCTTCGACGAAATCGTCAGCAACATCAAGACGATCGGCCTGAAGAAACCGATCCTGGTCACGCCACGGGCAACGGCAAGTGGCGTGGAGAAGTATCTGCTCGTGTGTGGCGAGGGGCGACTGAAGGCGTTCCGATCGCTCGGCGAAACGACGATACCAGCGCTGGTGGTGAGCGTGAGCGACGAAGACGCTTTCATCATGAGCCTGACGGAGAACATCGCGAGACGACAGTGCCGACCGCTCGAACTGCTCGCCGGCATACGCGAACTGCAGGAACGCGGATACGCCCCGAAGGCGATCGCCGAGAAGACGGGCCTCACACAGCACTACGTGCAGGGAATCCTGACGCTGCTGCATCAGGGCGAGGAGCGACTTGTGATCGCGGTGGAGAAAGGCCGAATCCCGCTGAACGCAGCGTTATCGATTGTTGGTGCCGGCGACGACGATGAGGCGATCCAGGCCGCACTGCAGGAGGCATATGAATCGGGGAGATTGCGTGGGCGCCAGCTGATGGACGCTCGGCGCGTCATCGAGCGGAGGAAAGCGCTCGGCCGCACGGCGAATCGAAACATGACGCGCAAGGTGATGGACGTGACCACATCGAGCCTCGTCCGAACGTATCAGCATGAAGTTGAGCGGCAGAAGACGATGGTGCGGAAGGCAGAGTTTACGCAGCAGCGGTTGCTGTTCATCGTCGGCGCCCTGAGGCAGCTATTTGCCGATGAGAACTTCGTCAATCTGCTGCGCGCTGAGGAGCTAGCGACTTTGCCGAAGTATCTGGCAGAACGTGTATGGCCGAGCGGGAGTCCAGCATGACCGGCGTAGCACTTGGGTTCATTCCCGAACCACTTTCCGTTCCAATCGCGAGCATCTTGCCATCGCGACGCACGCCTGCCGGCATGATGAACTCGCGAAAGTTCAAGCAAATCAGAAGCTCCATCGAAGAGGTGGGCTTGATCGAGCCGCTTTCCGTGACGCCGGTCGACCAGGCATCGGGCAACCACGTCCTGCTCGATGGGCATCTGCGATTGATCGCGTTGCAGGAGCTCCAGTTCAACACCGTGTCCTGTCTAGTTGCAACTGACGACGAGAGCTACACGTACAACAACCGCGTCAATCGACTATCGACCATCCAGGAGCACTTCATGATTCGTCGGGCGGTTGAACGAGGTGTGTCCCCGGAGCGGTTGGCGAAGGCGCTGTCGGTAGATGTGTCTCAGATCATCAAGAGGATGGCATTGCTGGATGGGATTTGCGCTGAAGCGACCGAGCTCCTGAAGGACCGGCAGTTTTCGCCGGAGCTCGCGCGAGCGCTCCGGAAGATGAAGCCGACGCGGCAAGTCGAATGTGTTGAGCTCATGGTGGCAGCAAACAACCTGTCCGTCTCGTACGCTGAAGCGTTGCTCGTTGCGACGCCGGCTTCGCGGCTGGTCGAAGGGAAGAAACCGAGGAAGCTTGCCGGCGTGAGCCCCGAGCAAATGGCGAAGATGGAGCGGGAGATGAGCAATCTGCAGGGGCAGTACAAGGTGGTCGAGCAGACTTATGGACAGGACGTGCTCAACCTCGTGCTCGCAAAGGGCTATCTCGCGAGGCTGCTTGAGAACGAATCCGTGCGCCAGTACCTGCAAGCCCAACAAGCGGATTTGCTATGCGAACTGCAGTCCGTCGTCGATACGATCGCCTTAGAGCAGCCGGCCCTCGATCCCACTGCCTGAGCTCAGATAGTTTGGCGGAGTATCGTTTCAAAAATCGGTCTGCTGATCACGAAAATTGCGTGATCCAAAATTCGTATGTTGAGACGTTGCGAATTCGTCTAAAGAATTTTACCTTTATGTCGTTATGTGCTTAAAGGGGCTCACTGCGTGTTGCAGTCGAGTGGTTCCATAGCCTAGATCGTGAAAATAATGAGCAATATGACTTGTACTCACTGCCGCACTGGGGTTCCGCGCGGCGCGACGGTTTGCACCGGGTGTCAGGCTGAAGTTGAGTATGGGCCCGCAAGAGGACTTTTCGGCGCGGCGCTACTTGCTGCCGCGTTCGCGGGCTATCAAGCGCATCGCCACCTGCCCGAGTCCATGTCAGTAGGTGGCTGGGTTACAGGTGCAGTGGTGTTTGTTGGGCTTAGCCTGCTCATACAAAAGATGTTCGGCGACCGCGTCGTGTTTAAGCGCGTGTACAAAACCCGGCGATAGCTGCAGAGCATCACGATTTCTCAGTCGGCCATGTATCGGCGAGGCTGCTCATATGTGCCTGTCATGGATCGTAATGAATGCCCTCTTCTAACTACTGCCGGCAAGTAGACCGAGCGCCTCACGAAGTAGCGCTATCGACATTTCAATTTGCGAGGCGGATGCATCGCTTCGTCCTGCGAGCGACAAATACGCTTCGTGCACTGCATTCGAATGTTTGGCCAGAGCTACCAGATGTGGGCCGCTTGGTCCCCGAACCGCAGAGAGCCAGTTCTGTACGGTGCGCTCGCTAGCACCCGTCCACCGCGCCAGTGTTTTTATCGCGCGCCGTGAACCTCCCACTTCTCCTTTGAGCGCAAGGGCGATGACGAGTGGGTATTCGCTTCCCACCTTTGATGTCTCGTTGTCGCGCAACTTCTTGCTTGTTTTCGGCAACATTTTTCGCGTCTCCAAAACTATAGTCGTTTGACGGAGTGTCTTGACGCAGGCGGGCGTGGGGTAGCTTGCCGGAGGGAGGCAGCGTGGTCCGCTCGACGCGACAGGCAGCGCATGAGGGCTTGGATACCGAACGCCGGGCGGTCGCGTACGTCCGTATGTCCACGGAGCATCAACAGTATTCGACCGAAAATCAGCTGGACGTCATTCGCGTATTCGCGGAGACACGAGACCTCGAGGTCGTTCGCGTCTATGCCGATGAAGGGAAAAGCGGTCTACGTCTCGACGGCCGGGATTCGCTTAAGGCATTGCTGCGCGATGCAGAGTCAGGCAACGCGGACTTCTCTGTCGTATTGGTCTACGACGTTAGCCGATGGGGGCGATTTCAGGACCCCGACGAAAGTGCCAGCTACGAGATTCGATGCAAGCATGCTGGGGTGAAAGTTCTCTATTGCGCAGAGCAGTTCGAAAACGATGGGAGCCCCGTCTCCAGCATCATCAAGAGTGTGAAGCGGACAATGGCGGGGGAGTACAGCCGCGAGCTCAGCGTGAAGGTTCATGCTGGGCAAAGCCGACTGATCCGTTGCGGAAATCGACAAGGCGGTCCTGCCGGCTACGGATTGCGCCGCATGCTGGTCGACCAGGCGAGAGAAATCAAAGGCACGCTCGCGCGCGGCCAGCAAAAATCCATTCAGACTGACCGAGTCATCTTGTCTCCCGGCCCGGCAGAAGAAGTGGACACTGTTCGCGGTATCTACAGCGCCTTTGTCGAGGATGGACGAACCGAGACCGAGATAGCAGCGTCACTGAATGCCGAAGGCCTTCGGACTGATAGAGGGACTTTGTGGACGCGTGGCACGGTGCATCAGATTCTCATCAACGAAAAATATGTTGGGCACAACGTTTGGAACCGCACCTCGTTCAAGTTGAAACAACAGCGGGTTAAGAACCCACCCGAGCAATGGGTGCGAGCGGACAACGCGTTCAAGCCAATTGTCAGTCCCTTGTTGTTCGAAGCTGCACGGCAGATCATCATGGCACGCTCATATCGTATGAGCGATGCCGAGATGCTCGAGCGCTTGCGTCAGCTTCTTCTGAAGAATGGTTTTCTGTCAGGCATCGTCATTGACGAAGCTGTCGGCTGCCCGTCCAGCAGCGCGTACATGCACCGCTTCGGGAGCCTGCTGCGAACCTATGATCTGATCGGCTACTTGCCGAGTAGAGACTATCGCTACGTGGAGATTAATCGGCAACTGCGCCGACTTCATCCTCAGATCGTCGCTCAGGCGATACAAGCTATGACGGAAGCCGGAGCAGATGTCGTGAAGGATGCGCGATCCGATCTGCTATGGGTCAACGACGAGTTTCGTGTTTCTCTCGTTCTTTCCCGTTGCCGGCCGACCGCAGTCGGAAGCAATCGGTGGGTGATCCGCTTCGACAATGCCCTACTGCCCGACATCACTGTCGCGGCGCGTATGGAGTTCGATGCCAAGTCGATCCGCGACTACTTCTTACTGCCCGCAGTCGAACTGCGGGTCGATATGGTGCGCCTTCAAGACTACAACGACTTTGGGTTCGAGGCATATCGCTTTGACGATCTTGATGTGCTCTGCCAACTCGGGCGTCGTGCGGCACTCAAGGGAGTTGAGTATGAATGATCGACTGGACAGGCTCGGGTCAACACTCGCGCGTAGCGACGCGATTGTGCAAATTCCGTCGAACCAACTTCGAGTACTGAACCCGCGTACACGAAACCCATATTTCTTCTCCCAGCTAGTCGAGAACATTGCCACGGTTGGACTGAAGCGGCCCATCACAGTGGCCAACGGAGGTAAGAACGAGGAAGGAGATTGGTACGAGGTGCTATGCGGGCAAGGGCGACTCGAGGCGCTCAAGGCCTTAGGCGAGACGATGATTCCGTGTTGCATCGTCGAGGCCAGTCAGATAGATCGCTTTTTGATCACACTGACCGAGAACATTGCCCGGCGGCGGCACTCCGCAGTGGAACTCATGAACGGCCTGCAAGTACTTCGAGCCAAAGGCTACACAAATGACCAAATCGCAAGAAAGACGAACTTGGATCCCGCGTACATCAGCGGAATTCTTGTGCTGCTCGAAAGAGGCGAGCAGCGGCTGCTACAAGCCGTCGAGAAGCGTGACATGCCACTGTGGCTCGCCGTTGAAATTGCGCGCTCGTCTAGCGAGGATGTGCAAGCAGCTATGCTTTCCGCCTATGAGTCGAAGACGCTGAAGGGCGAACAATTGATTCGAGTGCGGCGAATCATAAGTAAGCGGGAGGCAACCGGAAAGAAGATGAGCGGTCGACTGCATTCCAGGGACAATACGACGCCGCAGAAATTGCTCAAAACATATCAGACAGAAGTCCGAAGGAAAAAAATCGTCCTTCAGAACGCGAGAATTCAGGATCAGCGTCTGCTGCTCATCATCTCTGCGATCAAGCACTTTTTGTCCGACGAACATTTCCGAACATTGCTCCGCGCAGAGGGGATAAAGGACATCCCCGAAGCGGTTGCGACGCGACTACCGCAGGAACTGCTGCCATGACGACCGTTAAGCGAGGCTTCGAGGAACGGATCATTGAGGTGCCGATTGAACTGATCCACCCGGGCTCACCCCTCTCCAAGGGGATGGTCCTGACGCGCAAGTTTGGCTCGATCATGACCTCGATTGAGAAGCTGGGCATCATCGAACCGTTGGCTGTTTTCCCGTCAACCGAGCGCCTGGGACACTATGAACTGCTAGATGGGCGTTTGCGACTTGAAGCGTTGAAGCAGCTCGGTCGCGCTGTAGCACCGTGCATGATTTCGACGGACGATGAGGGATTCACGTTCAATCGGCATATCAACCGCCTGTCCGCAGTGCAGGAACACAAAATGATTCGGGCCGCTCTCACGAAAGGCGCGTCCGAAGAGCGCATTGCAGAAGTCTTACGGACCGATGTTCGTAGTATTCGTGAGCGAGCGACGATGCTCGACGGCGTCGCGCCTGAAGCTGTTTCTATCCTCAAGAACCGGCAGGTACTGCCCAAGATATTCATTCTGCTCAAGAAAATGAAGCCGTATCGGCAGATCGAGGCGGCCGAAATGATGGTGGCGGCGAACAAGTTCACAGTCCCATACTTGGAGATGATCCTCGCGACAACCAGGCCTGAAGGATTGAATGACTTCGCGAAGCCGAAGAAAAAGAGCGAGATATCGCCGGAGGATCTAGCTCGCATGGAAGCGGAGATGGAGCGCCTGCGTGAAGACTGCCAAGCTGTTGAGACGGAAGTGGGCGATACCATGCTCGCGCTGGTCGTCGCCAAAGGGTTCATGAGCCGCTTGCTCCGTAACAACAATATCCACGGGCATCTGAAACGGTATCACGGCGACTTGCTGGACAGCCTCGTCTCGACGATGGACGCCATAGCAGCCGACAATCGGGCATCGGAACAGGAGTAGCCCTACACGGACTCCCTCACTTCATCACCATTGTGCCTAACGCGCATGTGAATGTGGAAGCGGTCGGGCCGAGCCGCTTACGAAAATGATAGAAGTTATGCAAAAAATTACGACGCAATTCGAAGATGCCAAGTCACTTGCGGCTGAGTTCGATCGAGATATATTCGGCTGGTATAAAACTCAATGGAAGCAACGTACGGAAACGAGAGCGGTACTTCCTGAGGGGATCGTGGTGCCATTGGGATAGCGAGGATTGATCGAATTTTGATAGCCCACGCTTGCTCGGGCGACAAAGGAAATTTGTCAATTTAATTTGTCGCCGTGATATTTTGATGGGCGAAATTGATCGTAAGTTAATTCACGGTCGTTTTTGAGGTGGCGTGGTTACATGGGATTACTCCCTCTAGAGTCGGGAGAATAGCCTTTCGTTCGTCCGCGTTTAAAAGGCGTATCGGCCGTGCTTTCGTGCTTGAGCTATTTTTTGAGCCCCAAATGCTCGTAAAAACATACGCCTTCGATTGATCTGGGCCAACAAATACAATTTTCCTCAATGGGCCAGAAGCGGGATCATCTCCAGTGCATGCCTTCTCATCCAGCATATCGAACTCCCATGCCAATTTAGAAATTGCTAGTGTTTCAATGTCTGACATTCCTATTGCGTTTTGGGCGCCGTACGAGAGACAAGTTGTAAAGAAAGCTGCTATTGCGGTCGCGGCAGCAATGATGCGCACCTTGACGGGAGTTCTCTTGTTCTTGATTTCAAATAGGCCAAAAAGTGGAAAGATAAGGGCTTGAAGTGCTAGGAGCAATAGTGCTGTCCAAAGCGACAAAATGCCAATTGATGACATGAATACACCCGCACTGAAGGCAATGGGAAGGTGCATTGATGCTCCAAGGAAGTGCGCAGAAATCCGACTGGTCGCGTCGGAGTGCCCAATCCATATTAATATTGCCAACCCTGTCCATCGAATCCAAGCACAGAACGGACAATTTAGTGCTTCGACTAGAGTGTCTCTTCTGCAAAAATGAACCGCGAGTGCTGCTAACGGCAGCATGCTCGTTGCGATTAGTGTAATCATGGCGTTGAAGACATCAGTTTCTTTATAATATAGAAAAAATAGTTTAAGGGCGGATGCGAAGAGGGTCGTGTACAGTAGGACTACACGAGGCATAGAGAACTCTTTTGTAATGGATTCGCTGAAGGCATCCATCTTTTGACGAATATGGTTTCTCTCAATAAACAGCCTAATTCTCTTTCCGATAAAAATCGCGCAGTGCGTCATGCTGGTGATGATCCAGCTGCGTCTGATAAACCGTAAAAACTTGCTCAGTATCAGTATCGTTGAAATTGCAGCGCCTGGTGTGGCCAACACTAGAAGAGCGCCGATTATAATTTTGATGGCATAGGCAATCATTTTATTTTAAATGAATTGTGTGTGATGGTGTCGTCGGGTTGCTGATTCAAATATCGTTTCCGAGATGCAGGGGGCAACCCCTAACCTTTGGAAAGCATACGTTGCGCGTGGGCGACATAGGCGAGCGGGCGATTCATCGGAGCACGATTGCCTCGAATGCTGTTGATCGCTTGATAGGCGGCACCTGCGAGCGACAGTGCGGCACCCGCATATGCAGTTACGTTACCTGAGTCTGTTGCCTGAAGTGTCAGGCCGGCACCACATAATGGGATTAATGCTCCAAGGGCTACCGATCCGAACGACGGGCGCATAGCATCCTCGATTTCAGCGATATCGGATTTGCAGTTCCGCAAAAATGCTTCGTTAGCACCAACACGATCGTCAGCATCCGGAAGAGTTGCAACATAGACACAATGCGCTTCGATCCGAGCGCGCAGAGGGGGGAGAAGATGGCCGTATTGACTCTTGAATCGCAGAAGCTTGTCCAACTGCACGGGGCCAGTTGGAGTCGGAAGTAGGTGCTGCAACACGACTTCTCGAGCTTTTTGGCGATGAAGGTCCCGTGCCGATGACTTAGGGCGAGCCAGTAACCCGGCGGCAAAAGTCATCTTATTGGTCACGGGCGTTGCATTGACCTCAGGGATCGCCCCCAAGCATGCAGCCAGATAGGACATGAACATGGTCGCTGTGGTTGTCTCCACGTCGTACCACGGCCAGTCGACTTCCTTGGCCAGGCCAACCTCCACTAAGAAGCGAGGTATTTCACCAAGCTTCTCTGCATGAATTCGGGTGAACGTGTGTCGGGGGGGATGTTCTGGGGTGCGCAGGCGGAGCCACTTCAGCCGGTGTTCAATCAATGCGATGAAGCTGTCATCGAAGCGGTCTAAACGATGGATGTACGCAGCAGGTATTACTGGTTCCACAAGGCCTTCGTTGAGTAACACCCTCATGAACCAGTTCATCTGTTCGGGATGGTTCATATGGTCCATCGGAACGATGGATGATAGTTTGTCCCAATACAAGAGCGACTTCACTGTCCACGCGTCGTCAGGAAGCGTGATGTAGGGAAAATAGAGTGCGTTGGCGCGCATGTGGTTCTTGTGATCTATAGTTGCGTCGATTTGCAACGAGGTGGTATGTCTTGCGACTAGCGCAAGCCGATAGCACGCTCTATTGCTTCTTGGCGGACCTGGAGAATCTGCCGTCGCTCCGCTTCTGAATCAACCGCAAATTGAAGTAGATATTCGAAGGGATCGATGCCCAAACTTTTTGCAACTTCCCCCAAGGCGGTAGCAGCTTCGATTCGGCGGAGTTCGTCAAGATCAGCACCAATGATATTGGCAACTTCTTGAGATAACTTGTCGACACGTGCCCTGGCCGCAGGAAATTGTGACAAGAATCGTTCGTAGCCGACGGCGATTTGTTGAGCTGATAGCAATGGTGAACTCATAGATGTATGTTCAGTGTCGAAGAGGTATTCCGAGAAAGATTCGATCCCAGTTGACAGAGTGCATCGAGATGCTGGAGCACGAAACAGTCGAGGCCAGCTCAAGAGAACATGTCTAACATATATTCAAGTGGGTGACTGTAATGTGGCGTGCTCCGTACGGGGTTGACTCATCTATTTTGACTCGAGTTAATTAGAACGTCCTGAGGAAACGGTAGGTAAATTTTATCCGAGGACGTCTTCATTCAGTTTTCACGATAGCAGATTGCGCCAAAGACGAACATAAAGGCGGCCGTAGCCACCAGCCAGGGAAAGACCTGGGTTCCATGTATGGCCGGCCACTTACCAATTAAGAGAACCAACGTTGCTGCCGAACAGTGAGTCAAGATCGAAGATACTTCGTCCGATATCTTGCCCGAGAAGCGGACGGCCCATTGCTCCATCTTAATTGGACGTCCTCTGCCAAAGCAGCGACTTAATTTAATGCAGACGTAAAGGACAATGATGAAAATTGTGTCGACCAGGATTGCTGCGGAGCCGATCAGAAAGACGGCCGTTATGTCGATCGGTTGGTCGGTGCCAATGTTTCCTACCACGAGAAACGGAGAGGTAAAGCTGCGTCCGAGCTCGTTGAACGCGCTGATGAACAGTGAGGTTCTCAACAGGACTGCGACGACGGCCCATATTACAAGAACCTGTGGCACCCTCCTCTTCATGAACTGACTAACTCTCGAGAGAGTAACGAAGTTCTTCATCATCTGCCGCCCGTCGATTATCTGCCACTCGTCTTTTTTGGGCTTTGTGCTGTTCATTTTGGTTG
This sequence comes from Burkholderia sp. Bp9031, assembly GCF_003857965.1. Taxonomy (NCBI): domain Bacteria; kingdom Pseudomonadati; phylum Pseudomonadota; class Betaproteobacteria; order Burkholderiales; family Burkholderiaceae; genus Burkholderia; species Burkholderia sp. Bp9031. The sequence goes on from NZ_QTPW01000010.1 coordinate 13,719, forward strand.
GTCCCCGATTCGTACGGATTTTTGCATAGTGCACCCAGCAAGAACTCTATTTTCACTGTTCTGGACGTAAATCGAACGGATATCACATACCTTTGCGCTTCCTCAAGGCGCAAATTATCAGCATATCAAGCGTTAGGCTGTTGGTACTCGTTGATCGAACACGCCGCGGCGATCCAAGGGCATCGGGTGCGCCACTCAGGGAAAGCGACCAAAATATGGCCATCGCGTACGACGGCACGACCGGTTTCAGGGTCATCGAGAATTTCCGCCCGCGCGTCGCCATCCTCGAGATTGATTTATCTGGCATGAACGGCTTTGTCCGCATTCGCGTCCACCGTGGGGTGCGCTCCGGTGATATTTTCAGGGCCGCTCAGGTGGACGACCTGAGCCGTGTTGCGAGGACATCAACTGCGAGTGGCGGGTCCGAGCGATGAATCATCGCGTGACAGTTGGCGCACAAAGGGATCAAATCCTTAATCGGATCGATGACGTACGAAGCCCCGACCGAACTCAGCGGCCGCAGGTGGTGCACGTGAATGTAACCGCGTCCGATGTCGCCGTAGACTGCCTCGAAGTCAAAGCCACAAGCAGCACACCGATACCCGTGGAAGGCTAGACAGGCCTTGCGCGCGACGGGGTTACGTTCGTAAGCGTTTACCGTCACGCGCTTCATCGCACCTTCGAGGATCGTGGGTGGTACGGCAGCAGCCATGTCTGTCGGAATTTCCTCAGCCAAGGTGCCTTCACCTCCATGGGCGGCGTTCGTAAAGCGCCAGCGCACCCGAGCGGGTATATCGTCCGATACAGATATGGCGCGGCCCAGACCGGCGTACGTGAAGTTGTCGCGATCATTCTGGCGCCAGAAAATGTGAACTTCCGCGTCAGGCGCAGTCATCTTGGCAATCATCGGCTGAGTTCGATGACTCCTGGTTTTGCCGCTCCAAACCAACTCATCGCCCTCGAAGCGGTTACCGTAGTCGTGCCCAGTCCGGCCCGGCGTCCCAACGCCGCAAAAGACGAGAAAGGTTCCATCATGTTGGACGTATCCCGTGAGCCAACTTCCGCCGCTCGGCAGATCGGGAAGTCCAACTGCCAGCGCGACATCACGACGGCTATAGCTGCCTCCCACATCGAACTGAAATTTCATAGATTATCGTTCCCCGGACACGCCTCAGTTTGGTGTCATGCTACCGCATAGGCTTTCAGGCGACCGCCGGTGCATTGCGATGTGTGCAACTGGCATTTGAAAGGTGCAATCCGGCACAGATGCTTTTCGGGGCGTCTTTGGACACGAGATGGAGCCGAAACGAAAGTCAGCCGGAATCGTAGAGCGGTAGTCTCACCGTTGATCAAACGGACGTCGGCAAAGGCCCAAACCGTGCCCGTCGCTATGGACTCAATGTCGTTTGCGATGATCCGTTAACTATATACACACAGACGGTCGCCAAAAGCCTCGAACAATAACGACAAGAGGAGAAACAGATGAACGAAGCATTCAAGTCTGCCGGCACGGGGTTGCCCATGTGGACGTCGAAGGAAGACAAGCGTGGCCTTGATCCGCTGGGCATGCAGACCACCAGCATCGCCCTTTATCAGGAACTGCTTCCGGGCATTAGCAACGTGACGTTGCGCATGCGTTATTACGGCTTCTATGCGTGGGTCGCGCAAAACTACGCTGAACGGATCGGAGAGACATCGGTGGAGCGCTGGTGCATTTGTCTGCGACGTGCTGAAGCGCTGTACGCTCTCGTCGCGGCGGTGGCGAACAGCGAGCGTGGCGTGGCAGGCGTCATCTGGGCGAGCAACAAGTTGGCGCAAACCGCGTCGGGAGATCTGGTGTTTCATCCGAACACAGATCGGGGCAGCCATCCGCAGTATCTGAAGCAGAAGTTCGGTGCATTTGGTGCGGCTTATGGCTCGCAACTTATCGAAATCGGGGCGCTTGAGTACGTCGACGCGCATCAGGTGCCGGTACCGACAGCGGATGTCGGCGACCGGCTTGCGAAGCTGTTCAACACGTCGGTCGGCGACGCCGCCGAAGTCTTCTGGCATGCCGCTCACGAGGGCACGGTCTCGCGGCAAGAGCTTGTAAAGCTGGAGATCATGCTGCCGTCGCGCATCGAAGCGGGTAGCGAGGAATGCCGTTTGTACCAGGACTTGCTGTTCGCCAAGCTTCATCCGAAGCGGCCTGCAGCGGTCGTGCGCAGCCAGACCTTGCGCCTGATCCTGCGCGCGGCGCAGGCGAATGCCTCTGGCATCGACGTGGAGCAGGTGCGCTGGACGCTTTATGCCGGGCGAAACGCGGACGGCGAAGCATTCGATGACGTTCCCTCGACCGAGGACGAACGCTGTTTCGCGTGGAGCGTATATCACGCCAACGATCTCCTGCACGTCGCCTACGAGGCGATTCTCAGGTTCGTGCTCGATGTGCTTGCACTGACGCCCGCTGGCCTGCCACTGGAACACCTGGTCGCAAGAGTAGCCGAACGGCTGACTGACGCGTTGGCGCACCATGAGGCTGGCACATGGGACGTGCTCCTGACGAACATCCGGCTCGCCACCGACCCGTGGTCTGACAGCGATGCACTCTCCGAATATCGGCTTCACAACGACGTGCTCGCCATCAGCGATTCGGACGAAACCGACGGCGATGCCATCGCTGCGCGGGCGGTCTTGCTGCTGGCCGTTCTGCACAAGCGGTGGGAGGACCGGTTGGAGCGGGTCAAGCTGTGTTGCCCGGTCGTCGCGGAAGGCGAGTTCGTACAATCCATCGTGACTGAGCTGTCCGACCTGCGCGCGCATGCACATCTCCCTCTGCCCGAACTGCTCATGCGGTTGGTTCGGTGCAGGATCGTCGAGCGGCACCTTTGGGTGGCGATTCAGAAGTTCCGTGGACAGGGCGATTACACTTTCCTGCTCGAATGCGATGACGGACGCGTGCGGCTGCGTCAGGGTACGGGGCCGGTACTGACTAATCCGCGTCTGTCGTCCGCAATTACTTTTCTTAGAGACCTGCACCTATTGAACGATGCAGGTCCGACTACCGCCGGCCTTGAGGTACTCGCCGCATGAAGCTCTTCAACTCCTTTGCGGAAACGGGCTATCACACCACCATCGTGACGACCTTCGGCGTGGACTTTGCCGCCTACGAGTCGATCGCGCTGCCGCGCTTACGCGAGGCGGGCAGCAGCAACAATGTTTTAGTCGCCGATGCGCGGATGGTCGCGCAGGCCATGGAAGGCGGCCTCCGGCGACCGCGGTTCGCTGGCCGCCGCTATTCGGTTGTCGGCATTCAACCGGCTGGCGTCTTTCACCCAAAGCTAATCCTTCAGCTCGGGAATGCGTCGGGACGGCTGATGGTCAGTTCCGCGAATATGACCGCGGCAGGCCTCGCGGGAAATCTCGAGGTCATCGGAGAAGTCAGGACCGATGAAGCCGATCCGTCTGCCGTGCCGATCCTGCGCGCCGCACTCGACTACCTTGAGCGCTTGCTGCCTGAGGTGTCGGTGGCGCGGCGTCAACTGGATTGGGCTTTGAAGCGGACACGCTGGCTGGCGGAGGCAAAGCCTGGCAATGGCACCGTGATGTCCGACGACGGTGGCGTGCTGGCATTTCTCGCCAGCGGCGGAAGGCACGGCATCGGCGCGCGCTTCATCGAGCGGATCGGCGCGCGACGGGTCACGCGCTTCATTGCGGTCAGCCCGTACTGGGACGCGGACCTCGGCGCGCTCGATCGCTTCAGGCATGAACTTACGCCTGCTAGGACGGCAGTCCTGCTGCGCCCCAACACGCGGCTTTTTCCCGTGCATCGATGGCGGAACGACGCGAACGTGAGCCTACACGACCTCAAGGACGTAAAGAGCGCAGGCTCCAGCCGCTTCGCGCACGCTAAGATTTTTATCGCCGAAACGGAGACGGCCGACTGCGTCCTGTTCGGCAGCGCCAATTGCACGACGGCGGCCCTGGGCGCGGAAGAAGGGGACGGTGTCAATGAAGAAGCGTGCTTGTATCGCGAGACCGCGCCGGGCCGGGCGGCCGAGTTGCTCGGGCTGGATAGTGCACTGATCGATGCGACGGCCATTTCACCGGAGACGGTCGCTTCATACCATCCCGCCGACGATATCCCGATGGCAGAGTTTCAACGCCGCCTGCCAGGACGCTTCGAACTCGTCGGCGACCGGCTGTACTGGTGGCCGCCAACTGGGCTGGATGCAACCCACGCGGAAATCGCGCTGTTCGACAGCACTGGCGCGCGCCTGACGGTTAGCCTTGAGCGCGTTGGAAGCGGTGCCGAACGTATTTGCTATCGATGCCGTGCTGAGGCAGTGCCACACTTCGCGCAAGTGAGCGCGGACGGCTTTGAGTCGTCGCTCGCTATCGTGACCATCGAGCAAGCCCTCAAGGAAGCGCAACGCCGCTCTAGGAGCCGTGCCGTCGATAACGCGCTCGCGTTACTGGACGACGAGGATGCCATCGAAGGGCTGTGGCTGCTTGAAGTGATTCAGAAACTTCAAGCAGCGGAGCGCGAGGCCGAGACCACAGCCGGAGGTCGGGCATGCGGTCACGAAAGAGAGGAGCGCGACCGGCAGGGTGAAAAGGATGAAGGCGTTTCGCGCACGCTGAGTTACGAGCAGTTTATCGCTGGCCGCAGAAAGGCCGCTGACGGAGAAGACGATGCATCGGTCAGCCATCTGACATCGTCGCATCAGGAGTCGGTGCGCGGGTTCCTGAATGCGCTCATCGGGCGCGGACGGCTGCCCGTTGAGACCGGCGACGAAGACGACGCGGCGGGCCAGAACTGGTCGCTTGGCGATGAGACGTCGAATGGCGACGGCGCGCTCGATAACGACGACCGGTTCGGCTCGGACGATCTGGTGTCGTCAATTAAAGTCGATGCCGCCACGCAGCGTTTCCGACGTCAGCGCCAGTACGTCAACGACACGCAGAAGAGTCTCATCGAAGCCGTTGAAGACTTCATCGAACTGCTCCAGAGCGAGGCCTCGAAGCGCGATCTAGATGTCGTGGACTTACTGCGTTTGCGTGCGCTGCTCGTCGTGGTGTTGGGCGCCGGCAGCCGGAAATCCAACTTGATGCCCGGGGATACCAATACGAAGGTGTCGCGGCAGCAAGTGCTGCCGAGTGCGGGCGATGCAAGCTGGCAGCGACGTGTCACCCGGCTGCTCTATGAGCTGTTCCGCACGAGGAGCGGCGGACAGCCACTGATTGCGCGGGTTGTCGTAGATCCCGGCCTCGGCAGCGGACTGCCTGAGGATGTGCTCGAGTGCTGGGCGACGTGCTTCTGGGCCCTGTGCGCAATGCGCGTCTTTGTTAGCGAAGAGGGAGTCCCGGTACAGAACGGGCACCGAGAGGATCGATTGGCTGCGGCCCTCTATCGCTTCGCCTCTCTGCTGCCAGAAGAAGCACTTGGCGATGCAGTGAGAGAGGTCTTCGCAGGCATGTCCCATCGTTACGGAGCGCGCCTCGGTGTAAACGAAGCGGCGGTGCTTGAGGAGCATGCCCGCCTTTGCACACAAGCGCAGGAGGTGGCTCAATTTGCGTGACGACCAAGGACACTAGCGAGAATTGTTCGTCCGCGACATGTCAGTATTGCTTCAGCGGGGCGAGGACCTACGAAGACTAAGTGCGGTCGCCTAGAATGCTATTGGGTACCAGCCCAAGTGGTGATGGCGTAATCTCGATCCGTTTCTGCGAAGTTGAGTCTAGCTATGAGCAAGAGGACAACGATATTCCTCGACATCGATGGAGTTCTACATCCAAATTCTGTGGGCGAGCTCGAATACGGGCCCAACGGACCGGGGGTGGTCGGGCAGGGAGTTTGTTCACTGCAGACCAAGCTGGCCGAACGGGTCAGCGGGAAAGCAGTCGACATCGCAATCCACAGCACCTGGATTTATATGTTCGACCTCAAACGCTTGCAAGATGAGTATCTGCGCGAGCTGAGCGCAGCTACCAAAATTTATCTCACGAACCGGCGTATCGAGAGCCGCTCGCTACGGATAACGGACTATATGCGAAGGCATCGGCTGACTTTAGCCGATGTCCTGATTCTGGACGACGCCCCCAAGGAATTCGCATCCGCCCCGGAACTACTATCCCGCCTTGTCGTATGCGATCCGGCCCGCGGGATAGACGATCCCGCCATACTTCGACAGATTGATGAGTTCGTTTCATAAGCGATACTGATCGATGTCAGTCGGATCTCGATTTCGCAGGATGCGTAGACGCAGGTCTATCTTGCATCGCGTAATGCAGAGCGCGGGCATCGTGTAGTGCATGGTGGCGACCGCCGAACTGTTTGTAGTAGGACTCCAACCGAACCTGGTCTATCTGGTCACGTATGAGAAGCCCCTGCCAGCCACTCGGTACACCATCGAGGATATCTACAAGAAGATCCCAGTCTCCTGCAAAGTCCATGCAGAAGATGCCGCCCTTGAATGGGCGCAGCCACTCGTGAAGCGCCCGCTGGAGATCTTGGCGCGAGAACACACGGTCAGGATATTGACCTAGTTGCGGCAGCACCGCTTCATGGACAAATGCACTACAGGCGCGTCGATCGACGTCGTTGCACTCGGCGTAGAACTCCCGGCCATCATCGGCGACCAACGCAACGCTGATTAGATGGCAGTCGATGAAGTCGGTGAACTCTGTATCAACAAAGATTCGCATTGTTCCCCCTTGGTGTTGAGCACCAGATTGGTAACGACATAAGGATGGCGTTTCGCATTCGCCATGTAGGCTCGCGTTACTCTGTCGGCGCTGGCACAAGCCGTGACTCGACGATCGAGAGAAACTCTACAATCGAAAAATCAAGTCCTCTGCACAGCGCCACGACGGTGTCGAGCGTTGGCGAACGGCGGCCCTGCTCCAAGAGCGAGATGTACGTCCGGTCTAGGTTTACAGCAAACGCGAGCGTTTCTTGCGTGAGATTTTGCGATGTTCGGAGCTTTCGCAGTGTGAGGCCGAATGCGACGTTATGATTGCCGCGAGCTGGATAGGTGTCGGACTTAAGAAGATAAGGAGTATCGCTTTGCGATGCACTGCTTTGTATTTTCTCAAGATCGATAGGTTCGATTTTCATTGGATGTGAAATTGTAGGTCGATTCTCAACTGCGCGAACCGTCGCCGGGTGAGATCGCCCAGCGACGATTCGTGCTCTTGCCGGTTCCTGCTGTAGTACGCGGCTACTTGTTAAGTGGCAGAGACGTCCGCAACGCGATAGAAATACTGTCGTGAGCGATCCACTGACGGCCCCGTGATTGCGTCGACCCCCCGTTCGCTGAGGCGGCGCAGAGCCGCCTTCGGAGAGACGTTCCAACGTTTGGCAATATCGACCAGTGAGACGTAGGTTGATCGGAACTTCACAACGTCATCTTTAGTGACTAGATCTATCGTTCGACCATTGACCCGATACACATCATGAGGCAATAGACCAGATCGGATCAGGTGATACGCAACCTCCTCCTTTATTGAAAGCACCTGTGCGACTACCTGGGCGCTCATCGTCGATGGCGGAAGACGCTTTGCATCGCAGATAACCGAGCGGACGTCGTCCTTGTGCACCAGATATGCTCCAATTCCGCGGACGCCTGAGGCCTTCCCGAAGGTTCGTACTGCACCGCTAAGCAGCGACTCAATGACGCTCACGAACACTGCATTGTCTCTACACATGTGCCGGAGTACATGCCTGAGCAGCAGGGTCTCCTCGGGCGAATGGTCCGCGCGGTCGCATGTTGGAAGGTCAAGCAGGCGGCGCACTTCGTGCACAGATATAGACCACTTGCTCCTATGATAATTCGGAGCTTCCCCGATCAAGCCGGCGCTCAGCAAGATGCGAATGCGGCGACGGCTTATGCCGAGTAGTTCACTAGCTGCGTGTAGATCGATGACATCGCGAAGAGCGGCCCTCGTCTGCGCAACACTATTCGCGTCCGCGACAGCAAAGCGTCGTCCCATAGGACTACGTAAAATACGAGCATTGAGTCCGCCAGTCGAAATCAACCGCCAGATCACGCCACGCGAGCACCCCAATTCTCGACGAATATCGGCTGCGGAAAGCACGGTGTGCCACTTTCGCTTGCTGAATGCGCGATGCCGTCCATCGATTGCCCCATACCAATGGCCATCAAGGTAAGCTTCGAACTCTCGCCTCATGAAGTCGAATTCATTGCCCGCGAGTGTCTTGTAGAGTAAGCGATAAAGGGCGGAGTATTTTCGACGAATGCTCGTTTCTGTCGTGGTCCTTTCGTCGTACTTGGCCATCATAGTCTGGAAGCTATATGGCCAGTGCAGCAAAAGTTGAGCGCATTGATCCACATAGTTTGCGGCCGTGCTCAAATTCTGAAGCCCGGGTGTCCGACCATGACGATGTGTAGGGCGAGCGGATATGTGCGGCGCCAACGCATGGAGCAGGCGCAAGAGTTGAGTCTGTGAAAGGCGTGCAAAAGGCGTGACAAGACGTCGCGACGCTCGTTGCTCGGAACTGACTAGCTGCCTCGAGCCGTTACCGCTGTACCACTGCATTAACGTCGTATGCGTTTCCGGTGCTCGCTCCATTGTCATCTCGGTAAACCTCCGACCACACGTGCACTGCATGTGGGATCCGCTCCTCCACGTCAGCACCTTGCCGCATGCATCGCACGACTCTCTTAGCATCGTGTTGTGTGTTGGGCATGCTACGAAAATGCTTAGCGACCATGCTGACCTCATGTAGTGGTCTTCGGCCAGGCATGCTGGGCACCAGCGCATACGGATTCTATTGAGCCACGACTCCTTCTCAGGCGAAGCGGTGTTGCCCTCCCGTTTAATCCATGAAGGCCACGGCTCCGGCAGGCAGTTCAGTTGTTTGGTCGAAATGAAGGTTAGATCGGTAAGATCTTCGATAGTGACGGGATTTTTTTGAAGGATGTCCTTGACGAAATCGAAGCTTCCTGGGTATCCATTGATACCCAGGAGCCGGCGCAGATACTCAGTGAGATTCTCGTCTTTGTGAGGTGGATCGCGGAGTAAGAGAGGTGTGCGGCTCATCTTGCCCCCCTCCTCGACTGACGGCTCGTCTTGGGTTTCACACCAATGCTCTCTGCCGCAAAGGGTTCTAGCCGTCTGTCTAAGCGACGAAGACAGAAGTCCTTGTTAAACGGATTGAGTTGGCCATAGCCAGCCTCCCAAATTTGTTCGACGAAGGCTTGTTCTAGGATGGCTTCTGAAACTGTTGTCGAATCGGAGCGGAATGCAAGCATCAGCGCGCGTTGAAATAGCGAGACCAGATACCCGATCCGACCATCGGTCGCGTAGTACAGTCGCTCGAGTGCCTCATACGACGATAGCTGGAGTGCACATTGAATTGGTAGCGCGTCGAATAGCGTCGACACAAGAGTCACAAATTCCTGAACCCGTGTCTCGTTGTCGAACGTCATCGGGTTCATGGGTAGAGCTGCCGAAAATCGACGTCGAAGCTGCCCGTTTGTAGCGACAAGTACCTCAGCACGACGAATGCCGACGAGAACGACGGGCTTCGCGATTCGATCCGCAAAGTACTTGATCCAATCGCCCACCTTGTAGATCGTCGGTGATTGCCCTCGATCGTGGACATGCTGCAATTCGTCAAGTATGACCATGTCGACCGAACATGCGTGAATCAGGCCGATCAACCGTTCGGTCTTCGACGAGTTGGTCCCTTTGGACGGAGCCGGGTCTCCAATTTTTGTCAGCAGGCACTCGGCAACCGAGCTGATAGTCGCAAGCGCCGGGATGGAAGCATAGAGAACAGGTACGACGTCTCGGTGGGGTTCAGAGTAGCGCTGATTTTCGCCCTCGATAACTTTGCATACCGTAGTTTTTCCACATCCAGTTTCACCGTACAGCGCCATACATTCGACGAGCCCAGTTTTTCGGTACAGGGACAGCGATTCCGATATGCTGCGATAGGCGGTCTCGAATTGTGGAAACATGAGGGTTTCACGGCGAAACCGATCCAAGGCATCCAACTGCTTCGCAGACAAGGCTGAGATTTCCTTCATTTTTCCACCCGTTAGATGATGTTTCGCTGGATTCGATTTAGCTTTGCAGAAGAATCCAGGGTGTTGACTGGGGAGGTCATCACACGGGATTTTTGAGGAGGCGGAGGGCTCGGCGTTGCGTTTCCGGACGGGTTTTCATTGCTCACTCCTAGCGCCTTAGCCGCCTTTCGGCGCTGCCGGAGATGCTTCGAGTTTGCGAGGCCAGATAGGGCCTCGGCAATCTCGATGCGCGCTTCCATTAGGCTTGTAGCGTGTTCGCCGTTTTCCTCGCTATCGCGACAGTACTTCCTGATCAATCTATGCTGTGCCAAGCGAAGTCCGTTGGCGTAGTCTGCTTGGACGGCCGGCACGCGAATTTTCTCTTGCCCGTCGGGCGCCCAAAGCCATATAGAGCCGAGGTCTTCCGGGTCGTACGCAACTCGAACACGTACGCCTATGCCGTAGGTCGAGATGATGGGTAATAGATCGTCGCTAGCGTAGTAAAGGCCGTTGAGCAACACGCCGTCATGGCGTAGGCTGCGCCTTTTGTAGATTCCAAGGTGCAAAGCGATTTCTTCGGCTGATGCGGGAAGTTTCTGAGATACACCGACGATTCCCTCTTCCCACTTTTTGCTCGGAGTAGTACCGATACCCTTGTGTACGGTTTGTGCGTAGACGTCAAGAAGCCACTTCTCAAACAGATGGGTGAATTCTGAAATTGTCAGGACGGCGCAGGTAAGCGGATCGTAGTCGCCGCGAGCTGAGAAATGTGCGAGGCTGGTACCCGGCAATCTATGGGCAAAGGAATAATTGCAAGTTTTTAGAAAGCGCTCTATCACACCTTTGAACTGCGGTTGTTTCTTTGGACAAAACAACAACTGCATTTGCAAATCGAAGCAGGCGGCGGCCAGTGAGTCGCTGTGAAATTCGAGGCCGTTGTCGCACACCAGCATTTCGAACCGACCGAAGCAAGGCCAAGGGTTCTGTACAGTCAGGTTTGGGACGACGGCTCTAGCTGGTTTCTTTGGAAGAAGTGCATGTCGGACGGCGCGCATGACCGCCAGCGTCGACGTGTCGTCAAAGCTAATGTAATAGCCTAACGGCATTCGGCTGAAGACGTCGATCAGCATTGTCAAGGTTGGTCGACCACATGGAAGCCATGTTCTTTCGTCTACGAGAAATACGTCGAATGGTGTATGGTCGACTTCCACCCGCTCAAGGACGCGGGACACCTGTACACCTCGTCGAACTATTCGATATCTTCGGTCAGCGGCAGATTTTCCTTCATTGAGTAAAGTGATGTCATACTCAGGTACTCTGTCGAACAATCGGTACAGAGTCCTCGTATTGGGAATCTGAAGATGCTCGTTTGCCGGGAGAAAGTGATTGGCTTGGGAAATCTTTTTCGACAGGCGATCCTCAACGTTCTTTATCGCAAGTTTGCAAGCGATGGCTGCTTCCTCAACAATGCTTTCCATGAAGAGGTCAATGACTTTCTGGTTCGTTCGGGGTTTGCGCGGGCCTTTGAGATCGTGTCTGGGTATTAGCCTGCGTGGATCGTTTGAAACTCCAATCGCTTCGCACCAACGATAAACGGTTGTGGGACTCGGAGGTTTTTTATCGTTGAGCGTCTGGGCTACTTTCAGTATGAATGGACGTAAAATTTTTGGTGTGTATGATGGACGGCCATTTGATAAAATGAGATCTACGTATGCTTTGCGCCGGAGTGCAGCTACTTGCACTGACTTTTTAAGCTCGCAAAACGGACGGCCATATCGGGATCGCAAAGCGTTTTCGTCAGATGGGACGTCTGCCTCTGTGAGGCGTAGGGGTATGGCCACCACTCGTCCCTCCGCGTAGGCCTCCAAAATCTCCTGCCTTGTCTTACGGACCAGAGCCAATGTCTCGCAATTCTCAAGTGTGATGCTTCCGTTATCGAGTGTGCGTTCGATGCGAAATCTCGCGCCATCGATCTTAAAAACCTGTCCCTTCGTCAATGAGAAACCATTCATGCTTGCTCTCCAGAGATATGTCGACGGGCGTGTCATGGCTGAGTGGACGGTCGAGGGGGCATGTCGCATGTCCACGCATAAGAAGATCGACGACGGCACTCGAACCGAGAAGTTCAATAAGGCATCCTAAGGTATGGCTTTCAGAACGAAGTATCGTTCTAAGGCTGCGGCGAATTGCATCGTAGTCGACTGCAGTGAGTGGCGCTTCGTATCGCAGGCGCCTGAGGTTTGTCAATCGTGGTTGCTCGCGGATGAGCTCATCCGTCAGAACTCGGAAGGGCAATCCGAGTTGATGCATGTGTTCTTCGATGTGGTCGAATTTGGCCCGGATCTCCGGGGCGGCCAGACGACGCGCAGGCTTGATCTCGACAAGGAATTGCCGGCCATCCTTCAGTTCTAGCTGATAGTCGGGTGTGTAAAGACGGCTCCGGTCTCCATCGGGAAAGGAGATGCGTATTGGCTGTTCCCGATAGGACGCGATTTGGGGCGACATTTCGAATAGGACACATGCATCAGCTTCCAGCAAGTGTTCGTATCCGACCATTCGGCTATTTTTGCGACTCGGGAAGAGTCCACGTGGAATTCCGCCAGACCGCGTCACGATTCTGCGGACTGGTTCGTGGCAGGCGGCCCATGGAAGCGGTATCGAATACCTCGTTTTCACTGCTACTCCTTTTCAGGCGTGAGCTACCCCCTCGACAACCAACTGTTGTCGAGAATTGCGCCAAAGATGGGCGAGCGCTATCCACGATTCGACAAAGGTTGCTCGAATCGCATGGGGTGGCGGATCGACAGGAAAAAGAAGGGCTTGACTCTGAGGGCGGAACGGAAGAGACTCGGCGGTGACTAAGCGACGGATCTCTATAGGTCCCGACCAAAGAGCGCTGCAGGCCCTTCCGGTCTGTGGCGCTTTTTCTTTACATGGTCCCTCCTTCGATCACGTCGACATTGTGTGGAGCGTCAGATTTTCGGTTTCGCACCAATGCCGCGTGAACGCTTGCGATAACCTCTACGTCTTCTGGACTCAATTGCGGCAGGTCCTCCGCGATGGCCATGAACACGGCGTGCTTGCGGGGTGACAGCTCTTCCGGCAGGCGGAAAAATCGCTGGGACCTGCGCGCCACGTTGAATAACTGGCGAATTCGATCGCTGTCGAGCTCCAAAGCTCGACCTAACATATCCAAGAACGGCGAGCCGTCTGGCGTCCGCCGTCCAGTCTCTACTGCACTGATATAGGTGTCGTCTACGCCCATGCGCGTCGCGAGCGCTGCCTGAGTCAGGCCAAGCTCGACGCGACGATCTCGAACGAAGTTTCCAAGGGCGGTCATCGGGTCGACTACATTTAGAAGACGGGAAGGTAATCAAGGATAACGAGCCCTTCGTTCGCCGGCAATCGATAGGCATTGGCATGGGCCGTTGAAGAGGAAGCGGACAAAACGCGATGTTTGTCTTTTTCGAGAACAATTAAATATTTAATTTTGCTACAGAAGTGAATGTGTCCGTCAATATTCTGACGATAGCGCTTGTTTTTGTTAATTGTGATTTGCGCCAGGCTATACCCCCTTCTGGGGAATTCATGGACGCAATTCGGTACCTTTCGCACGCGAATGTGTGGCCGAAGCGAGATGATATTTTTCTATCGCTTTCCGTCCGCATTAGACATGCCAAGCGTGCTTCGTGCATTGCATCATCGTTCGGTGATGGATGATGTCTGCGTCGAGTTGGCAAATTAATCGAACGGCAAACGCGGCGGCCCGAGACGCCACGAAGATCTACGGACAACTCACGCATTCCGGCGAACTCATTGGGGCAGGGATATCGGCCTTAGCCGAAAAGCATCATTTTTTGTGCGGCGATATCAGGCAGGTAATGCCTCGTATCTTCCAAATATCGCCATCCTGGTATATGTGCGCTCGTGAGCGCTTTGAACACTTACGCGTGATTCCCGAAACGCTGATGAAGCAGGTCATGGACGGTGACGAAGTCCTAGAGTCGCTCGACCCGATCGAATAAATCGAAAGCCAAAGTAATCGTCCTGGACGAGGAGCAGGAGCCCTATTTTCTACGATTTCCTCAACGCGAACGACGCGGGTTCACGCGCAACTTGGAAAAGGAAACGTACGTGTTTGTCAACGGTGCCCGCGTGCCCGAGGGGATGTACGGATGTCGCGGTGTGCGGCGCTGGGCATTCGTTCTGGTCTTGCAGTTATCGTCTATGGAAAGCGTCCGCGCGCGCATCTGCACATGGAAGTCGGTCCTCCCCCTCGATCGACTGGTTGCTCAAGGGGCTTTCCTTGCAGGCTTTCCGTCGACCGACAGGAGCTTGCCCTTCTGTTGACGGGTCTCATTGAGGCGATCTGCGCTCTGCCGCGGCACTGCCCGAAACATCGACCAGGGGTGCTTCCGGTTCGGATGGCGCTGCTTCGCAGCCCGGGAAAAAATTAGCTGAGAGCGGCGGAGAAGATGCTGAACTACCGAAGTATACGATGAGATACCGATATAATTCAACGATTCTAGGACCAGTCCGCTCGGCCTCCGCCCGGTGGCTTCGGGGACTGCCATCCACTCCGAGCACAGGGCAAAAGTTGCACACATGGCCAACAATAACGACGTCTCCTACACAGACACCCTTTGGAAATCAGCAGATGCTTTGAGGGGCCAGATCGACGCTGCAGAGTACAAGCACGTCGTACTTGGTTTGTTGTTCCTGAAGTACATCTCGGACTCCTTTGAAGCACGGCGCGAGGAACTCAAAGCCGAGCTTGCTGCCGAGGGCATCACGGGAGCGCAACAGGAAGCGCTGCTCGAAAACCGTGACGAATATACGGCTGAGCGCGTATTTTGGGTGCCGCCGGAGGCCCGTTGGGCAACCCTTCAGGGGCAGGCGACCCGCTCCGATATCGCTACGCTCATTGACGAAGCGATCCTTGTTGTTGAGCGGGACAATGCGAACCTCAAGGGTAAGCTTCCGCGAGACTACGCCCGCCGTGGTATCGAGCCAGTCAAACTCAAGGGATTGATCGACTTGATCGCAGACATCGGCTTTAAGGGCGATCGCGCCAAAGCGCGAGATACCCTCGGACGTGTCTATGAATATTTTCTGGGTAAGTTTGCCCAAGCTGAAGGCAAGCTTGGTGGCGAATTCTTTACGCCGCGCAGCGTAGTCCGTGTTCTGGTGGAGATGATTGAACCTTACGAGGGGCGAGTCTACGACCCTTGCTGCGGTTCAGGCGGCATGTTCGTTCAGTCGGAAAGCTTTGTCGAGGCACACGGCGGGAGCAAAACCGATATCTCGATCTTTGGTCAAGAGTCCAACCCGACCACTTGGCGGCTAGCACACATGAATCTTGCTATCCGATCCATCGAAGCCAACCTTGGGCCGCAGCCGGCCGATACGTTCCTGCGTGATTTACATCCGGACCTGAAAGCGGATTACATCCTTGCCAATCCGCCGTTCAACGTTTCTGACTGGTCTGGTCAACTGCTGCAAGACGACGTTCGTTGGCGCTATGGTACGCCACCCGCAGGCAATGCCAACTATGCATGGATTCAGCACTTTATCCACCACATTGCGCCTCCCAACGGACACGGCGGTGGTGCTGCTGGATTCGTCATGGCCAACGGTTCCCTGTCGAGCAACAGCGGTGGTGAGGGAGAGATTCGCCAGCGTATCGTTGAAGCCGACTTGGTTGATTGCATCGTTGCGCTACCGACGCAATTGTTCTTTACCACTGGTATCCCCGTCTGTCTCTGGTTTCTAACCCGAGACAAGACAGGCCGTAACCTCAAGCAAGGTGGTCGCGAACGGAAGGGTGAGACGTTGTTCATCGACGCCCGGAAGTTGGGCCGCATGCAGACACGAACTCTGCGCGTGCTTAGCGGAAGCGAGGAGGGAGAAACTATGCTGTCCGGTGGAATGGGTGACCCGAAGCACGATACCGACATTGGCCGCATCGTATACGCGTTCCGCCAATGGCGCGAGGAGCCGAGGCCAGATTGGTGGGACGAAGAGGAACATGGCGCTTGGTCTTATCGCGACATCCCAGGATTCTGCAAGGCTGCCAACATTGACGAGATTGGCAAGCATGATTTCATCCTCACCCCAGGCCGATATGTCGGTGCGGAGGCGCAAGACGATGACGACGAGTCGTTTGAGGAAAAGTACACGCGGCTCCTGGCTGAATTGGATCGATGCTTTGTGGAAGCGGAGCGATTAACAGGGGTCGTTCGCGCGAGGCTCTCAGGCGTGCCTACTGGGACGGTCAACCAGTGAGCGACGCTATGCAATTCTTGCCACTCGAGCAATGCATGTCAGCGATTATTGATTATCGCGGCAAGACACCACGCAAGACCGCGTCAGGTATTCCCCTTATAACGGCGAAGATCGTTAAGGGTGGTCGAATCGAGAAGCCAAATGAATTCATCGATCCGCTTGAGTACGACGCTTGGATGCGCAGAGGGATTCCAAAGGCTGGTGATGTGGTGGTTACCACCGAAGCCCCGCTTGGTGAAATTGCGCAACTGTCTGATGACCGGGTTGCCCTTGCGCAGCGGCTGATTTTGCTGCGTGGCAAGCCGGATATTCTCGACAATACGTACCTCAAATATTTAATGATGTCCGCCGACGTTCAGTCACAGCTTCATGGTCGAGCGTCGGGAACAACTGTCGTTGGCATAAAGCAGAGTGAGCTTCGTAAGATCGTACTGTCGCTGCCTCCGATTCATGAGCAACGTACGGTCGCCGGCGTACTAGCCGCACTCGATGAGAAGATTGAGCAGAATCGAAAGACCGCGCGGGTGCTGGAAGAATTGGCACGGGCGACGTTTCGTGCGTGGTTCGTGGAGTTCCAGCCGATCAAAACGAAGGCCACCGGTCAGGCATCGTTTCCATCGATGCCACAACGCGTCTTTGACGGTCTGAATCCCCGCTTTGTGGACTCTGAAATCGGCCTCATTCCAGAAGGATGGGAAGTGAAGCCGATTGGCGATGCTGTTTCGATTAAAGGTGGCGGGACGCCCAGCACGAAGAACCCGGAGTACTGGGAAGCGGGCACCCATTGTTGGGCGACACCGAAGGATATGTCGCGCCTTACCTGCCCTGTATTGCTCGACACCGAACGGCGCATAACGGACGCTGGTATTAACTGCATCAGCTCAGGTCTGCTTCCGTCGGGCACGGTTCTGATGTCTTCTCGGGCACCGGTGGGCTACTTGGCGATAGCAGGGATTCCTACTGCGATAAACCAAGGTTTCATCGCAATGATCTGCGATGGACCGTTGCCTCCAACCTACGTGCTGCAATGGACGCATGCATCGATGGATGTAATTCAAGCGCGGGCGAGTGGTACGACCTTTCCCGAGATTAGCAAGTCAAACTTCCGATCTCTACCAGTTGTTGTCCCGCCCCCTGAGGTAGTCGCCGCGTTTCGAGAGTTGGCGGACCCCATTTTTGAGCTGCTTACGGCTACAGTCAAAGAGGAAGAATCGTTGGCGTCAATTCGAGATTGCTTGCTCCCGCGTCTTCTCAGCAGAAATGTACGTACGGAGACCGTCAATGGCTGAAACGCCCATCGCGCAAGTGCGCTTTCAGATGGTTGGCGCTCGCGCAGCTCTTGCGGATGGTCCAGTGGCGGAGGCGATTGAGCAACAGATAAATGCGATCGAGAACACGCTGGATAGCCTGCCTGACTTCGCGTTTGATCTCTCAAAGACGCTGGTTGAATCAGTGTGCAAGACAGTTCTCGCAGACATCGGCCAGCCAGCAGATCCCAACTGGGATGCACCGAAATTGCTGCGCGAAACAACCAATCGGCTATCCCTTCTTCCTCGCAATCATCCGGATCCGCAAAGAGCAAGAGAGTCGGTTGAGAAGACCATCCGTGGTCTGTTGCAGACTATTCAAGGGCTATGTGAACTCCGGAATAACTACGGGATGGCGTCGCATGGACGGGACAGTTTTACAGCGCGCCTTGACTTGCGACAGGCCATGCTGGCAGCTCAGGCTGCCGATACCATCGTCTCATTTTTATACCGCATTCACCGTGATGCATTGATCCAAACGCCTGGTGCCCGTGTCTACTACGAGGATCATGCGGACTTCAATGAAGCATTCGATCGCGATTATGAGGTCATAAGGTTTGGTGAACTGGAGCTGCTGCCAAGTCGTGTGCTTTTCCACGGTGACAGGGAGGCATATAAGGCAGCGTTGAATGAGTTTATTGCCGAACGTGATGGGATGAACGGCGGAGATAACGCGAATGCAAACGAGGCGTTGGAATGATGATGAGCTCACCAACTGAAAGACTCGTTGAAGATGTCACCATGGCTTACTTTAGTGCGCTTGGTTTTACAACCAAGAGCGGCGCTGACATCGACAAGGCTGGGGAGCGAGGCGCACCGTCACAATGCATTCTTCAAGGGCGGTTGAGTGCAGCGGTCCACCGGCTTAATCCGACGCTGCCAAGCGAAGCGTGCGAACAAGTTGCCCGCACGCTGTCTCGCCACCCGCATCCGACGCTGATACAGAACAATCGTTGGTTTCACACCCTTCTGACCGAAGGAGTAGAGGTCGAGTACCGAGACAGCACAAGCGGCGAGACTCGGGGAAGGCGCGCACGCCTGGTTGATTTTGAGAATCCTAACCAGAATGATTTGGTGGCGGTGCGCCAACTCACAGTTGTGGCGCCCTCCGGGAAAACGATCCGTCCCGATGTAACCGTGTTCCTCAATGGCGTCCCAATCGCGGTGATTGAGCTCAAAGACCCTACTGACCCAAGTGCGGATTTGAACACTGCAATCGCTCAGTTGGGGCGTTATATGCAAAGCGCCCCTGACATGTTTGTGCCGAATCTGCTGATAGTGGCCTCGGATGGGTTGTTGACTCGAGTGGGTTCTATTACCAGTGGTCCAAGTCGCTTCATGCCTTGGCGTCCAGCGCAAGGCGGTCGACCCACCTTGGAGGCCTTGATTCGTGGGTTGTTTGACCCATTGCAGTTGTTGTACTACCTGCAGGCCTGCGTTACTTTCGAAGAGGACGAACGCGGAGGGCTCACCAAGAAGATAGCCGGGTATCACCAATTTAGGGCTGTGAGCAAAGCAAGTCAAAGCGTGCTCGCGAAGCTTAAGCACCCCCTCGGCACAGGTGATGGCCGTGGTGGCGTGGTCTGGCATACGCAAGGCTCGGGTAAATCGCTGACCATGTTGATGCTGGCCGGTTCACTGATTCGCGAGCCAGTAATGGCGAATCCGACCATTGTGGTGGTCACAGACCGGAACGATTTGGATGACCAGCTCTTCAGTACGTTCGCGGCAGGCCGAGCATTGCTACGACAGACGCCGGTTCAGGCGGAGAGTCGTGGTCATCTGAAAACGCTGCTTGACCGCGCTTCCGGCGGGGTGATTTTTACTACGGTCCAGAAATTTACTGAGGCGCACGATGCGATCTCGGATCGAGCGAACGTGGTAGTCGTTGCCGACGAGGCACACCGAAGCCAATATGGTTTTGTTGAGGGGGGCGCACGCTGGATGCGTGAAGCCCTTCCAAATGCAACGTTTGTTGGCTTTACGGGTACCCCGCTAGAGCGCGGTGACAAGAATACTATTCACGTCTTCGGCGAATACGCCGATGTCTATGACATCCGTCAGGCAGTGGAGGATGGCGCAACGAAGCCGCTGTACTACGAGTCGCGCATTATCAAACTGACAGTGGACGACGCGGGAGCAGCACTCGCTGAAGCGGAGTTGGAGCAAGCTGCCAAAGCGGATGGTGCGGGCGAAGATGTCGCCGATCAAATTCGCATCTCGCTGGAAGCACTGGTGGGGGCGCCCGAGCGACTTGAACGCATGGCAGCATTCGTCGTCGAACACTGGGAAAAGCGCCGTGCCGCGATGGAAGGTAAAGCGATGATCGTGACTATGAGTCGTGACATCGCCGCGCGTTTGTACGAGGCAATAAAGGTTCTGAGGCCGGAGTGGCATGATTCGGACGACGAGCGTGGTGCTATGAAGGTCGTCGTGTCCGGCGAGAATGGTGAGCCGCAGCCGCTCGGTAGTCATATCCGAAGCAAGGTCGCTCGCAAGCGGTTGGCGGATCGGTTCAAAAATCCGGATGACGAGTTTCGGCTGGTGATCGTTTGCGACATGTGGTTGACTGGGTTTGACTGTCCCCCTGCGCACACGATGTACCTCGATAAACCGTTGGCCGGCCACAACTTGATGCAGGCCATTGCCCGCGTTAATCGTGTGTATGGTGATAAGCCCGGTGGTCTGATCGTCGACATGCTTGGCCTTGCGGATCAGCTGGCCGATGCGTTGGCTCTGTACACTCAAGCCGGTGGTACCGGAGAGGCGGTTCAGCAAGTACAGGACGAGGCTGTACCTGCTATGTTGGCCGCATTCGAGAAGTTGCGCGATTTTTTCCACGGTTGCGATTACAGTACCGCGCTCAATGTCGACCCGCACGCTGCGCTGCAAGTGTACGTCGCCGCGGCGGATCACGTTTTCGCGCAATCGGATGGCTGGCAGCGTTTGCGTGTCTTGGTGAAGGAGTTATCGAAAGCATTCGCGTTGGCTGTGCCGCGCTACGAAACGGAAGCGGTGGCACAGCATCTGGCATTTTTCCAGCATGTTGCAGCGATCATCCGGAAGCGGTTGGCAGATGAATCGAGCGGCTCGGGAGGATCGCATCGGCGTGATGTCGAAATGGCGGTCCGACAGGTCATCGGGGCCGCAGTCGACGCCGACCAGGTCATTGATTTATTCGCGGCAGCAGGTCTCGACGCAGCACGTTTGGACATTTTGAGCGACGAATTTCTGCAGCGTGTCGCGGCGCTAGAGCAAAAGAATCTCGCGTTGGAGACCCTGCGCAAGCTGCTGACCGATCAGATTCGTGTTACGGAGCGAACCAACATCGTCCAAAGCAAGAAATTTCGCGAAGCGCTCGAAGACGCCATGTTGCGCTATACCAACAAAGCAATTACGACGGTCGAAATGATCTCGCGTCTCTTGGATTTAGCAAGATTTATGCGCGAAGCATTGCACCATGGTGAAGAGCTTGGTATGACCTCGGAAGAGGCTGCTTTTTATGACGCTTTGGCGGAGAATGGGTCGGCCAAAGAGGTTATGAAGAGCGACACACTTAGGCTAATGGCTCGAGAACTAACCGAGATGGTAAAGAAGATGCCGAAGCTAGATTGGACGCAACGCGAATCGGTGCGGGCTGGGCTCAGGAGAAGCGTGCGGCGGTTGCTTGCCAAGTATGGATACCCGCCGGATCTTTCGGAAGACGCGACGCAACTCGTAATACGCCAAGCAGAGTCGTCAGCAGCTGAGGCGGATGAAGAAAGCTAATTGGCTGGAGCAATGCGAAAGTCGGTAGTTTGATCCGCTTCTACGAGAAAGGGTTACAAGCTAATGCTTGTAACCCTTTGCATTTATTGACGGATGGAACGAACTCAAGCTTGCACACAATGGCATCAAAATGCCGACTGACGCGCCATATAAGCTCAAGCTCGAACTTGCTCGGGCGCCATTAGAAATGGTTGCTTGCAGCGCTTTGTATCCGCTCTAGAGAATTTTCATTTATGCAGTCATCAATTTCCAGCATTTGTGGCGCATTTTTCACTTAATGTGTCGCTCGACATACAGACTGCGTTAGACATCAATATTGCCGGCCCGCAGAGCATTGCTCTCGATAAACGCCCGCCGCGGCTCCACATCATCCCCCATGAGGGTAGTAAAGATCCCATCCGCAGCAATCGCATCTTCGATCTGCACGCGCAGCAGGCGCCGCACAGCCGGATCCATCGTTGTTTCCCACAGCTGCTCGGGGTTCATCTCTCCCAGCCCCTTATACCGCTGTTTCGAGACGTTCCGCTCCGCATCAGCAAGCAGCCACTTCATCGCGCTCTTGAAGTCGTTCACAGCCATGCTGCGCTCACCACGCTTGATGACCGCACCTTCGCCGATGAGCCCCTTGAACGTATTCGCGGTGGTCACGAGCTGCTGATAATCCGCCGTGTGCTGGAATTCCTGGTCGATGACCGAAACCCGTACATTGCCGTGATGCGTACGCTCGACATGCAGCGACCGCTGTTCGCGAACCGGGTCATACGAAGGCACCACGCGCACTTCGTTCTTCAAAGCCTCGTCATGCAACGCAGCGTGCAGCGCCTTAGCCGAAGCGTCGGTCGAAGCCTCGTTGGAGAGGTCGATCACTACGCCGTCCATGATGGCTTCGAGCGCCGCCGGGTCGTACAACCGGCTCAATCGCTCGATTACGCTCTTCGATAGCAGATACGACCGCGCCAGCTCACCAAGCGCATCGCCGGAAATCGCCGCAGCATTCTCACCTGGCACCAGCTCAGAGCCTTGCAGCGCCAACCGCAGCATGTGCGCGTTGAGCTCTGTATCATCCTTCAGATACCGCTCATCCTTCCCCGCCTTGATCTTGTAAAGCGGCGGCTGCGCGATATACACGTACCCGCGCTCGATCATGTCCGGCATCTGGCGATAGAGGAACGTGAGCAGTAGCGTCCGGATGTGCGCACCGTCGACGTCCGCGTCGGTCATGATGATGATGCGGTGATAGCGCAGCTTGTCGAGGTTGTAGTCTTCCTTGCCGATCCCGCACCCAAGCGCGGTCACGAGCGTGACGATCTGTTCCGACGACAGCAGCTTGTCGTAGCGGGCCTTCTCGACGTTCAGCACCTTGCCGCGCAGCGGCAGGATTGCCTGGAACTTCCGGTCACGCCCTTGCTTGGCCGAGCCACCTGCCGAGTCACCCTCGACGATGTAGATTTCGCACTTCGCCGGGTCTTTCTCCTGGCAGTCCGCGAGCTTGCCAGGCAAGCCGACGCCGTCGAGCACGCCCTTGCGGCGCGTCATCTCACGCGCCTTCCGCGCAGCATCACGCGCACGCGCAGCCTCAACGATCTTCCCGCAAATGATCTTCGCGTCGATCGGCGTTTCGAGCAGGAACTCTTCCAGCGCCTTCGCGACGACTTCTTCAACCGGCGCGCGCACTTCGGACGACACCAGCTTGTCCTTCGTCTGCGAGCTGAACTTCGGCTCCGGCACCTTCACGGAAAGCACGCACGACAGCCCTTCGCGCATGTCGTCGCCGGTCGTTTCGACCTTCGCCTTCTTCGCGATTTCGTTATCGGTGATGTACTTGTTGATGACACGCGTCATCGCGGCGCGCAGGCCGGTCAGGTGCGTGCCGCCGTCGCGCTGCGGAATGTTGTTGGTGAAGCACAGCACGTTCTCGTTGTAGCTGTCGTTCCACTGCATCGCGACTTCCACACCCACGCCATCCTTCTCGCCGTTGGCGAAGAAAACGGTCGGGTGCAGGTTGGTCTTCGTCTTGTTGATGTACTCGACGAAGCCCTTCACACCGCCGGCGAACGCGAAATCGTCTTCCTTGCCCGAGCGCAGATCGGTGAGGCGAATCCGCACGCCGTTGTTCAGGAACGAAAGCTCGCGCATCCGCTTCGCGAGGATGTCGTAGTGATACTCGACCGTGCCGAAAATCGTCGGATCGGCCATGAAGTGCACTTCGGTGCCGCGGTTCTCGGTGTCACCCGTCACCAGCATCGGCGACACTTCCACGCCGTCCACCATCTCAAGCACGCGATCCTGCGCGACGCCACGATGGAACTCCATGAACCGCTTCTTGCCGTCACGGCGCACGGTGAGGCGCAGCCAGCTCGACAGCGCGTTCACGCACGACACGCCCACGCCGTGCAGACCACCGGAAACCTTGTAGCTGTTCTGGTCGAACTTGCCGCCCGCATGCAGCTCCGTCATCACGATTTCAGCAGCACTACGCTTCGGCTCGTGCTTGTCGTTCATCTTCACGTCGGTCGGAATCCCGCGGCCGTTGTCGGTCACGGAAATCGAGTTGTCGGCGTGAATCGTCACGTGGATGTCGTTGCAGTACCCGGCCAGCGCTTCGTCGATCGAGTTGTCGAGCACCTCGAACACGAGGTGGTGCAGACCGGTGCCGTCCGACGTGTCGCCGATGTACATCCCGGGGCGCTTGCGCACCGCTTCCAGACCTTCGAGGATCTGGATCGACGAGGCGCCGTAGCTGCTGTTATCGGGTTGCGAATTGTGCTGTTCACTCATGGATATCTTCCGGTTCTGCGAGGCCACTCTCGTGGCGGCGCGGTGCGTTTCAGCGAGGGAAATCGCCGGCCGCTCCAGTTTCCTGGCCTGCCCGAAGCGCCGAAAAGGCGCCAAAGGGACGGGTTGTCAGTTCGCCATAAAAACGCCAAAGGGGCTTGCCGCCCCCTGGTGTGTGTTGTGATGTCGAGCGCGTCAGATGCGCATCGGCATCACGACATACTTGAACTCGTCGTTCTCGGGCACGGTGATCAGCGCGCTCGAGCTGGCGTCGCCGAGGCTCACCTGCACGGTGTCGACCTTCAGGTTCGCGAGCACGTCGAGCAGATACGTGACGTTGAAGCCGATGTCGACGGTATCGCCCTGGTACGCGATTTCGAGTTCTTCCTGCGCCTCTTCCTGATCGGCGTTGGTCGACATGATCTTCAGCTGGCCCGGCGCGATGATGCAGCGCACGCCCTTGAACTTGTCCGAGGTCAGGATTGCCGCACGCTGCAGCGAACGCTGCAGCTCTTCACGGCCGATCTCGAACGTGTTCTTGTGCGCCTTCGGGATCACGCGCTGGAAGTCGGGGAACTTGCCCTCGACGAGTTTCGACACGAGCTCGACCTGGCCGAACGTGAACTTGGCCTGGGTCTGCGCGATGTCGATGGTGACGGTGTCGTCGATGTCCTCGAGCAGGCGCTGCAGCTCGAGAATCGTCTTGCGCGGCACGATGACTTCCTGGCGGCCGAACGTGCCGCCTTCGAGCTTCATCGACGAGAACGCGAGGCGGTGGCCGTCGGTGGCCACGGCCATCAGCTGGTCGCCGTCGACGACGAGCAGCATGCCGTTCAGGTAGTAGCGGATGTCCTGCTGCGCCATCGCGAAGTGCACCATGCCGAGCAACTGGCGGAACGACTTCTGCGGGACGGTCAGGGTCGCGCCGAAATCCTTGGCCTGCGCGACGGTCGGGAACTCGTCGGCCGCGAGCGTCTGCAGTGCGAAGCGGCTCTTGCCCGATTGAACGGTGAGGCGCTTGTCGGCGAGCGACAGCGTAACCTGGCCGTCAGGCATCGCGCGCAGGATGTCGAGCAGCTTGCGGGCCGCGACGGTGGTGGCCACCTGGTCGCCGCCGACGCCGAAATCGGCGCGCGTGGTGATCTGCAGCTCCAGGTCGGTCGACAGGAATGAAACGTCCGGGCCGTTCTTGGTGATCAGCAGGTTGGCGAGGATCGGCAACGTATGGCGGCGTTCGACGATGCCGCTGACCGTTTGCAGCGGCCTGAGGAGTGTGTCTCGTTCGGTCTTGACCAGTTGCATAGAGTTCCTTCGTTGAGTAACGGCCTGCAGCGCAGCAGCCTCGCAGCGCCCCGCCGGCCGGGCTCTTGGCCCGCCGCACCGGGGCGGTCAAACCTGTATTGTGCCTTAAAACCGAACCGCCCCCCTTAAATTGGGGCGGAGGCCGAATTATCAAGCGCGCCTCGCGCGCTCAGCCCTTGAGCGTCTGTTCCAGCACGTGCAGCTCGTGGTTGAGCTGCGCGTCCTTGCTGCGCTCGTCGGCGATCTTGCGCACGGCGTGCAGCACGGTGGTGTGATCGCGCCCGCCGAACAGTTCGCCGATCTCGGGCAGGCTCTTCTGCGTGAGTTCCTTCGCCAGGTACATCGCAATCTGCCGCGGCCGCGCGATGTTCGCGGGGCGCTTCTTCGAATACATGTCGGCGACCTTGATGTTGTAGAAGTCGGCGACGGTCTTCTGGATGTTCTCGACCGAAATCTGCCGGTTCTGCACGGTCAGCAGATCCTTCAGCGCTTCCTTGGTCAGCTCGATCGAGATCTCGCGGCCGTGGAACTTCGAATACGCGAGGATCTTGCGCAGCGCGCCTTCGAGCTCGCGCACGTTCGAGCGCAGGTGCTTCGCGACGAAGAACGCGACGTCCTCCGACAGGTTCACGCCTTCCGACTGCGCCTTGCGCATCAGGATCGCGACGCGCATTTCCAGCTCGGGCGGCTCGATCGCGACGGTGAGGCCGGAGTCGAAGCGCGAGATCAGGCGATCGTCGATGCCCGAGATTTCCTTCGGATACGTGTCGCTGGTGATGATCACCTGCGCCTTGTTCGCGACGAGTGCCTCGAACGCGTAGAAGAATTCCTCTTGCGTGCGCGACTTGCCCGAGAAGAACTGGATATCGTCGATCAGCAGCAGGTCGAGCGAGTGGTAGTAGCGCTTGAAGTCGTCGAACGCCTTGCGCTGGTACGCCTTCACCACGTCGGACACGTATTGCTCGGCGTGGATATAGCGGATCCGCGCGCCGGCCTTGTCGAGCAGCAACTGGTTGCCGATCGCGTGAATCAGGTGGGTCTTGCCGAGGCCGACGCCGCCGTACAGGAACAGCGGGTTGTACGAGATGCCGGGGTTGTCCGCGACCTGGATCGCGGCGGCGCGTGCAAGCTGGTTCGCTTTACCGGTCACGAAGTTGTCGAACGTGAGCACGGGGTTCAGCTTCGAGCGTTCGTACATCGAATCGGCTTCGCCGCCGTTCGCGGGCGCGGCACCGGGGCCCGGGCGCCAGGTGCGGCGGCCGGCGGCCGCTTCGTGCGCGGGCAGGCTCGGCAGGTCGATGTCGGCGTCGTCGGCGTTCAGGTGGTGCGCGGCGGCCGCCGACGGCGTCATGGGCACGTCAGCCGGCGCGGCGGGCGCAGCCGAAGCATTCGCGGTCAGGTTGGCGGCGATCGCAGCCACCGTCGCGGCCGGGCCGGTCGGGACCAGCGGCGCGCGCGGGGCGGCCGATGCTGCCCCGGCGGCGGCGCTGCGCATGCCGGCCTTCGGATCGAGGACAAACTGGACTTCGATCGGCGTGTTCCAGAATTCCCGGGCCAGATCCGAGATCCGACCCGAAAACTGGCTCTTGACCCAGTCCAGCTTGAAGCGGTTCGGCGCGGCGATGGACAGCGTGTTCGCCGACGCATCGAAGGCCACCGGGGCCAAGGGTTTGATCCACGTCACGTACTGTTGGGGCGTCAGCTCGCGCTCCAGCAGTGCGGAACAGTGTTGCCAGAATTCGTTCATCAAGTAACTGTCGTTTTTTGCGTGCACAGTGCGGCTCGCCGGCGCCCTTGTCGCGGTTGCGCAACAAGGCCCGAAGCGGTCGTGCGAGCGTGCCTCGGACGCCTGCGTCACAGTCGTGCAAAGGCAGGCGAGCGCCGAAGCGGCGTGCGGGATTCTTGGAGATAAGGCGAGATTCTAACGCCAAACGCGGCCACAGCGGGACTTATCCACAGGCTGTGATTGTGGGTCGCGGGGCCGGATCGGAGTGGGCCGGCACAGGCGATCGACTCCTAAAGTATTGACCGTCAACGGAAAAACGGTTTAAATAGCGGGTTCCGCGAAAACCAATCCTGTATTCCCGGCGATTGCGTTCGCCCGAATGCCTCCGGTTAAGGGCACGCGGTCCCCTGAATTTCGACATTCTCGAACAAGTGAGAACATCATGAAACGTACTTACCAACCGTCCGTGACGCGCCGCAAGCGCACCCATGGCTTCCGTGTCCGCATGAAGACGGCAGGTGGCCGCAAGGTCATCAACGCTCGCCGCGCGAAGGGCCGCAAGCGCCTCGCCATCTAAGGCAGGTTGCGCGCTGTGTCCGCCGTCCGCAGTCCTGCGGAAGGTACCGTCGAGCCGGGTGCGAATCCGTCGCAGACGAAAGCCGCCTTCCCGAAAGCTGCGCGACTTCTGAAAACGGATGAATTTTCATCCGTTTTTCGTTTGCGCCCCTGGCGGCGCTCCGCGCACTTCGTGATCTACGGCAAGCCGACCGGCCAGCCTGCCCGCCTGGGGCTCGTCGTCGGCAAGAAGTATGCGCCGCGTGCAGTAACCCGTAATCTCGTGAAGCGGCTGGCGCGCGACGCGTTTCGCTTGCGCCGGGCCGAATTCGCCGGTTACGACTTGCTGCTGCGGCAGCACACGCGCTTCGACAAGAAAGCGCTGCCGAGCGCGGCTTCCGCCCCGCTCGCGGCGATGTGTGCGGCCGAAATCCGCGAACTGCTCGACAGGGCGGTCCGGGAGATCGCCCGCCGGGCGTCGAAGCCCGCGTCCGAGTGACGCATCCGTGCCCGGTGCGGCGTTCGCGCCCGCCCGGCCGGTTTTGACGCGGCGTCGAACGGCGCCGCCCAAGGTATGGAAACGGTATTGATCGCCTTGCTGCGCTTCTACAAGGTTGCCGTGAGCCCTATGCTCGGCAACCGTTGCCGTTTTTATCCTTCCTGTTCGGATTACGCGCGCGAGGCAATCCAGTATCATGGCGCCGCGCGCGGCACGTATCTCGCCGTCAGGCGCGTGTGCCGATGCCATCCGTTTTCCGCGGGCGGCATCGACCTCGTCCCGCCGCCCAACTCCGACACTCGCGCTCGCGGCGAAGCCGACGCGCGGTCCCATCGACTCTGAGACAACGCATGGATATCAAACGCACCGTCCTATGGGTGATCTTCTTCATGTCAGCTGTCATGCTGTACGACAACTGGCAGCGGTCCCATGGACGCCCGTCGATGTTCTTCCCGAGCGCAACGCAGACGGCCCCCGCGGCTGCCGGCGGTGCATCGGGCACGGGCGCGACGACGACGACCGCAGGTGAAGTGCCTGCCGCCGCAGCGGGCGCCGCACCGTCGACGACGGCACCGGCCGCACAGGCGCAGCTCGTGAAGTTCTCGACCGACGTGTATGACGGCGAAATCGACACGCGCGGCGGCACGCTCGCGAAGCTGACGCTGAAGAAGCAGGGCGACGGCAAGCAGCCCGACCTGTACATCACGCTGTTCGACCACACGGCCGGCCACACGTACCTCGCACGCTCGGGCTTGCTCGGCGGCGACTTCCCGAACCACAACGACGTCTACACGCAGGTCAATGCGGGCCCGACGTCGCTGACGGGCGACCAGAACACGCTGAAGCTGTCGTTCGAGTCGCCGGTGAAGGGCGGCGTGAAGGTCGTGAAGACCTACACGTTCACGCGCGGCAGCTACGTGATCGGCGTCGACACCAAGATCGACAACGTCGGCACGGCACCGGTCACGCCGACGGTCTACATGGAACTGGTGCGCGACAACACGGCCGTCGAAACGCCGATGTTCTCGCATACGTTCCTTGGGCCGGCGGTCTATACGGACGCGAAGCACTTCCAGAAGATCAACTTCAGCGATCTCGACAAGAACAAGGCCGACTACGTGACCTCCGCCGACAACGGCTGGGTCGCGATGGTGCAGCACTACTTCGCGTCGGCCTGGATTCCGCAGCAGGGCGCGAAGCGCGACATCTACGCTGAAAAGATCGATCCGACGCTGTATCGCGTCGGCGTGAAGCAGCCGGTCGCCGCGATCGCGCCGGGCCAGTCGGCCGACGTGCAGGCGCGCCTGTTCGCCGGTCCGGAAGAGGAGCGCATGCTCGAAGGCATCGCGCCGGGCCTGGAGCTCGTGAAGGACTACGGCTGGGTGACGATCATCGCGAAGCCGCTGTTCTGGCTGCTCGAGAAGATCCATGGGCTCGTCGGCAACTGGGGCTGGGCGATCGTGCTGCTCACGGTGCTGATCAAGGCCGTGTTCTTCCCGCTGTCGGCCGCGAGCTACAAGTCGATGGCGCGCATGAAGGAAATCACGCCGCGCATGCAGGCGCTGCGCGAACGCTTCAAGAGCGATCCGCAGAAGATGAACGCCGCGCTGATGGAGCTGTACAAGACCGAGAAGGTCAATCCGTTCGGCGGCTGCCTGCCGGTCGTGATCCAGATCCCGGTGTTCATCTCGCTGTACTGGGTGCTGCTCGCGTCGGTCGAAATGCGCGGCGCGCCGTGGATTCTGTGGATTCACGACCTGTCGCAGCGCGACCCGTTCTTCATCCTGCCGGTGCTGATGGCCGTGTCGATGTTCGTGCAGACGAGCCTGAACCCGACCCCGCCGGACCCGGTCCAGGCGAAGATGATGAAGTTCATGCCGATCGCATTCTCGGTGATGTTCTTCTTCTTTCCGGCTGGCCTGGTGCTGTACTACGTCGTGAACAACGTGCTGTCGATCGCACAGCAGTACTACATCACGCGCAAGCTCGGCGGCGTCAAGAAGAAGCCGGCCTGACGCTCGTGACACACGCGGGCGGTGAGCCGCTCGCGATGCACGTAAAAAAGCCGCATGGTGCGATCCATGCGGCTTTTTCATTTCCGGCGGGTGGCGCGGCGGCGCGTGCGTATGTTGGCCGCCGCCGTTCAGGCCTTCTTTGCTTCGATTTTCGCGTCACCGCCGTAGAACTGCTCGATCAGTTCCTGGACGAGGTAACGCTGATGCGGCGGCAGCGCCTCGATCTTCGACGCGAGTTCGATCGTCTCGGGCGTCGGCGGATAGCGTTCGTCACGCGGCAACGGTTGCGGCGTCGTGTGCTCGATCACGCTCGGCGACGGGCCGTAGTGCAGCCAGTGCAGTTCGACGCGCAACCACTCGGCGAGCGTGTCGAGTTTGTCCGGCGTCGGAATCGTGCGGCCCGTCAGCCATTTGTGGGCGGTTTGCGGCGAAACCGGCTGCGCACCACGGTGACGCAGATTGAATCGGTTCGCGAGCTCCGTCGCACCGGTGACCTTCTCCGGGCTGCGCCGCAAGGCGAATTTCAGGCGTTCCGAGAACGCTGCTTTTTCTTCGGGTGTCGGCATGGAGTGATTGTGCAATTTCACCGACGCGTCTCAGACAACCATATAAGCTAAACATAGCCTATTCGGATGAATCTCAACCTGTCGCGGAGCATACGGCAGAATTGGGGGCCCCGGTGTTGGGCCGCTCTGACGGGCATACTCGTCCGAAATGGACAGTACACGGCTGTCCGGGATTGATACTCGACTTAGCTCCGTCGGGATAAATTCGGGCGAGTTCGAAACCGATGAGGCGTCCGGTGGCCTGCGGGCCGGCACGCTACAATGCCGGCGTCTCGATGCCCGAACTGTTGCGCGGGCGCACCATTCACTGTCTGCTTACCCGATTCGTCCGATTCCCATGCTCGCTACCGATTCCGATCCGATCGTCGCCATTGCCACTGCTGCCGGCCGGGGCGGCATCGGCGTCGTCCGCGTATCGTTCGGGCGCGTCGGCGAGGCGGCCGCGCTGCCGCTGATCGAAGTGTTGTGCGGGCAGCGGCTCGCACCGCGGCATGCGAGCTACGTGCCGTTCCTCGACGAGCACGGCGCGCCGCTCGACCGCGGGATCGTGCTGTATTTCCCCGCGCCGCACTCGTACACCGGCGAGCATGTGCTGGAACTGCAGGGGCATGGCGGGCCGATCGTGATGCAGCTGCTGCTGCAGCGTTGCTTGGATGCGGGGCGAAGCTTCGGGCTGCGGCTCGCGGAGCCGGGCGAGTTCACGCGGCGCGCGTTCCTGAACGACAAGCTCGACCTCGCGCAGGCCGAGGCCGTCGCGGACCTGATCGAGGCGAGTACCGAGGCGGCGGCGCGCTCGGCCGGGCGCTCGCTCGACGGCGCGTTTTCGCGGCAGATCCATGCGCTCGTCGAGGACGTGATTACGCTGCGGATGCTGGTCGAGGCGACGCTCGATTTCCCGGAAGAGGAAATCGACTTCCTGGAGGCGGCCGATGCGCGCGGCAAGCTCGCGAAGATCCGCGAGCAACTGGCGCACGTGCTCGGCGATGCGCGGCAGGGTGCGCTGCTGCGCGAGGGGCTGTCGGTCGTACTGGCGGGGCAGCCGAACGTCGGCAAGTCGTCGCTGCTGAATGCGCTTGCCGGCGCGGAGCTGGCGATCGTCACGCCGATCGCCGGCACGACGCGCGACAAGGTCGCGCAGACGATCCAGGTCGAAGGGATTCCGCTGCACATCATCGATACAGCCGGGTTGCGCGAGACGGAGGACGAAGTCGAGCGGATCGGGATTGCACGCACGTGGAGCGAGATCGAGCGCGCGGACGTCGTACTGCATCTGCTCGATTCGCGCACGGGGATGACGGCGGATGATGAGATGATCGCGGCGCGGTTTCCGGGCGGCGTGCCGGTGGTGCGCGTGCTGAACAAGACCGATCTCACTGGCGTGCCGGCGTGCGTCGAGCATCCGGCGGCGGAAGGTGATCTAACCGAGGTGCATCTGTCGGCGAAGCGTGGCGACGGGATCGACATGCTGCGTGCGGAGCTGCTGCGCATCGCGGGATGGCAGGCGGGTGCCGAAGGCGTTTATCTGGCGCGCGAGCGGCATCTGATCGCGTTGCGGGCGGCGCGGGAGCATCTGGCGCAGGCGGCCGATCATGCGGAGCAGCGCGCGCAGTCGCTCGATCTGTTTGCGGAGGAGTTGCGGCTCGCGCAGGAGCAGCTCAATGCGATTACCGGCGAGTTCACTTCGGATGATCTGCTGGGGGTGATTTTCAGCAGGTTTTGTATCGGGAAGTAACGCGTCACGAAAAACCGTCCCGTTGCCGGGATGAGTGCCGTCGTGATCGACGATGTAATCCGGGCCGGGTTTTCCGCGTTATCCCACCGGGTAAAAGATTTTCGTTTGCGATTCATCCGGGCCTGCTGCACTGGGAGCGAACCACACGACGGCGGTCATCCGAATACCCCATGCCACAGCTGAAACAGCTGATCACCGTCCGGGGTTGTCAAAGTAACGCGCTCCAATTACTGTCCTTTCGATGGCAAATTGTCTGGTGTTTTTCGCGATTTCGCCGCTTCGTTTCCCGAAGCGACGAGGACGTGTTGCGCGACCTGAATCCGCTGGGCGCTGATAGAGCCGTCAACAAATCCATAAACAGACAAATTACGGAGACGGCTTTGACTACGCGACGGGCATTTATCGGGACGCTCGCCCTTTCTCCTTCGATTCTGATTTCACTGCCGGCCGATGCCCGCTCGGGCGGGCTGGATGGGATGTACATCAATGCGGTCGCCATTGCGACAACCGGGCGCGTGCCGACCGAGGACGAGAAGGAACAATGGCAGCGCGTGCTGGACACTAGCGGGAGGGAGGCGCTGCTTCATTCCGTGCTGGTCAGTCCGGATTGCTGCCGGTTTCTGGTCGCGAATCTCTACCGGGGCTTGCTCGGGCGCGAACCCGATCAGGGCGGCGGGCAATCGCTGAGCGAGGTGGCGCGCACGAGCGGCCTCGACGATGCCATCGTCGCGATACTGTCATCCGACGAGTATTACGAGGTCCGGGCAGGCAGCAGCAACCGCATGTACGTGACGGCACTCGCGTGCGATGTGCTCGAGCGGTCGAGCGTCGACGACATGGATGCCATCGTCGGCAGGCTCGACGGCGGGGCGAATCGCGCGACAGTTGCTGGGGAGCCGGGCCGCTGTCTCGACGAAGGTCGAGTATGCAGTCGGCGCATACCTGTCTCGTGCCGCGGTTCCAGCGGATGTCACCCAGTTCGGCGGCGATGGTTCCACGGGGCGCGTGATCGCCGCGGTGCTGGCGAGCGACGCCTTCTATCAGCGAGCGGCACGCACGTCGTTCATCGCCGGCAACGACAGCATGCGCATTCTCGGCAGCCTGATGGCCGCCGCGGGCGTCGACTCGCTCGATCCGGCGGTGCGGGCACGGTTGCAGCGCCGGGCCGAACAATACCTCAGCGGCGACATCGGTCTGAATGTCGTCGCGTACGAACTGTTGATGGAGGCGCGTCCGCTAGTGTCGCGATTGTCGCCGAGGCGTCTGAAGCTGGCGGAGCGGGCGGTATCCGTCAGCCGGCGTGACGAATCGAAGGCGCATGCATTGCCCGCGCCGAAGGGCGCGCGTGTGGCGCGTGCCGGGCAGGTCGCCGATACCCGCGCATCGCGCGCGAAGGCGGCGGCCTATCTGGCATCGACCGCGTGCCTCGGATGGGATCCGTCGGTCCTGCGCAGGGCGCCGCCGGGTTGGCGGGACGCGTCGGGCGAACTGAACGTGCCGGTCGATCTGCAGGATCCGCCGCCTAGCTATCGCGGCGACGAGCGCGTCGTCTGCACGACGTATTTCTACTGGTATGACGTGATCAACGGCGCGGACTACCTGAAGAACCCGGATGGTGCGCAAGCGAGCGGCGACGAGTATGCGTTCGCGGTCACGCCAAGTGACCTGAAGGGGTTGAGCTACACGTTGCCGGCCTGGCACGACGAGCAATTGCGCGACGTCGTCAGTGCCGGCATCGACGTGATCCTCCCGGTGTATTTCGGCTCGCCCTTCGCGAGCGGGGATGACCTGACGCAAGCCGAAATCAGTGCGAACCGGCCATCCCGTTTCAGCGATCCGGGGCTCGTCCAGATCGTCGCGGCGCTGAACCGGCGCAAGCAGAGCGGGCAGGCGGTGCCGCGGGTCGGGATGTTCTATGACACCACGACGCTGACGCCGAACAATGCGAAGTCGTGGCACGTCGATTCGGCGGTGTATGCGGGCAAGGCGTGGTTCTACGAGACGGTTCGAAACTTCTTCTCGATCGTGCCGCCCGAGCACTGGGCGTGCATCGAAGGGCGGCCGGTCATCTACGTGTATCACCCGAGCTTCGCAAAGCGCGTCGGCGAGGATCTCTATCCGTTCGTGCGTCACCGGTTCCAGCTCGAGTTCGGTGTGGATCCGTATATCGTGTCGGCCTCCGAAGAGGAGGCGCCACGCGTCACGGATCCGCGCGGCCTGAAGTCGATCGCATCGCGCTTCGTGAACGCGTCCTATTTGGATCAGCTTGCCGATCTGCTTGGCGGCAACGAGTTCTTTGGCCGGGCCGGCCAGTCGACGACCGGTTTCGTCAATCGCCTCTATGAAAAGATCTATCGCCGCGCGCCGACGCAGGACGAGTTGCGGGCGCTCGGGCCGATCGCGAATGCACGAGGGCGGGTCGCGGCAGCGCACACGCTGCTGGGAACGGCGTCTGCGCGTGTGGCGCTCGCCGCCGATCTCCATCAGCGGCTCATGCCGATCGGGCAGTCGTTCGATACGCTGCAGACCGAGCTCACGTCACATGCACCGGTCCGCAGGTTCGTCCAGGGCGGTGATTACTACGTGCTGCTCGCCGACCTGCTGGCGTCCGACGCGTTCTACCGATTCAGCGGCTCGAGCACGGATGCACTGGTCGAAGGCGTATTGCAGCGTGTGCTGTGGCGATGCACGAATCCGCAGTGCCGAACCTGTTCGACCACGTCGACCGACGGTGCGATGCGTGACGAATTGCGCGTTCGCCTGAAGATGCGGGACCGGAGATCGGCGCTACTCGCCTTCGTGAAGCAGTATCCGACCGCGGACGCGCTGGTGTCGTATGCACTGTTCTATTATCTCGGCCGTTTCTATCCAGGTCCGTTCGACAGCACGTTTTACTGGAGCGCGGCAATCTGTCCGACTTTCCGAGGCGTCGTGTCTATCGGGCCCGGCTACAGCCAGAAGAACCTGTCGTCACGTCATCCGATCGAAGTGCCACGCGAGAAAGGCGCGCTGTATCGACGAAACTGGGAGCGAATCCTCGCGATGGACCCTCGGCCGACGATGGTGCACATCGAGACGTGGAACGAGTTTTTCGAGGGGACGGCGATCTGCGACAGCAAGGAGTACGGCCGCCAATATATCGAACTCACTGCCGAGTATGCGAAGCGGTACAAGGCGACGTGAGCAAGTTGCCGACGTCGCAGTCGCGCGACCGCGTGCGATGCTCAGGCGACTGGCTCGGATGAGAGAACGGGCCAGTCGAGGCGCCCGTCGCGCGACTGCAGGCGCGCGGGGGCGAAGACGGGAACCGGCAACATCAATCCCAATGTCGATGATGATGGTAATACCCGCCACCACCGTAATACCCGCCACCATCCGGTACCACGACGCAGCCGCTCAACAGCACGACCACGCCGGCAATCAGCAAAAGGGCTTTCTTCATCACGTTCACCTGCTCGGATTCGACATGAACCCAGCATAGCGAGCGTCCTCAACACTGGCTGTAAGCGATCGTTTCCCTGACCCGCAATCCGTAACGGCGGATTATTCCGGTCACAATGACCGTAACAATTTCCCAATCCGCAGACGTTTTCACGCCACGACGACGCGGTTTCGCCCCGCATCCTTCGCGCGGTACAGCGCGGCATCGGCGGCTTCGATCAACGCATCGGGTGTCGACAGGTCATCGGCCGCCACGGTCGCGCAGCCGACGCTGACGCTCACGCGTCCTGGCTGCGACGCAGGCATCGCGAGATCGAGCCGCAGCACCGCTTCGCGCGCTTCTTCGGCCACGACCCGCGCACCGCGCGCGCCGGTGTTCGGCAGCACGATCGCAAACTCCTCGCCGCCGTAGCGCGCGACGATATCCGCAGGACGCCGTACCGCACCGGCCAGCGCATTCGCGACCGCGATCAGGCAAGCATCGCCCTTCACGTGGCCGAACGCGTCGTTGTATGCCTTGAAGTGATCGACGTCGACCATCAGCAGCGACAGCGATTCGCCTTGCCGGCGCGCCTGCAGGAACAGCGTGTGAAAGTGATCGTTGAAGTGGTTGCGGTTGAATGCACCGGTCAACCCGTCGCGCGCGGACGATCGAACCAGCGTCGCGTGCGCCTCGAACAGTTGCTGATACAACTTCGTCACTTCCCAGGCGAGCACGCATACCAGCACGCCGGGCGTGAACATGCTGAACACGCGCGCGAGATACCAGCCGATCGTGAAGCGGTTGGTGGTCAGCAGGTTCAGCGTCGTGTCGGTGAGGCACGCGAGCACCGCGATCGCGAGCCACAGATCGAGCGTCGTGCGCAGCCGGCCCGAGGCCACTACGGCAACGAGCGCGAGCGCATTGAGGCTCCACACGGCCAGTGCAATCCCGTTGACGGGTAGCACGGCCGCGTCGCCCGGCGGATGGAACGCGGGCGGCAGCGCGACGTTCAGCGCGAGCACGCACAACAGCGCGGCCGCGACGGCCGGGCCGCCGACCAGCGCGAAGGCCCACCGGCGTGTCTGCGCCGCGCCGACCGGCGCACGCGTGAGTCGCTCGCGCGCGAGCAGCGCGGCCATCACGAAGCACGGAAAGCCCGCATGCCAGAAGATCCACATCCACGCGGCGGTTTGCGGACGCGCGCCAAGTAAGCCATGCGGCGCAAATACGCCGGGAAAGGTGAGCAGCTGCAGCGCGACGGCGAGCGCGGTGAACGCGTAGGCGCCGCCGAGCGCACCGAGCACGGGCTGGCGCGTCACGGTGAACTGCGCGCCGAGGAAGAACGCGGCGATGCTCGCGGTGGTGAACACGGTGAGCGCGCACATCGGCATGAACGGCTCGACGGCCGGCAGCGCGACGTTCGCGCGCGGCACGGCGATCCCGAGCGCGAGCACGATGACGAGCGCTGTCAGCGCGCCGAACCACAGCTGACGACGCGTCGTATGCTGGATCAGGATACCTTCCATGGATTCCCCCGGGCGCTCGTGCGGTCACACCCGGTCTTGGCGCCGGGCAGCATGCATCCGGCCGCGGCGCGACCGGTGCGGCCCGATCCTATCGCGTTATTCGCGTGCGCTCAAATACCGAGGCCGGGACCGAAGTTGCCGGCGACCCAGCGCGTGACGGCATCGACGTCCGCATAGTCCTGTTCGGGCAGGCCGTCGAGCATCGACAGCACTTCGTTGCTCGCGCCGGCGTCGCGCGCGGCGTCGACGATCGCATCCTTGTTCGCGGGGTAGCGGACGGCGGCCAGCACGTCGGCGATCTGCAGGTCGATCGCTTCGCTGGGGATGTCGTGCGGAGGGAGAGCGGGTTTGTCGTTCACGTCGGCGTCTCGCTGATTGAGCGGGAATCGGTTCGTTGCGGAAGGGGGCTGCACCGTTCGGAGTACTCCGCCCGAACGGAGTCCTGCGGTGAGGGCGATCGACTCAGTGTCCGCGCCGCGCCCGGCGCCACGGATGCTTCCAGTCGATATGCGGTGCATTTTCGTCGCGCGGATGCTGGCGCCGATGTTCCTGCCACAGTTCGTCGGAGAACAGCGCAGCCACGATCACGAGTGGCAGCACGAGAAAGATGCCGAGTATGACTTGCTCGATCACGATAGCCTCCTTGCGGTGGCAGGAACCCTTACTCCCATTCTAGGCTCTGAACCTCGCCCGCGGTCAACTTCTTACAGTGCGGAACGCGCGCCCTTCGCAGCGGCGCCTCACGGGTGTTTCACGTACGCGCGGGCATCAAAAAGGACACGAACATGCAACTTCAGAACGACAAGCACACGCTTGCACTGCGGCCGCTGGAGCGCCAGGACCTGCGTTTCGTTCACGAGCTGAACAACGACGCAAAGATCATGCGCTACTGGTTCGAGGAGCCGTACGAAACCTTCTCCGAGCTGTCGCAACTGTATGACCGCCACGTGCATGACCAGCGCGAGCGCCGTTTCGTCGCGGTCGATCCGCGGGACGAACTGGTCGGTCTCGTCGAGTTGATCGAGCTCGACTACATCCATTGTCGCGGCGAGTTCCAGATCATCATCGCGCCCCAATGCCAGGGGCGTGGCTATGCAGGGCAGGCGACGCGTCTCGCGATCGAATACGCGTTCAAGGTGCTGAACATGCGCAAGCTGTACCTGATCGTCGATACGTCTAATGCGGCGGCCATCCACGTGTACGAGAAATGCGGATTCCAGCACGAGGCGGAATTGAAGGAAGAATTTTTCGGAAACGGCGCGTATCACAACGCATATCGCATGTGCATCTTCCAGCGCGATTATTTCGAGCGTCCGCAATCGGTCTGAATAACGCCGGGTAAAAAAACACGGACGAACATGGCCTGCGGCCCCGCTGCCGCAGGCCCCGGACCACTCGGGAAAATACGGGTAAATACGAACGCGCTTATACCTGGCATTTTTCTTGTATCAGGTAAATCGGCTCTTGCACTGCGGTAAATTCATATCGTTTCGGATGACTTTGTGTGCAATGCATCAAAATGGTCCTGATATCGAAATGAATTATCCAAACCGTTCAACGGGTGCATTGTAACTTTGCTGAAAGCGTTGTCGGACAACGCTCTGCGCCCGGCGACACGGGGCGGGTCGCCGGCCGGCAGGCGCTGCGCGGCACGCGAAAAGCGCGTGCGCACAGGGTGCGACAATTCGCCGCTATTGCGATCGCACAACAAATGTGCTTGATATCGCTTGCCGGTCTTCTAAAGTGAAAAACGCGGGTTCACGATCACCTTTAAACACATAGCTAACCCAGCCTGCCTGCAAGCCTGGAGACAGAACATGATGAAGCGAACCGGTGTCCTTTTTGCCCTCGTCGGTGCATTTTCCGTGGTGTCGATCGCCCAGGCGGGCGGCGATGCGGCTGTCCAGCCGAAGCAGGAAATCCAGCTGACGAAGAATGCGTGGGGCTGTCTGTCGAAAGACAATCTGGACTCCGTATTGAGTCACGAACGTGACGGCAAGTCGCAGGCGAAGCAGCAGTACTTCGACGACTACCGTTGCCTGTCGGTGCCGGAAGGCCAGCGCTTCCGCGTGGTGTCGGTCGATCAGGGCGACGTCCAGTTCGTCAGCGCCGACAACGGCGACCAGCAGGGTCTCTGGACCGATTCGCGCTTCGTCAAGCAGTAACCCGCACGCGCACCTCTCGCACCCGTGCGCCGGCCCGAGCCGCCGGCGACACGGCCCCACACGGCCCGGCCGATGCCGGGCCGTCGTGCTGTGGAACGCATGTCGAGCGCCAGGCGGCGCGCATTCGGTATCATCACGGCCCGACCGAACCGAATGCCCACCCGGGCCGTATCCGCATGGCGCTGAAATCCACGATCTACAAAGCCGAGCTGCAAATCGCCGACATGGATCGGCACTACTACGCCGATCACGCGTTGACGGTAGCCCGTCACCCGTCGGAAACCGACGACCGGATGATGGTGCGCATCGTCGCGTTCGCGCTGTTCGCGCACGAGCGTCTCGAA
The DNA here is from genome assembly GCF_003857965.1 of Burkholderia sp. Bp9031. NCBI lineage: Bacteria > Pseudomonadati > Pseudomonadota > Betaproteobacteria > Burkholderiales > Burkholderiaceae > Burkholderia > Burkholderia sp. Bp9031. Next base: position 53,724 of record NZ_QTPW01000010.1, read on the forward strand.
TTCTGCAAGGGGCTGTCGGACGTCGACGAGCCCGATCTGTGGCAAAAGGACCTGACGGGCGCGATCGACGTGTGGATCGAAGCCGGCCAGCCCGACGAACGGCGCATCTCGAAGGCGTCCGGCCGTGCCGGACAGGTCACGGTGATCGCATACGGCGGCAAGACCTCGGATATCTGGTGGCAGGGCGTGCGCAGCAAGGTGGAGCGGCTGCGCAACGTGCAGGTGCTGTCGCTGGCCGACGGCGTCGCGGCAGCGCTCGGGCGCCTCGCCGAGCGCACGATGCGTCTGCAGTGCACTGTGCAGGACGGCACTGCGTGGATCTCGAGCGCCGACCACGATCCGGTCGCGGTCGAATGGACCGTGCTGAAGGCGCGCGCCGACGCGTGACGGCCGGCGCTCAGCCGATCGCGGCGGGCGGCCCCTTGAATTCCAGCATGTTCCCTTCGGGATCGAACAGATAGATCGACGGCCCGTAGCCGCCGGCGCCGTAGCGTTCGGCGGGGGCGCCGGGGCGCGCGCCATGCGCGGCGAAATGCGCAATCAGCGCGTCGGGGTCGAACGGCTCGACGCGCAGGCATAGATGATCGAGATTGCGGCCGGTGCCGGGCGGGCCGCTGTCGGGACGGTCGATGGGGCCGCCGACCGATAGCAGGTCGATCAGCGCGTCGCCGGCGCGCAACTGCACGAGGCCCAGGTCGGGCTGTTCCTTCTCCACGTGGCAGCCGACGGCATCGCAGTAAAAGCGCGTCATCGCAGCCATGTCGGTCACGCGCAGCACGATGTGATCGATCGCGCGGATGGTCGGTTTCATGAGCGGTGCACTCCTTCGCGGATGGCGTGCACCGAGTGTAGACCGCGCCGGCAGCGGATGTCGGAAAGCGCCACGGTCGACGGACGAAAAAAAGCCCGTTCACGCAGAGCGGAACGGGCTTAATCCATATCAGGAGGAGACATGGAGGAGACAGTTCCAACTATACACACGGCGATGGTGCGTTGCAATATTCCGAGTGTAAAAAATGGTCAGGACGGCGATTTGTCGCAGCTGCACTGCAGCAAAATGATGGTGAGGCAATGACAAAAGCGTGACAAAGGCGGCGCCGAAGCAGCGCTCGCGCGGCTTTTCGTCCGATCGATCGATTGCGATGCGCCCCCGATTTCGTCGGCGCGAATCACAGAGCAAGATTCAGGGCGCGACGGCCCAGGCCGATGTCTAGAGTAGGCACCATCTACACTAGAGAGTACGAGGTTCAGATGAAAACCGCCTATCCGACCGACGATGCCCGCTGGGGCGCCGTGACCGCCCGCGATCCGCATGCGGACGGCGCGTTCTTCTATGCGGTGCGCACGACCGGCGTGTTCTGCCGCCCGAGCTGCGCGTCGCGGCTGCCGCGGCGCGAGCATGTGTCCTTCTTCGCCGATCCGGCCGCCGCGCGCGCGGCTGGCTTCCGCCCGTGCAAGCGCTGCCAGCCGGAAGGGCTGCCGCGCGAACTCGAAATCGTCAATCGCGCGTGCGCGGTGCTCGACGCGCATCCGGAGCGGCTCACGCTGCAGCAGCTGAGCGACGCCGTGCACGTGAGTCCGTTCCACCTGCAGCGGCTGTTCAAGCGCGTGGTCGGCGTGTCGCCGCGGCAGTATCAGGCCGCGCAGCGCGGCGCCGCGCTGCGCGAGGCGCTGCAAAGCGGGCAGCCTGTCACGCAAGCGGCCGTCGACGCCGGCTTCAATTCGCCGTCGCGGCTCTACGCATCGGTGCCGCGCGAACTGGGGATGGCACCATCTGCATTCCGTCGCCAGGGCGCCGGCTTGCGGATCGACTTTGCGACCGCGTCGACGCCGCTCGGCACGGTGCTCGTCGCCGCGACCGAACAGGGCATCTGCCGGATCGCGTTTGGCGACGAACCGGCGTCGCTCGTCGGCGAGCTGAAGGACGCGTTCGCGCGCGCCGAGCTGGTCGAAGCGTCGTCGCGGCTCGCGCCGTTCATCGCGCAGATCCGCGCATACCTGGACGGCACGCGGCACGCGTTCGACCTGCCGCTCGACATCGCGCCGACCGCGTTCCAGCAGCGCGTCTGGGAAGCGCTGACGCACATCCCGTACGGCGAGACGCGCAGCTACTCGGAGATCGCCGAGGCGCTCGGCGCTCCGCGTGCGGTGCGCGCCGTCGCATCGGCCTGCGCATCGAACCCGGTCGCGCTCGCGATTCCGTGCCACCGTGTCGTGCAGAAGGGCGGCGCGCTGGCAGGATATCGCTGGGGCGTGCGCCGCAAGGCGACGCTGCTTGCGTCCGAGGCGCGCCATGTGCGCGACGATGAAACCGAAGCCGTTGCGGAGGGCAACGCAGTTTGAGCATCGAAACCACCACCATTACGTCGATCGCGGACGGCGGCCAGGTGCCGCCGTCCGCGCAGATGGAACTGCGCTTCAAGGCGCCGTACGACTGGGCGCGCGTGCTGCGCTTCTTCAGCGGACGTGCGATTCCGGGTGTCGAACAGGTCGTCGATGGTGTGTATCGCCGCATCGTCGATCTGTACGGCGATGCGGGCCGGCTCACCGTCACGAAGCATCCGCGTCGGCATTGCCTGATCGCGACGGTCGAAGGGGCGGCCGCGCGCCGTGTCGACGATGCATTCGCGCACCGCGTCGCGTCGATGTTCGATCTCGGCGCCGATCCGGCCGCGATCGGCGGCGGGCTCGCGCGCGATCCGTGGTTCGCGCCGCTCGTGGAAGCGGCGCCGGGGCTGCGCGTGCCGGGCGCCTGGTCGGGATTCGAGCTCGCGGTGCGCGCGATCGTCGGCCAGCAGGTGAGCGTGAAGGCGGCAACGACGATCGTCGGCCGGCTCGTCCAGCGGGCTGGCGAGCGGGTGGTGCACGACGACGGCATGCCGGCGTCGGACGGCGCGCCCGCCTGGCGTTTCCCGACACCGGATGCGCTTGCCGCATGCGATCTGGAGAAGATCGGGATGCCCGGCAAGCGGGCCGCGGCGCTGACAGGCATGGCGCGCGCGGTGGCGGCCGGCCACGTGCCGCTCGATCCTGCGCAGGCCGACCTCGAAACATTGCGCCGCGCGTGGCTCGATCTGCCCGGCATCGGCCCGTGGACCGTCGAATACATCGCGATGCGTGCGTGGCGCGACCCCGACGCGTGGCCGGCGTCCGATCTCGTGCTGATGCAGTCGATTACCGCGCGCGATCCGTCGCTCGACCGGCTCGCGAGCCAGAAGCGGCGTACCGAAGACTGGCGGCCGTGGCGCGCGTATGCGGCGCTTCATCTGTGGAACGACGTGGCGGACCGGGCCGGCGGCGCGCGCGGCGGGTGATGGTCGCAGCGGCCGGCCGGCGGGTGCGGCCGGGCAAGACCGCGATGCAACCTGCGGCGGGCACGGGCCCGGCGGCGATCGGTCGGTCCTCCTCATGGTTGCGACGCCGGGCGGCGATCGAACCGCTCCTGTGCCTGTTGCCCCTGATGTGAGGTCGACCAAGCCTCGACCGTATCGTATGGCCGGTTCGGCTAAGCGGGTTGCACCTGTCGGCGCCGCTTCGCGCACCGTTCGCGTTCCTTCCGACGAATTGCGCGTGTTCGCCGCGTTCGTCGGTGCCGACGGCGGTCGGCCGCGCGCGACGATCGTCGCCATCGGTCCGCCCGGCGGCCAGCGGCGGCCGTCGCGCACCGCCCTGAGCCACCTCAAGCGCGTGTTTCGGCGAGATGTTAAAGTGCCCGCTACCAACGAAGCGACCAATAATCCAGCCGGCCGCGCGTGGCGTTCTGCGCGCGGCCGTCACGCACTTGCGTCTCCATGTCGAACACCATGACTCACCGCCAGTCCGAACTGCTGCTGAATCGTCTCGAAGCGCTGAGCTCGGGCCCGACGCGGCAGCATCTGCCCGACGGCCTGCGCGGCATCGAAAAGGAAAGCCTGCGCGTGACGCGCGACGGGATGATCGCGTTTACGCCGCATCCGCGCGCGCTCGGTTCGGCCCTCACGCACCCGTCATTGACGACCGACTATTCCGAGGCGCTGATCGAACTGATCACGCCGGCGGAAGCCGACGCGTCGCTCACGCTCGAACGTCTCGACGATCTGCACCGCTACGTGTATGCGTCGCTCGGCGACGAGATGCTGTGGAACGACTCGATGCCGGGCCTGCTGCCGGCCGACGATGAAATCCCGATCGCCGATTACGGCATGTCGAATATCGGCCGCCTGAAGACGGTGTACCGCCGTGGCCTCGCGTATCGCTACGGTCGCACGATGCAGTGCATTGCCGGCATCCACTACAACTATTCGCTGCACGAGGAAGTGTGGCGGCGCTTGCATGCGGACGAAGGCTCGACGGCCACGCTCGTCGACTATCAGTCGGAGCGCTATCTCGCGCAGGTTCGCAACTTCCGCCGCCGCAGCTGGCTGCTGATGTACCTGTTCGGCGCGTCGCCCGCGCTCGACGCGAAATTCCTGCGCGGCAAGCCGCACAAGCTCGACACGTTCGACGCCGATACGCTGTACCGGCCCTATGCGACGAGCTTGCGGATGAGCGACCTCGGTTACTCGAACACGACCGCGCAGGCCGCGCTGCAAGTCGACTACAACACGCTGCCCGGCTATCTCGACGCGCTGTCGAAGGCCGTGAGCGAGCCGTATCCGCCGTACGAGGCGATCGGCACGCATCGCGACGGCGAGTGGATCCAGATCAACACGAACGTGCTGCAGATCGAGAACGAGTTCTACTCGACGATCCGGCCGAAGCGCGTCACGTATTCGGGCGAGCGTCCGCTTCATGCGCTTGCGTCGCGCGGCGTGCAGTACATCGAAGTGCGTTGCCTCGACATCGATCCGTTCGAGCCGACCGGCATCGCGCTCGATACCGCCCGCTTCATCGACGCATTCCTGCTCGCGTGTGCGCTCGACGAGAGTCCCGTGCTCGATTGCGACGCATACAAGGAAGCGAATGCGAACTTCGGCAGCGTGACGATGGACGGGCGCAAGCCGGGGCTCACGCTGATGCGCGACGGCCAGCCGGTCACGCTGCAGGCATGGGCCGACGAGTTGATGACCGACATCGAAACAATCGGGCGCCGTCTCGACGAGATTCGCGGCGGCGACGAGCATACGCGTGCGATCGCCGCGCAGCGCGAGAAGCTCGCCGATCCGGAGCGCACGCCGTCGGCGCGCGTGCTGCGCGAGATGCGCGAGAACGGGCAGTCGTTCCTCGCGTTCGCGCGCGCGCACAGCGAAGCGCATGCCGCGCACTTCCGCGCGAATCCGCCGTCGGCGGAGACGATGCGCACCGAGCAGGCGCTCGCGGCAAAGTCGCTGGCCGAGCAGGCCGAGCTGGAAGCGAAGGAGGCCGGATCATTTGACGCATTCGTCGCGGCCTATCGTGCATACACGCTGAACCGCTTCAGCGTGTAATGGCAGCTGCGCGTCGCGCGGCGGGCAGGCCGCCGGCGGGTGGTCGCGTATTTACGCGCCCGGCCCGGTTTCGTCCGCTTCAGTGATGCGCGTACGTGTCGCGATCGACCCCGTGCGGCAGCGCCGGCTTCCCCGATTCCACGTTCGCATGGCCGTCTCGGCCGTAGCCGGCCGCGTCGCCGCGCGCCTGCGCGGCGCGCTGCATGATCTCCTGCATGTTTTGCGGAAAGTCGGGACTGCTGGCGAGACTCGGCCGGTAGCCGGCTGCCTGCAGTTCCGCGAGTTCCTGGCGAACTTGCGCACGCGTCAGCGCCGACGCGGCCTGGGCCTGGGCGGCGACAGCCGAGCCGATCAGCAGTAACGCGCAGGCAGCAAGTTTCATGGTTTTCATCGTGTTTGCTCCGTGAGGTCTCCGGAGCCGTGCCGTTTTCCGGCGCGGGCGGAATCGATGCAGCCAGTCTAGGCTTCGGATGCCAAACGAAACACCCCGCTCGCCGTCAGTCACCTTTGTCGACTGAGCAACATTGCGCCGCCGGCTTGCTGGCGCGCGCGTCAGCGGGCCGTTAGCCGCCGTTCAGCGTGCCGCGGATGCCGTGTATCGGCGCCACGCGTATGGGGCTTGCCCTCCTTGTGAAAGCGCGATGTGCCTCCTAACCTCTTTTAAGCGACCGATCGGTCGGCGCTGCGGCATGGTTGCATGCACAAGCGTTGGATGGATGATCGTCGCCGCCGTGGAACACACGTTTGATACGGGACCGGGGCATGCGCAGGCGTCAGGGCGTTCGCTTCAGTCGAAGGCGAAGCATGGAACCGGAGCAAGCGCTAAAGGGCCAACTCCGGTCGACCGCGAAGCATGGGACCGGAGCAAGCGCTAAAGCGCTAACTCCGGTCGACACGGAGACACGAGACACGATGAATCCCACCGCAACCCTGCCGCCCGGCATCCTGTTCGCGCAGCCGTTGACGCCCGTCGCCAACTCGCTGTTCCTGTCGTTCCTCGTCGCCGTGATCCCGATCGCGGTCGCACTGATCGCGCTCGGCGTGCTGCGCCGGCCGGCGTGGCAAGCGTCGCTGGCCGGGCTCGTCGCTGGCCTCGCAGTCGCGATCGGCGCCTGGGGCATGCCGGCCGGCCTCGCGTTCAACGCGGTCGGCGCCGGCATGGCGCTCGCGGTCGTGCCGGTGATGTGGATCGTGTTCAACGCGCTGCTGCTGTACAACATTGCGGTGAAGTCGGGCCGCTTCGACCAGTTCCGGCAATGGATGCTCGACAACCTGCCCGACGACCGCCGCCTCGTGCTGCTCGTCGTCGCGTTCTCGTTCGGCTGTCTGCTCGAAGGGATCTCCGGCTTCGGCACGCCGGTCGCGATCACCAGCGCGCTGCTGATCGCACTCGGCTTCCCCGCACTCGAAGCGCTCACCTACACGCTGCTGTTCAATACGGCACCGGTCGCGTTCGGCGCGCTCGGCGTGCCGATCACCGTGCTCGGTGCGGTCACGTCGCTGCCGCCCGCGACGCTCGGCGCGATGGTCGGCCGGCAACTGCCGTTCTTCGCGCTGCTGCTGCCGTTCTACGTGGTCGGCGCATACGGCGGCCTGCGCTCGATTTCGAAGCTGTGGCCCGCGCTGCTCGTGTCGGGTGCCAGCTTCGCGATCGCCCAGTTCGTCACGTCGAACTTCCTCGGCTACCAGCTCACCGATGTGCTGTCGTCGCTCACGTCGCTGATCGTCACGATCGGCTTCCTGCAGGTATGGAAGCCCCAGCCCGATCCGCAATATGCGCTCGCGCGCAGCGTGCCCGCCACGGCCGGCGCCGCGCGCGCGGGCTTTGGCGGCTGGCTGCCGTGGATCGTCGTGTCGGTGGTCGTGATCGTCTGGGTGCACGCGAACATCGCGGCGATCGGCGACGTGAAGATCCAGTGGCCGGGCCTGCACAACACGGTGTTCGTGTCGCTGTACCACAAGCCATATGCGGCGATCTGGGACTTCCAGCCGCTCGGCACCGGCACCGCGATCCTGATCTCGGCGATCATCACGGCCGTGCTGACGCGCACCGGCGTCGGCGCGTTCTTCGAATGCGTGGTCAAGACGTGGCGGCAGACGTGGATCGCGATCGTCACGGTGATGATGATCGTCGGGCTCGCCTACCTGCTGAACTACTCGGGGATCAGCTACACGCTCGGCACCGGCGTCGCGTCGACCGGTGCGCTGTTCCCGCTCGTGTCGGCGTCGCTCGGCTGGATCGCGGTGTTCCTGTCCGGCAGCGACACGTCCGGCAATGCGCTGTTCGGCAACCTGCAGGTCGTCGCCGCCAGGCAGCTCGGCCTCGATCCGGTGCTGATGGCCGCGACCAATTCGTCGGGCGGCGTGATGGGCAAGATGATCTCGCCGCAGAACATCGCGACGGGCGTGTCGACGACCGACCTGAAGGGGCAGGAAGGTGTCGTGTTCGCGCGCACCTTCTGGCACAGCGTGATCCTCACGCTGCTGCTCGGCGTGCTCGTGTTTCTGCAGCAGCACGTGCTGACGTGGATGATCCCCGCGCTGCCGAAGTGACGCGCGGCGGGAAGCCGCAACGAAGCACGAGGAAAGCCACGAGAGAAGGCGTGGGAAAAGCGCCGGAAAGTGCAGGAAGGTGCAGGAAGGTGCAGGAAAGTGCGATCCGAAATTCGCGAAACCGGTGAACGCGCGCGGCGGCTCAACGCGCGTTCGCCGGCCGCGCGATTGACTTTTGGAAACTGAAAACTGTTGACAATCTATCGGGGCGAGGGTATACAAGGATCATTCGCCGACATGGCGCCCTCGTTTTTTTCACCCGCAGCTGCGCTGCCTGCCCGACCATGACTGCCCCGAACGCGCTCAACGCCATCGAACTCCTGCAAAGCCAGTCGCTCGCGATGATTGTCCAGGACATGCTCGAGCGTGCGATCGTATCCGGCGAATACGCGCCGGGCGAGAAACTCAACGAAGTCGATATCGCGACCAAGCTGAACGTGTCGCGCGGTCCCGTGCGTGAGGCGTTCCGCGCGCTCGAGCAGGCCGGGCTGCTGCGCAACGAGAAGAACCGCGGCGTGACGGTGCGCGTCGTGCCGCTGCGCGAGGCCGAGGAGATCTACGAAGTGCGCGCGATGCTCGACGAGTCGGTCGCGCGCGCGCTCGCGAAGCGCATTTCGCCCGACACGCTGAAGGTGCTGAAGGGCATCATCCAGTCGATGAAGGATGCGGCGAAGACGCACGACGTCACGCGCTACACCGAGCTGAACGTGCAGTTCCACGACGCGATGGTGGTCGGCGTCGGCAATACGCACCTCACCGACACCTATCGCCGGCTCGTGCGCCAGCTCGGGCTGCTGCGCCAGGCCGCGATCGAGGCCGAGGAGGATGCGATCGCGGTGTCGGCGGCCGAGCACGACAAGATCGTTCAGGCGCTCGCGAGCGGCGACGAGGAGAAAGCGGTCGCGCTGGTGCGCGAGCACGTCTCGCACGGCCTCGCACGGATGCGCCGCACGCATGAGCAGGGGCTGCCGGGAGCGGGCAAGGCGGCGCGGGAGAGGGCCGGCGCGTGAGCGGACGCGGTACGTGTCGCCGCACATCCATGACGAAAGAATGCGGCGATCGCCGGTAAGCGACTATTTGCCGCCTCGTTTGTCGAAGAAATCGTCGAGGACCCAGCCGGTACCGGATTCGCAGCGCACTTGAGTGTATGCGTAAATTTTGGCAACACGATCCGTCAGAGGAACGCAGGACTCGCCTTTCCCGATCGTAAAGATTGGCTGGGTTCTATCGTCGTTGGGCTCGGCGAAGGCAGGCATGTCTTGAAGCGCCGTCCATTGCTCATCTCTATATTTCGAGCACGCACTGAACATCACGACGAGTGCGGCTAATAGCAGAAAGCGCGTCATTTCTTTGGGTATCGTCTGATTCCAATCAATCGTTTCGAATGGTGCAGACCGGTCATCAAATCCGCTGGGGATATGATACCCGGGAGCTGCCATCTCGGGTCGTAAGCCAGTATTCCCGCCTTGCCGAGTATTTCGGCTATATTTGATGAGCAGTTGTTGTCGACAAGAGAGTGGTGCTTGTTTTCATTCCGCCTCTTTATTATCTCGGAAATAATAATCCCTTTTTCGGCCTCGGAGGCGTTGACGAGATAGCCGACCGTATCGCGTTGCATCTTGGTTTGTTGACGATTCAGGTAGTTCAAGACATTATCAACGTCCCATCCCGGATGGGCTCTGCCGTATACAACTCCATCGACTGCGATCGCTGCATGTCCGAACTGTGATCCCCTTGAGATGGATCGGGAGTCGCTAATCAAGATTTCGATAGTGGATGACCGGTGCATGAAAAATGCGAGGAATCCATTTTTTGTTGAAAACGTGAAATCCTATCATGTCGGTTTTGTCAATAAAATCGAGATAATGGAAGGGTGGTATGTCGCGTAATGAATGTATCGTTAATCCACTCGGCATCGGGACGGGTCTTATTGATTTGCAGTTAATTACATGGCGGACTGATTGATTTAGAGAAGGCAAGGCATCGACGATTTGACTTGTTCTATTGAAGGACTTTCCCTTCCTTGTTATCCGTGCGGTGCGCGAGCTCGAATCGAAGTCGGTGATGCGGCAGCCCTGGCGAGCCGGGTGCGTTTCTTGACCCCCATCACATCGTGCTCGTCAGTCACGCCTTGTCGGCCTTCCCCGCCGCACTCGCAAACTTCGCGAGCCACGTGTCGACGAGCGCCGGCTGCCGGCTCTCGTCTTCCGCTCGCTCCTTGCGGCGGATCGCGTTGCGCACGACGTGCGCGCCGACATAACGAATCGGCTCCGGCGGGAAAACCCCAAGCGGGCCGCGCACGATCGGGCTGCGCGTCCACGCGTTGTCTAGGCCGAGCACCAGCGACGACAGGATCTGCCCGCCCATGTAGGTCGGTCCGACGCCGTTGCCCGAATAGCCGAAGCCGTAGAACACGTTCGGTGCGTCGTCGAGGCGGCCGAAGAACGGGAAGCCCGTCACCGAGCGGTCCGACGGGCCGTTCCAGCTCGCGGTGACCGGCACGCCCGCGAGCGACGGGAAGAATTCGCGCAGGCTGCGCGTGAGCTGCGCCTCGTACGGCGAGCGCCGGTCGAACACCGGCGCGATGCGGCTGCGCCACGAGAACGTGTTGCCGCCCTTGCCGAGCATCAGCCGGCCATCGGCGGTCGTGCGGTAGTAGTACACGAAGATCCGCGAATCGAGCACCGACACGCCGTCCACGAGCCCGGTCTGCTCGAGCAGTTCCGGGCATTTCTCGGTGATGACCATGTCGCTCGATACGACGGCGATCGTGCGTTCGAACTGCGGGAAGCGGCTCGCCATCCACGCGTTGATCGCGAAGACCAGCTTGTCCGCCCGCACGCTGCCCGACGGTGTGCGCACGACGGCCGGCTGCCCCGGCGTGAAGTCGACGAACGGCGTGCGCTCGTAGATCCGGATCCCCATGTCGAGCGCGACGCGCCGCAGCCCGCGCACGAGCTTGCCCGGATGCACGGTCGCGGCGATCGGCGAGTACACGCCGTCGAGATTGCGCGCGGAGCCCGAGCGGCGCACGACTTCGGCGGCCGGCAGCGGCTCGTAGCTGTGGATGCCGCACGCGGCGAGCGCGTCGAGCACCGGCGCGAGCGTGCCGACCTGCGCGCGCGACGTGGCGGTGTACAGCGTGCCGTCGAGCCGCAGTTCGGCACCGATCCGATGCGCGCGGCAGAAGTCGGCAATGTGCTGGACGGCTGCCTCCGACGCCTTCACGAGCCGGATCGCTTCCGCTTCGCCGAACAGGCGGCGCAGCGTCAGGAATTTCGCGGACCATGTGAGCAGGCACCCGCCGTTGCGTCCGCTCGCGCCGGCGCCGCACAGATCGGCCTCGAGTATCGCGATGTCGAGCGCCGGGTTCTGCTGCTTCGCCTGGATCGCGGTCCAGAGCCCCGTGAAGCCGCCGCCGACGATACAGACGTCGGCCTGCGTCGCACCCTGCAGCGCGCGGGCGAGATCGCCGTCGTTGAACAGTGCTTGTTCGATCCAGAAAGGTCGCATCGGGTGTCGTGCCGGTAAGGGTCGGATGGCCGTGCCGCGCACGGCGGGAAAGCGAAAACGAAACCGCCGTACGGCGACGCGCGGCGGGTGGGCCGCGCGCCGCAGTGCGGCCGGGTGTGTCGCGTCAGGCCGCCGCTTCGGCGGACACGCGGCGCACGCCCATCGCCTTCAGCGTGTCGGCGATCGCGGCGACCGCGCCCGGAATACCGGCTTCGCCGAAGTGGCCGATGCAGCCGACGCGGAACGTGTCGACTTCGGTCAGCTTGCCCGGATACAGAATGTAGCCGCGCTTTTTGACCTCCTGATAAAACCGCTTGAAGTCGTAGTTCGGATCGTCCGGCGCGTGGAACGTGACGATGATCGGCGCCTGGATCGCCGGATCGAGGAACGGCCGGAAGCCGAGCGCGCGCATCCCGTCGATCAGCGCGCGATAGTTGCGCTGGTAGCGGCCGCCGCGTGCGGCCAGGCCGCCTTCGTCGACGTACTGCGCGACGGCCGCGTCGAGCGCCGCGACCACGTGCGTCGGCGGCGTGAAGCGCCATTGCGTCGTGCGCTGCATGTACACCCACTGGTCGTACAGGTCCATCGCGAGCGAGTGGCTATTGCCTTCGCAGCGTTCGAGCGTCGCGCGCTTCGCAATCACGAAGCCGAGCCCCGGCACGCCTTCGAGGCATTTGCCGGATGCCGCGATCACCGCGTCGAACGGCGTCGTGCGCGCGTCGATGTCGATCGCGCCGAACGAGCTCATCGCGTCGACGATCAGCCCGCGGCCGTGCTTCGCGACGACCTGCGCGACGTCATGCAGCGGGTTCAGCACGCCGGCGCCGGTTTCGCAGTGCACGAGCGCGACGTGCGTGATGGTCGGATCGCTGACGAGTGCCCGTTCGACGTCGGCGGGATCGACGCGGCGGTCCTCGCTGTAGTCGATCGTCGTGAGCTTGCGGCCGAGCACGCGGCAGATCTTGGCGAGGCGCGCGCAGTACGCGCCGTTGTTCGGCACGAGCACGTGGCCGTCGCGCGGCACGAGCGTACCGATCGCGGCCTCGACCGAAAATGTGCCGCTGCCCTGCAGCGGCACGCATTCGTGCGTGCCTTCGCCGTGCACGATCTGCAGCAGCCGTTCGCGCAGTCGAGCGGTGATCGCGTTGAAGTCGCTGTCCCACGAACCCCAGTCGCGCAGCATCGCGTCGCGCGTGCGGTCCGAGGTCGTGAGGGGGCCAGGGGTGAGCAGGATGGGCTGGGTGGCGAGCGTCATGGTGTCTCCTTGGTGAAGTCGGGACGTCACGTGAATGCGGCTAACGGATCAACGGCGATGCGGGGTGCGCCAGGCTTGCGTGCGGCGCAACAGCCGGTGCGAGATGCAGGCGAACAGCACGCAGGCGAACGACGAGGTCGCGAGCACGAGCGTCGCCATCGCGGCGGCCGGGCCCATCTGGCCCGCGTCGTCGAGGTTCAGGATCGCGACGGAAGCGGGCTGCGTGTCCGGCGAGTACAGGAACGCGACGGCGGAGACCGTCGTCATCCCGTTGACGAACAGGTAGCGCGCGATCAGCAGGATCGCAGGCAGGCACACGGGCACGGTCACGCGCAGGAAGGTCTTGTAGAACGGCACCTTCAGCGACGCCGACACGGCCTCGAACTCGCTGTCGATCTGCCTGAGCGCGGTGACGGCGGTCAGGTGGCTCGACGCGTAGTAGTGGACGACGGTCACGATCGCGAGCAGCCACAGCGACCCGTACAGCCCGTTCAGCGGATTGCCGGGCGCGTTGAACAGGAAGATGTAGCTGATGCCGAGCACGAGGCCCGGCACGCCCATCGGCAGGATCGCGCACAGGGCGATGAAGCCGCGCAGCCAGCGCGCGCCGCGAGTCTTCTCGATCAGGTACGCACCGCCGAACACGACGATCGTGCCGCCGAGCGCGACGGTCGCGGCCATCCGCAGGCTGTTCTTGTACGCATCGAAGATGCCGGCGCCGATCAGTCCCATCTTGTAGTGCTGCAGCCCGAGGCTCATCTGGTACGGCCAGAACTTCACGAACGACGCGAACACCGAGATGCCGACGACCGCGATGAAGAACGCGCAGACGAGCGCGCAGTACGCGAGCATCGCGAAGTCGAAACCGCGCGACGGCTTCGGCTGGTACGGCGTCGAGCGTGCGCCGAGCTGAGACTGCTGGCGGCGGCGGATGAAGAAGTCGACGCCGAACGCGACGAGGGCCGGGCACAGCAGCATCAGGCTCACGACCGCGCTGCGGTTGAAGTCCTGCAGCCCGATGATCAGCTTGTAGATGTCGGTCGACAGCACGTTGTACGAACCGCCGATCACCACCGGCACGCCGAAGTCGTTGATGCACATCGTGAACGCCACCATCGTCGCGCTGATCAGCCCGTACTTCGCGCCGGGCAGCGTGATCGTGAAGAACTTGCGCGTGCGGCTCGTGCCCATTGCGTCGGCGGCTTCGTAAAGCCGGCCGTCGGCGAGCGACAGCGCGGTGACGAGAATCATCAGCACGTGCGGGAACGACGCGTACACCATGCTCGCGACGATCCCCGGCAGCCCGTAGATCGAATGGCCGTGCAGCAGCGGCTTGAGCAGCCCCGCGTTGCCGAACCAGTAGATGAACGACACGGCGGACAGCAGCGTCGGCGCGAGCAGCGGCAGCAATGCGATCGTGCGTGCGGCGTTCTTCAGCGGCATGCACGAGCGCGTGAGCGCATACGCGAACGTGAACGCCATCGGCACGACGATCGACGTGACGAGTGCGCCGACCGTCAGCGAATGGAGCATCGAGCGCAGCACGCCGCTGTCCTCGAGATATTCGACGAAGTTGTGCGCGCCGACGAAATGGCCGTCCGCATCGACGAAGCATTTCTGCACGACGAGCGCGAGCGGAAGCAGCAAGAACAACGACATCAGCGCAGCCATCGCGACGAGCGCGAGTTGCGCGATGCGGTCGTGCCAGTGCGTGATCTGGCGCACGTCGGCGGGGGCGGCCGCGCCGCGGCGGCGTTCGGTGAGGACCGTGCTCATTGCAGTCGCTCCTTTGCGCTCGGGAACACGCGGACATGCTCGCGATCGAGCGCGAGGTCGATGCGCGCGCCGGCCTGCACGCCGGTGCGGTCGACGTCGTGATACGACAGGTCGGCGACGATCTCCTGGCCGTCGAGCCCGTCGATCCGGAAACTCACGCGGCAGAACGCGCCGAGGAACTCAAGCTTCTCGACGCGGCCGGCCAGCACGTTGTCGGCCGTCTCGCCCGGAATGCGGATGCGCAGGTCCTCGGGCCGCACGTAGACCGACACGGCCGCGCCCTGTGCGGGCCGGGCGGTGCCGTGCCGGCAGTCGAAGCCGACGCCGCCCGCGCGCAGCGTGCCGTCCTGCGCGACTTCGGCGGCAATCGTATTGACGCGGCCGATGAAGTCCGCGACGAACGGCGACGCGGGCTGCCGGTAGATTTCGAGCGGCGTGCCGATCTGCTCGATCACGCCGTGGTTCATCACGACGATCCGGTCCGCCATCGACAATGCTTCTTCCTGGTCGTGCGTGACCATGATCGTCGTCACGCCGAGCCGCTGCTGCAGCGCGCGGATTTCCTGGCGCAGTCGCACGCGCACGCGGGCGTCGAGCGCCGACAGCGGCTCGTCGAGCAGCAGCAGGCCGGGCGACGTCGCGAGCGCGCGTGCCAGCGCGATGCGCTGCTGCTGGCCGCCGGACAATTGACCGGGATGCTTGCGATGGCTGTCGGGCAGGCCGACCAGCGCGAGCAGCGTATGCACGCGCTTGTGGATCTCGTCGCGCTTCATCTTGCGGTTCACGAGCCCGTACGCGACGTTGTCGTAGACGGTGAGGTTCGGAAACAGCGCGTACGACTGGAACACGATGCCGTAGTCGCGCAGTTGCGGCGGCAGCCGCGAGATGTCGCGGCCGTCCTGCGTGATGTGGCCGGCGCTTTGCGCCTCGAGCCCTGCGATGATCCGCAGCAGCGTGGTTTTCCCGCAGCCGGACGGCCCCAGGAAGCAGATCATCTCGCCCTTCATCACGCTCAGGTTGATGTCGGTGAGGACCTGTGTGTCGTTGTACCGCTTTTCGATGCGTTCTACGCTCAGATAGGGTGCCATGCACGCCTCCACGCTGCGGGTGGCCCGCAAGCGGGCCGGATACGACGAAGGGAAGGGATGCGGGGCGGCGCGTCGCGCAGCCCCGCTGCCTGTTGTGGCGTTACTGCTGCGTCATTGCTGGGTTTTCGCCCCGTAGCGCTTCTGCCAGGTGTCGAGGATCGACTGGCGGTTCTTCGCGGACCACACGAAGTCGTTCTTCACGAGCAGGTCCGAATAGTTGTCGGGGATGCCGGTCAGCTTGCGCGCGACGCCCGGGTACGCGACGATCGCCCACCAGCGCGCGGTGATCTCGTTCGCGTCCTTGCTGGCCATGAAATCGGCGAGCTTCTTCGCGGCGTCAGGCTGCTTCGTCGTCTTCATGACCGCGGTGCCTTCCATGTCCCAGCCGAGCCCTTCCTTCGGGAACACCAGGTCGATCGGCGCACCCTGCGCCTGCAGTTCATGGCCGCGGAACTCGAACGAGATGCCGATCGGGAATTCGCCGGTGCCGGCGAGCGTGCACGGCTTCGAGCCCGAGTGCACGTACTGCGCGACGTTCTTGTCGAGCGCATCCATGAATTTCCAGCCACGGTCGTCGCCGAAGGTCTGCAGCCACGCGGTCACGTCGAGGTAGCCGGTGCCCGACGACACCGGGCTCGGCATCACGATCGCGCCCTTGTAGATCGGCTTCGTCAGGTCTTCCCACGACGTCGGTTTCGGGATGTTCTTCGCCTGCGCGGCGACGCGGTTGTAGCAGATCGTCGCGCCCCACACGTCCATGCCGACCCAGTGCGGCGGCGTGTTCGCATCGCTGTACTTGCGCGTGAGCTGGTCGAAGCCCTTCGGCGAATACGGCATCAGCATCCCCTGCAGGTCGAGCAGCGTGAGGCTCGATGCGGCGAGGCCGAGCACGACGTCCGCGCGCGGGTTGTTCTTTTCGGCGAGGAGTTTCGCGGTGACCGAGCCGGTCGAGTCGCGCACCCAGCGGATCTCGATGTCGGGGTTCGCCTTCTCGAACGCGTCCTTGTAGGGCTTCATCGCCTCGTCTTCCAGCGCGGTGTAGACGAGCAGCGACGTCTTCGCGTGGGCCGCCTGCGCCGCGCCCAGTGCGACTGCGGCGGCCAGCGCGAGACGGGCCACGCCCGTCGCCCATCCATTCAAACGCTTGTGTACCGGCACTTCGTTCATCTTCAGACCCCTTGACTGTGGCGCCGCGGCGAGCGGCGGATGAGTGGAGACCAGCCCTCTTTGTGCTTCCTCGTGCTTTCGTATTTTGCTTTCTGTTCTCTGCATGTTGTTGACAATCTACAAATCATCCATTTTAATGTCAAGCATGGAAAACACCTCCTCGGCGCGGCGCGGGCGCCGACAGCTCAACCCCCTTCGAACCGAAAGGACTGAACGTCATGACTGAAACGCCTGTATCCGTGGAAGTGAACGGCCGCCGCTACAACTGGATGAGCCGCCCCGTGGTGGTCGTCTGCGTCGACGGCTGCGCCTATGAATATCTCGAGATGGCGGCCGAGGCCGGCGTCGCGCCGTTCCTGCGCACGCTGCTGAAGCCGGGCACGGCGCTCAAGGGCGAGTGTGTGGTGCCGAGCTTCACGAACCCGAACAACCTGTCGATCGTGACCGGCGTGCCGCCGGCGATCCACGGGATCAGCGGCAACTACTTCTACGATCGCGACACCGGCGCCGAGGTGCTGATGAACGATCCGAAGTACCTCGTCGCGCCCACCGTGCTCGCGACCTTCGCCGAACAGGGCGCGCGCGTCGCGGTCGTCACCGCGAAGGACAAGCTGCGGCGCCTGCTCGGCAAGGGGCTCAAGGGCATCTGCTTCTCGTCGGAAAAGGCCGACGAGGCGAGCATCGAGGAAAACGGCATCGACAACGTGCTCGAACTGGTCGGCAAGCCGGTGCCGAGCGTGTACAGCGCGGACCTGTCGGAATTCGTGTTCGCGGCCGGCGTGCGCCTGCTCGAGACGCGCCCGATCGACCTGATGTACCTGTCGACCACCGACTACGTGCAGCACAAGTGCGCACCCGGCACGGACGGCGCGAACGCGTTCTACCAGATGATGGACACGTACCTGAAGCGGCTCGACGAACTCGGCGCGATCGTCGCGATCACGGCCGACCACGGGATGAACGCGAAGCACGACGGCGAGACCGGCGAGCCGAACGTGATCTACCTGCAGGAGCTGTTCGACGAGTGGCTCGGCCACGATGCGGCGCGCGTGATCCTGCCGATCACCGATCCGTACGTCGTGCACCACGGCGCGCTCGGCTCGTTCGCGACGGTCTACGTGCCTGGTTCCGCCGATGCCGACGCGCTGCGCGCGCGGCTCGCCGCGGTGGACGGCATCGAGGTCGTGCTGACGGGCGCCGAAGGCTGCGCGCGGTTCGAGCTGCCGCCGGCGCGGATGGGCGACCTGATCGTGATCTCGAAGCAGGATGTCGTGCTCGGCACGCGCCGCATCAAGCACGACCTGTCCGGCCTCGACGTGCCGCTGCGCTCGCACGGCGGGATCTCCGAGCAGATCGTGCCGCTGATCTTCAGCAAGCCGGTCGCGACCGACGTTTCGGGCCGCGCGCGGCTGCGCAACTTCGACATCATCGACATCGCGCTCAACCATCTGCAGTGATACGCACGTATCCGCCAGGGAGATACTCATGAACGCCATTGCAGCATCGACGGGTGTCCGCGCGCTTCATCGTGAAGCACTGCGAATCGACGGTGAGCGGATTTATCGCGACGAAGTCATCGACGTGCGCAACCCGTACGACGGCTCGCTCGTCGGCACCGTGCCGAAGGCGACGCTCGACGACGTGCGGCGCGCATTCGCGGTCGCGCGTGCATACCGGCCGTCGCTCACGCGCCACGAGCGTGCGGCGATCCTGCGCCGCGCGGCCGACATCGTGCGTGCGCGCACCGCCGAGATCGCGGCGCTGATCACGGCCGAGGCCGGGTTGTGCATCAAGGATTCGACGTATGAAGCCGGGCGCGTCGCCGACGTGCTCACGTTCGGCGCGGGCGAAGTGCTGAAGGACGACGGGCAGATCTTCTCGTGCGATCTGACGCCGCACGGCAAGAAACGCCGCGTGTACACGCAGCGCGAGCCGCTGCTCGGCGTGATTTCCGCGATCACGCCGTTTAACCATCCGATGAACCAGGTCGCGCACAAGGTCGTGCCGTCGATCGCGACCAACAACCGGATCGTCGTGAAGCCGTCGGAGAAGGTGCCGCTGTCGTGCTACCTGTTCGCGGACATCCTGTATGAAGCCGGCCTGCCGCCGCAGATGCTGCAGGTGATTACCGGCGACCCGAAGGAAATCGCGGACGAGCTGATCACGAACTCGGCGATCGACCTGATCACCTTCACCGGCGGCGTGTCGATCGGCAAGTCGATCGCGTCGCGGATGGGCTACCGGCGCGCGGTGCTCGAGCTCGGCGGCAACGATCCGATCATCGTGATGGAAGACGCCGATCTCGACGAGGCAAGCACGCTCGCCGTGTCGGGCTCGTACAAGAACTCGGGGCAGCGCTGCACCGCGATCAAGCGGATGCTCGTGCACGAGGCGGTGGCCGATCGCTTCACCGAGCTGGTCGTCGAGAAAACCCGCGCTTGGGGCTACGGGAACCCGGCCGATCCGTCGGTCGACATGGGCACGGTGATCGACGAAGCGGCCGCGAAGTTCTGCGAGCAGCAGGTGAACGACGCGATCGCGCGCGGCGCGCGCCTGCTGGTCGGCAACGTGCGCGACGGTGCGCTGTACTCGCCAACCGTCATCGATCGCGTGACGCCCGACATGCCGCTCGTGAAGTACGAGACGTTCGGGCCCGTGTCGCCGATCATGCGCTTTCGCGACATCGACGAGGCGATCCGGATGTCGAACAGCACCGACTACGCGTTGTCGTCGTCGGTCTGCACGAACCGCTTCGACAACATCACGCGCTTCATCACGGAGCTCGAGGTCGGCAGCGTGAACGTGCGCGAGGTGCCGGGCTACCGGCTCGAGCTCACGCCGTTCGGCGGCGTGAAGGATTCGGGCCTCGGCTACAAGGAAGGCGTGCAGGAGGCGATGAAGAGCTTTACGAATACGAAAACCTATTCGCTGCCCTGGTAAGCCGCACTTCCCGATGCACCCGCGCGGGTGCGCCTACCGGTCGAGCACGGCGGCGACAATCGCCTCCGGCGCATCTTCCTGGACCAGGTGACCCGCGCGCGGCACCCTGATCAGCTTGCCGTTCGCGATGCGATCGGCAAGCGCCTGCCCCTGTTCGAGCGGAATCCATCCGTCGTCCTCGCCCCATACGATGTGCACCGGAAAGTCCGGCGGCGCATAGCGGGCCTCCGCTTCCTCGATGTAGCGCTGGCGCATCTGTGCGATCTGGCGATAGAACGCGGCCTGGCCGGCCGGCGTGAGCCACGGCGAGCGGTAGATCGACAGCACGTCGTCGCTCAACGGCTGCGCGACCGCATTGCCGATATAGGCTGACACCAGCGCATGATGCGCATAGGCCGGCAATCCGGTGAACGCGGCTTCGTGCTGCGCGACATGCCGCACGAACGGCGAGCCTTGCGGCGCGATCGCGACCGGGTTCACGAGTGTCAGGTCCGAATATGCGATGCCGTCGAGGAAATGCGCGCGCAGCACGGTCGCACCGCCGTAATCGTGCGCAAGCACGCGCGGGCGCGAAATATTCCATTCGTCGAGCAACGCGCCGAACAGCACGTTCTGCCGTCCGAGCGATACGTCCGCGTCGGGCATGTCCGACTGGCCATAGCCGAGCAGGTCGTAGAAGAACACGCGATGGCGCCGCGCAAGCCACGGTGCGATCCGGCGCCACACCTGCGATGAAAACGGCGTGCCGTGCACGAGCACGAGCGGGGGGCCTTCGCCGAGCGTACCCCATGCGATCCGGTGACCTTCGAAAATGAAGCGATTGGCGAGATCGAGCATCGGCGCCTCCGTGCTAACCTGTTTTGGTTATTAACAGGTTACGCCTGTTCATCCGGATATGAAACCTATAGGCGGAAATAAATGGTTACTCGACGCGAGCCTGCGCGACAGGCGCACGCATGGAGCGCGGCCGATTTCGTCGGCGGCCATCCGGCGCTCGATTTCCTGAACACGGTGGCCGACACGGGCAGGACGCGCGCCGACGACAAGTTCGTCGACTGGCTGGCCGTGCGTGCGTGGGCCGGAAAGTCAGGGTTGCTGGAGGCGGCCGACCTGACGCGGTTCCTGCGTCATCCGCGGCAGGATGGCGCAGATGAACTCTCCGCGCTGCATGGATTTCGCGAGGATGCGTATGCGGCGCTCACGTACCTCACGGCCGGCGACGGCGGCAGCGCAGGCGCGCGAGCGGTGGACCGGCTCGCCGTGGCGATTCGCGATGCGATCGGGCGCAGCACATTCGACGTGGTCGATGGCCGCTTCGCGTGGCGCCCTGATGCGCGCGCCGCGTCGCGCTGGATCGATGCGGCCGCGCTCGGGTTCGAGCATCTCCTGCGCGGCGACGACTTCGCGCGTGTGCGGCAGTGCGGCCGTTGTACCTGGTTCTTCGTCGATCGCGGCCGCGGCGTCGGGCGACGCTGGTGCGACATGCGCACGTGCGGGAACCGCGCGAAGGTGGAGGCGTTCAGGGAGCGGTGAGGGTGGGGCGCGACGTTGACGGCTCGGCTTCGCGTTCGTCATTCGGCGATTTCGAGCGGCCGGTGCTCCGGCCACAGCACGCCTGCGACGAACAGTCCGGCGACGAGGAACGGCGTGCCGATCGCGAACAGGATTGCCGTGAGTTCCCATCGATCCCAGAACCGGTCGACGACTGCGCGCTCGGGCGTGACCGGGTCGTACAGCACGTTGACGATTTCGCCTTCGTACAGCCCGGGATGCGATGACGTCGAGTCTTGTGCGAACGTGACCAGGCGGCCGCTGTCGGTCGTGAACGCGATGCTCACTGAATAGAGTGATGTGCGGGCGCGGGGCGAGTGTGTTGTTTCGGCGATCTCGACGACATGACCGGTCGAGTGCGCGTAATGGCGGGCGATCTGCCACTGGCGCAGCCCGACTGCGCCGGCGCTGGCCAGGAAGCCGGTGCCGATCGCGATCGGTACCAGCACGATCGCGATGTTCCAGCGGCGCCGGACCGCCTTGCGTGCGGCCAGTGCGGAAAGCGTGTCGAGTTGCCGGCTGCGGCGCTCGTTCACGTACAGCAGGCTGCCGATCGCAAGCGACACGACCGCGAGCAGTGCCGGGACCGCGACGGGAAACCAGCGTTGCGCGAAATCGTCGATGAGCACGGGACGGTTCGGATGGTCCGGGTCGACCAGGATGTCGACGCTTTCGCCGATGTCGTACGCCGGGACCGTCGATGCGGTATTGCCGACGACTTCGTGGCGCTGGCCGTCGTTCGCGAGATAGGTGACGATCGGACGATATGCACGCATCGCGTCGTTGTCCTGCACGATGCGCACGACCGTGCCCGGCGCGCGGAGCAGATGGCCGGCCGCGCGGCTCGCGATGACGGCGAGCGCGGCCGCGACCACGAGCAGCGCAATGCCGAGCGCGAACGCGACGAGGGCGTCCTTACGCAGCATGAGCGGATCCGCTGCGCGCGTCGTGCGACGGGTCCGGATGCGATCGGGGGGCGGGCGCGACTCGACGTGCGCGCCGATATCGGCGCGACCATGCCCTTTGAATGGTCGCGTCTCGCTCGGATGATTCCATGTGTAACGTCCCATGCTCTCTCAGAGCCGGCGGCGATACGGCGATCACCGTGACGGCCATGTGATATTTATCGGACGATTCTAGCGGAAAGTGTATGGGCGAGGAGGCATGTATGTGATTGCCTGCCGTGATGCGACAGCGGCCGGGCGGCGCCGAAAGGTGTGCGAAACCAATGGAAAAAGCCCGGTTAGCTTTCGCTAACCGGGCTTCGGAATTCCTGGTGGGGCGTGAGTGACTCGAACACTCGACCTACGGATTAAGAGTCCGCTGCTCTACCAACTGAGCTAACGCCCCCAACAGAAGAGAGATTATGCATGGGTATTTCGGTCTTGGCAAGTGCTTTCTGCAAATTCCCTCAAAATATTTCGTGACCCCTACGGCGGCTGTCGGCGCGGTAACGAGCCATCGCAGTTGGCGCGCTCCCGGTATGATGACGTCCACACTCGTTGCGCGGCGGTCGCGCAACGTTTTCTGGACATTCGAAGATGGACGAAAACGCAGTCCGCGAATTGCTGGATCGCCTGCTGGCCCCGTGGGTCCGCTCGCTTGGTCTGGTCCCCGTATCGATCGGCGACGACAGCGTCACGATGCGCCTGCCGTTTTCCGGCGAATTCCGTCATTCGGGTGGCATCATCTGCGGCCAGGTGTTCACGGCCGCCGCCGACACCGCGATGGTGGTGGCGATCTCGGCCGCTCTCGGCGAGTTCCGGCCGATGACGACCGTATCGCTGAACACGAACTTCATGCGGCCGGTGCGCAAGGGCGACGTGCTCGTCACCGCGCGCGTGCTGCGGATGGGCCGCAACCTGGTATTCGGCGAAGTCGAGCTGTTCGACGAGGACGGCAAGATGGCCGTTCACGCGACGTCGACCTACGCGCTCGTCGGCTGAGCCGCGCGATGTTCGACCAGATCGTCTTCGCGGGAGGCGGCAATCGCTGCTGGTGGCAGGCCGGCTTCTGGGGCGTCGCGCAGCCGGCGCTCGGCTTGCGCCCGCGCGTGATTGCCGGCATCTCGGCCGGCGCGGCGACGGCCTGCATGCTGTATACGCGCGACGCCGCGTGGGTGATGCGCTATTACGAGGAAGCGCTGCGCCACAACCGCAAGAACGCGTACTGGGGCAACCTGTTCGGGCGCGAGCCCGTGTTCCCGCATTACCGGATCTACCGCCAGGCGCTGCTCGACATCTACGGCGAGCCGTTCGCGCAGCTCGCCGGCGCACCGGAGATCCGCATCGGCGTGTCGCACGTGCCGCGCTGGCTCGGCGCACGCAGCGCGGTCGCCGCGGGCCTCGTCGCGTACAACATCGAAAAGTACGTGCGCAAGACGCTGCACCCGACGCTCGGGCGCACGCTCGGCTTCCGGCCCGAGTTCGTGCGCGCGCAGGCCTGCACGAGCGTTGACGAACTCGCCGACCTGATCCTGCAGTCGTCGTGCACGCCGCCGTTCACGCCGGTGCTGCGGCGCGGCGGCCGGCCGGTGCTCGACGGCGGGATGGTCGACAACGTGCCGGTCGACGCGCTCGACCCGTCGCCGGGCGACGTGCTGGTGCTCGTCACGCGGCTGTATCCGCGCCCGCAGATGTTCACGGTTGCGCATGGCGACCAGCGGCGGCTATACGTACAACCGTCGAGCAAGGTGCCGATTTCGAGCTGGGATTACACGAGTCCGTCGCAGATGCGGCATGCATACGACCTCGGGCGGCGCGACGGCGAGCATTTCCTCACGCGCGTCGACGCGAGGACGGGCGGCCGTGTGACGGCCTGAAGGCGGGAGCGGGGCCGCGGCGCGCGCGGCCCGCACTGGTCAACGCACGCGGCGCGGCGTCAGCGCTTCCGGGTTGACGACGCTCGAC
The DNA here is from genome assembly GCF_003857965.1 of Burkholderia sp. Bp9031. Classification (NCBI taxonomy): domain Bacteria; kingdom Pseudomonadati; phylum Pseudomonadota; class Betaproteobacteria; order Burkholderiales; family Burkholderiaceae; genus Burkholderia; species Burkholderia sp. Bp9031. The sequence goes on from NZ_QTPW01000010.1 coordinate 77,881, forward strand.
AGGTCGCCCTGGTCGAACGCAAGGATGTTCCGGAACGCCGCGCTGAAATAGAGTTCGTAGCTTTCGCGTTCGACGTAGCCGATGTGCGGCGTGCAGATCACGTTTTCCATCCGCAGCAGGCTGTAGCCCTGCAGGATCGGCTCGCTTTCGAACACGTCGATCGCGACCATCCCCGGGCGGTTGTGCGACAGCGCGTTGACGAGCGCGTTTTCCTCGAGCAGCTCCGCGCGGCTCGTGTTGACGAGCAGCGACGTCGGCTTCATCCGCATCAGGTCTTCCTGCTTGACGATTCCGCGCGTGTCATCGTGCATGCGCAGGTGCAGCGACAGCACGTCGCTCTGCTCGAACAGCGCCTCGCGGCTTTCGGCGGCCGTGTAGCCGTCGGCGCGTGCGGCTTCGAGCGAATGCTCGCGACCCCAGATCAGCACGTTCATCCCGAACGCCTTGCCATAGCCGGCGACCAGCCGGCCGATCTTGCCGTAGCCCCAGATGCCGAGCGTCTGGCCGCGCAGTACCTGGCCGAGGCCGAAGTTCGGCGGCATTGCCGACGTCTTCAGGCCCGACTGCTGCCAGGCACCCTGCTTGAGGTTCGCGACGTACTGCGGAATGCGGCGCTGGGCGGCCATCACGAGCGCCCAGGTCAGTTCGGCCGGCGCGACCGGCGAACCCGTGCCTTCGAGCACCGCGATGCCGCGGTCGGTACACGCTTCGAGGTCGATGTGGCTCGAGATACGGCCGGTCTGGCTGATCATGCGCAGGTTCGGCAGCTTGGCGAGCAGTTGCGACGAAATCGGCGTGCGTTCGCGAATCAGCACGAGCGCCTCGACTTCCGCGAGACGGCTCGCGAGTTGCCCCAGGCCGCGCACCGTATTGTTGAAGACCTTCACGTCGTGCTCGGCAAGCATCTCGAAGCAGTTCAGCTTGCGGACGGCGTCCTGGTAGTCGTCGAGGATGGCAATTTTCATGATCAGCGGGAGTCGCGCGTTGAAAGCGGCGGTGGCGGCGGCGCACGTCGCGCACCCGTCCCGCCCGGCCGGGGCCGACATGATGCTACGTCGGCGCACATCGTGGTGTCTTTTTAACAGGTTGTTACGCTCCGCCGCAATCGGCGCCGGCCTGACTCCGCGGCGCTCTCGTACGGGGCGGCGGGGTGCGCTGCTGTGTCGCATCAAACACGTCCTTCCTGATTCGGCCGTTTACCCGACGAGGTTCACCCAATTGTTGCTCCAATCAGAATAATTGGATCATCCATTCGCGATGAGTGAGGATTTTTGACTATTTTTATCGTCAACCGCGGCGTTGTTGAGCAACTCTGCATCATTTCCGCTGTCGTAGGAGAATTACGCATTTGCTTCAACTTTTTGAAGTTGTAACAGCGGCAGGAGTCGTTTATGGATCATTTGCAGTCGATGCGCGTGTTCGTCAAGGTTGCGGATCTCGGCAGTTTCGCGCGGGCCGCGAGTGCAATGGATATCTCCAACGCGGTCGCGACGCGTCACGTTGCCGATCTGGAAGGCCGGCTCGGCACGCGGTTGCTGAACCGCACCACGCGCAGCCTTTCACTGACGGAGTCGGGCCAGGTCTATCTGGAGCGGGCGCGCCAGATTCTCGATGAGCTCGAAGATGTCGAGCAGATGGTCGTCGCGCGCAATCACGAGCCGGTCGGCACGTTGCGCATCGTCGCGCCGGTCGTGTTCGGCCTGCACAACCTTGCTCCTGTCCTGCAGTCGTACACGGAGAATTTCCCGAAAGTGGTGCCGGATCTGACGCTGGTCGACCGCCAGGTCGATCTCGTCGAGGAAGGTTTCGACGTCGGCATCGTCGTCACGCGCCAGATGCGCAGCGCGAGCATCGTCACGCGGCGGCTGACCACGGGCTGCATGACCGTGTGCGCGACGCCGAGCTACCTGGAAAAACACGGCGTGCCGACCCACCCAGAACAGCTCGCCGAGCATCCGGCGCTGAGCCTGCCGACCGAATACTGGGGCGACGAGCGCGTGTTCACGGGGCCGGATGGCGAAGTGCGCGTGCGCCCGACCAACGTGATCGTCGCGAACAACACCGCGATGCTGCGCCAGTTCGCGCTGCTCGGGATGGGTGTTGCGATCCTGCCGAGCTACCTGATCGGCAGCGACATCGCGCGCGGTGCGCTGGTGCGGCTGCTGCCGGATTTCCGGCTGCCGCAGGTCGAGATCAACATCGCGTATCCGAGCCGGCGCCACCTGCCCGCGAAGGTGCGCACGTTCATCGACCACCTCGTCGAGTATTTCAGCCACTCGACCGACGCGATGATGGGCGAACAGTGGGTTGCACAGGGTGCGGCGCCTGCGCCGATCGGCGTCGAGATGCGTGCCGAGCCGGCCGAGTCGACCGACCCGAACCTGCAGCCGCGTCTCGCGCGTGCGCCGCGCGCGCGCGTTGCGGTGCCGTCTCCGCTGTAACGGCGCGGCGGCCGCGTATTGAGGCGGCCGGCACCAAAGAAAAAACGCGGATCGAGCGATCGATCCGCGTTTTTTATTGCCGTTTGACCGGCGTGCAATGCGCCGGGGAAACCCCCGGCGGCCGGGTTGTTACGAGCCCGTCTTGCGCGCCGTCGTCTTGCGGGCGGCAGTCTTGCGAGCCGGTGCCGGTTTCTCGTCGGCGCCTTCCGTCACGGTTTCGGCATCCTTCGTCGCCGATTTTGCCGTCTTCTTCGCGGCAGCGGCCTTCGGCTCCTTCTTTTCGAACTCGAAACCGATCTTGCCGTCCGGCTGCTTCACGAGGAACGCCTTGAAGTTGCGGCCCGTGCGCGACGACTTGAAGTTCGGCAGTAGATCCGTGCGGCCGTCGGCGAGCAGCTTGGCCATCTGCTCGCGGGTGATTTCCTGCTGCAGGATCACCTTGCCCGAACGGAAGTCGCAGGTCTTCGGGTTGGCCACCGAGTGTTCGCACACGTAGCTCATCCCGTGCTCGAACACGCGGCCCTTGCATTTCGGGCACGCGCCGACCGGTTCCTGCGCGGAAAAGTCGGGCGCCTCGCCTTCCTCGCCGCCCTGGTCCTGACCGAAGTCGAACTCGAGCTTGTAGTTCTTCGTCTCGTCGTCGAAGGACAGCTTGAGGATCGCCGAGAACGGGCGGCCCATCTTGCTGCGGAAGCCGGACAGCGGGCCGATGGTCTTCTCCCGCAGCAACTCCTCGACTTCCGCGATTTCGAACTGCCGGCTGCCCGGGATCTTCGAGATCGAGAACTCGCACTTCGTGCACGCGAAGCGGCGATAGTTTTCCTTCACCTGGCCACCGCAGTTCGGGCACGGCGTCTCGAGCGTCGCGTAATCGCCGGGGATCGTGTCGGAATCGTATTCCTTCGCGCGCTTGACGATCTGCTGCGTCATGCGGGCAATTTCCTGCATGAACGCGTCGCGCCCGAGGTTGCCGCGCTCCATCTGCGACAGCTTGTATTCCCATTCGCCGGTGAGCTCGGGCGCGGTCAGTTCCTTCACGCCGAGCCCGCGCAGCAGCGTCATCAGCTGAAATGCCTTCGCGGTCGGGATCAGTTCGCGGCCTTCGCGCACGAGGTACTTCTCGCCCAGCAGGCCTTCGATGATCGCCGCGCGCGTGGCCGGCGTGCCGAGGCCCTTCGCGGCCATCGCCTCGCGCAGCTCGTCGTCCTCGACGAGCTTGCCAGCGCCTTCCATCGCGGACAGCAGCGTTGCTTCCGAGTAGCGTGCGGGCGGCTTCGTGACGAGCGCGACGGCGGCGATTTCGTCCGTCTTCACCTTCTCGTCCTTCTGCACCGGCACGAGGTTCGCATCCGCGCCTTCGGCGTCGCGGCCGTACACCTGCAGCCAGCCCGGCTCGACGAGCACCTTGCCTTCGGTCTTGAAGTGATGGCCGGCGACTTCGGTGATCCGCGTCGTGACACGGAATTCGGCGGCCGGGAAGAACACGGCGAGGAAGCGCTTCACGACCATGTCGTACAGCTTCTGCTCCGGCTCGGACAGCGACTTCGGCGCCTGTAGCGTCGGGATGATTGCGAAGTGGTCGCTGATCTTCGAATTGTCGAAGATTCGCTTGTTCGGCTTCACCCAGCCCTTGTCGAGCACCCGCTTCGCATGCGGCAGGTAGTTGTGGCTCTCCTTGAGCATCTCGAGCGTGGACTGCACCGTCGAAATGTAGTCTTCGGGCAGCGCGCGCGCGTCGGTACGCGGGTAGGTCAGCACCTTGTGCTTTTCATACAGCGCCTGCGCGAGGCCGAGCGTGTTCTTCGCGGAGAAGCCGAAGCGGCTGTTCGCCTCGCGCTGCAGGCTCGTCAGGTCGAACAGCAGCGGCGACAGTTGCGTCGACGGTTTCGACTCCTCCGAGACCGTGCCGACCTGGTCGCGGCACGCGGCGACGATGGTTTCGGCGGCCGGCAGGCTCCACAGGCGGGAGTCGCGTTTTTCCGGATCGAATTCGTCGCGCTTGAATTTCGGGTCGAACCACTTGCCTTCGTAGAAGCCGCCTGCGCATGCGAACTCGGCCTTCACTTCCCAGTAGTCGCGCGGGATGAATCGGCGGATTTTCTCTTCACGTTCGACGACGATCGATAGCGTTGGCGTCTGAACGCGGCCAACGGTCGTCAGGAAGAAGCCGCCGCCCTTGCTGTTGAACGCAGTCATCGCGCGCGTGCCGTTGATCCCGACGAGCCAGTCGGCTTCCGAGCGGCAGCGTGCGGCGTCGGCGAGCGGCTGCATGTCGGTGTCGCTGCGCAGGTGCGCGAAACCGTCGCGGATCGCTTGCGGCGTCATCGACTGCAGCCACAGACGCTGGACCGGCTGCTTCGCCTTCGCGTGCTGCACGATCAGGCGGAAAATCAGCTCGCCCTCGCGCCCCGCGTCACATGCGTTGATCAGGCGATCGACGTCCTTGCGCTTCATCAGCTTGGTAAGGACCTTCAGGCGCGACTCGCTTTTTGCGATCGGGTTCAGGTCGAAATGCGGGGGGATGACGGGCAGATGGGCGAAGCTCCATTTCCCGCGCTTGACCTCGTACTCTTCCGGGGCGGCGATTTCCAGCAGGTGGCCGACTGCGGACGAAAGGACGAATTCGTCGCTCTCGAAGTATTCGTCATGCTTGGTAAAGCCGCCCAAAGCGCGCGCGATGTCGTTCGCGACAGAAGGCTTTTCCGCAATGATCAGAGCTTTGGACATGACAGGTGTGTGTTGGTAGACCGGGTTCGCCGGTGTGGGTCCCTTTTACGACGGCTTTATAGCACACGCCGCGGCGACGGCGGCTCGGCGTGCAAAAAGCGGCTCATCATAGAGGGGGGGCGCAACGGCGGCAAGCGCCCGGCGCGGCGGCGCGCGCAACGGTGCGACGAGCCGCCCGGCCGGTGCGCGGCTTACGCCTCGACGTTCAGGATGTTGCGCAATTTCGGTGCGTGCGGCGTGCCGGGTACCGCGCTCAGGTCGGACAGCATCCGTTCGACGATCGCCGCGTGCGGCAGCACCGTGCCGAAGAAACGCGCGGTGTTCGCGTCCTCGATCAGGATCGTAGGGAAATTCTCGACGTCGAGATCGTCGAGCCGGTCGGCATGGGTTTCGATGTCGATCCACGCGAAGCAGGCGTCGGGATGGGCATCGGCGAGCTGCTCGAAGGCCGTCCGGTAGTCGCGGCAGGTGCCGCACCACTCGGCGCACAGGCAGGCGACCAGCAGCGTGTCGGGATCGGCGAGGCGCTCGGCGATCCGATCGGCATCGGTGTCGAGATTCAGCGCGGGCATGGAATTCCTTGGGTATCGTCGGCGGCACGGCCGCCCCTATGCGGGGGAATGTAGCACGCCGGACCGAGGCGGGGTGGGCGCTGCGTCAAGTCGCGCGAAGCGTCCGCCGGGCACGGTCGCGACGCGGCCGGTCAGTTCGAGCGCGAGCAACGCGCGATGCAGTACGTCGTCGGACAGGCCGCTGTGCTCGGCGAGCCACTCGTAGGTAACGGGGCCGTATCCCAGTGCGGCGAGCACGGCTTGCTCGGCCGGGTTGTCGGGCGGCGCGCGTTCGATTCCGCCGGATGCGGCGGCTGCACCGGCGGCGTCCGCTTTCGCGACGTGCCCGCTCGCACGGTGACCGGCCGTGCCGGCTGCTTCGTCGTTATCGGGGCGCGAACCTGAACTCGCCGTGGCGTGGATGGCTTGAGCACCCGGTTCGCCCAATCCGTATTCCTCCAGCACGTCGAGCGGCGTCGAAGTGAGCTTCGCGCCGTCGCGGATCAGCGCATGGCAGCCCTGCGCGAGCGGCGCATGGATCGAGCCCGGCATCGCGAACACGTCGCGGCCCAGCTCGTTCGCGAGCCGCGCGGTGATCAGCGAGCCGGAGCGCGGTGCGGCTTCGACGACGAGCGCGCCGAGCGCGAGCGCGGCGATCAGCCGGTTGCGCTGCGGGAAATGCGACGCCCGCGCAGGCGTGCCGAGCGGCCATTCGGACACGATCGCGCCGCGTGCGGCGATCTCGTGCGCGAGCGTGCGGTGCCGCGCCGGATAGACGAGATCGGCGCCCGTCGCGATCACCGCGATCGTGCTGGCGCGGCCGTCGAGCCCGCCGCGATGTGCGGCGCCGTCGATGCCGAGCGCGAGGCCGGAGACGATCGCGAGCCCCGCATCGGACAGCGCATGCGCGAAGCGTGTCGCATCGGCGAGCCCTTGAGGCGTCGCGTGGCGGCTGCCGACTACGGCGAGCCCACGGGCGTGCAACAGGTCGAGCCTGCCCTTTACATATAGCAGCGCCGGCGGATCGTGCAGGTCGCGCAGCCGGGGCGGATAGACAGGGTCGTTGAGCGCGACGATCGCGTTGCCCGGTGCGTCGAGCCACGCGAGCGCGGCGTCGGTGCGCGCGTCGAGGTCGTCCCGTTCGCTCGCGCGCACCGCCCGCGCGGCGGCCGCGCTGCTCGCCGCGCCGATGGCCTGGTCGGATGCGCGCAGCAGCGCTGCCGGCGAGCCGAATGCATCGAGCAGCGCGTGCAGCACGGCGGGCGAGAGGCCCGGTGCATGCGCGAGCTGCAGCCACGCGCGCAGCGCGGAGGTGGTCAGCGCTTGCGGCGACATGAGGTTCCCCTCGAATGAGGTGGCCAGCGGACGGCGTGGCGCCATGATAAAATTTTCATCATCCGAAATACTCGACAGGGCCGCGCGCACGGCGTCCGGCCAATTGCAGGAGGCATGACCTGCGGCGTTGATATGCCGCGTGTCCGCCTTATCTTCATTGCATCCCGGCAATGGCGCCAGCCGGCCGGATGGCCGATGCGGCACGCCGCTCCACCGAAATACCGAACACCATGGCTTTGCTGAACATTCTTCATTACCCCGACAAGCGGCTGCACAAGGTCGCCAAGCCCGTCGACAAGGTCGACGACCGGATCCGCAAGCTCGTCGCCGACATGGCCGAGACCATGTACGCCGCACCCGGCATCGGCCTCGCGGCGACGCAGGTCGACGTGCATGAGCGCGTGATCGTGATCGACGTTTCCGAGGAGAAGAACGAGCTGCGCGCGTTCATCAACCCCGAGATCATCTGGTCGAGCGACGTGAAGCAGGTCTACGAGGAGGGTTGCCTGTCGGTGCCCGGGATCTACGACGAGGTCGAGCGTCCGGACCACGTGCGCGTGCGTGCGCTCAACGAGCACGGCGAGACCTTCGAGCTCGATTGCGAGGGCCTCCTGGCCGTGTGCGTGCAGCACGAGATGGATCACCTGATGGGGCGCGTGTTCGTCGAATACCTGTCGCCGCTGAAGCAGACCCGCATCAAGACGAAGATGAAGAAACTCGAACGCGCGATGTGACGCGCGTTCGCCAAGCCCGATTTCGAACGCTGTCATGACCCATACGTTGCGCGTGATTTTTGCCGGCACGCCGGAATTTGCCGCGGCCGCACTCGCCGCGATTCACGAGGCCGGTTTTTCGGTGCCGCTCGTGCTTACCCAGCCCGACCGCCCCGCCGGGCGCGGGATGAAACTGCAGGCGAGCGCGGTAAAGCGCTATGCCGTCGAGCACGGGATGCCCGTCGCGCAGCCGCCGTCGCTGCGCCGCGCGGGCAAGTACCCGGCGGAGGCGGCCGATGCGATCGAGCTGCTGCGCACGACCCCGCACGACGTGATGGTGGTCGCCGCGTACGGTCTGCTGCTGCCGCAGGAAGTGCTCGACATTCCGCGCGCCGGCTGCATCAACATCCACGCGTCGCTGCTGCCGCGCTGGCGCGGCGCCGCGCCGATCCACCGCGCGATCGAGGCTGGTGACGCCGAGACGGGCGTCACGCTGATGCAGATGGACGTCGGCCTCGACACCGGCGCGATGATCGAGGAGGCGCGTCTCGCGATCGCGCCCGACGATACGACCGCCACGCTGCACGACCGGCTGGCCGCTGACGGCGCGCGGCTGATCGTCGACGCGCTGGTGCGGCTCGAGCGCGACGGCATGCTGACCGCGACCCCGCAGCCGGCCGACGGCGTGACCTATGCGGAAAAGATCGGCAAGCACGAGGCGGCGCTCGACTGGCGCAAGCCGGCCGACGTGCTCGCGCGTCAGGTGCGTGCGTTCGACCCGTTCCCGGGCGGCGTCGCGACGCTCGACGGCGCGGCAATCAAGCTGTGGGCGGCCGAGCCCGTGGCGGCGCACGGCGACACCGCGCCCGGCACGATCGTGGAGGCTGCGCCGGAAGGCGTGATCGTCGCGTGCGGCAGCGGCGCGCTGCGCATCACGCAACTGCAGAAGCCGGGCGGCAAGCGGCTGCCGGCGCGCGAATTCCTGGCCGGCTCGCCGCTCGCCGCGGGCCAGTGCTTCGCGTTGCCCGACGCGGCCTGAGCGTCATTCGACACGGCACGCCGGCCGCGCGCAATCGGCCGGACGGCCGAGTCGCGCGGCGCGGCAGGCGCGCGTAGAATTTCCCTGCGCTTTCCGGTTTCGAGGTTTTCATGCTTGGCATCACCCATTTCGGCTTCTTCGTGCTCGCGGTTTTCCTGCTGAACGTCACGCCCGGCCCGGATACGGCGTACATTGTCGGCCGCAGCGTCGCGCAGGGCCGTGGCGCGGGGCTGATGTCGGCGCTCGGCATCTCGACCGGCTGCTGCGTGCACGCGCTTGCATGCGCATTCGGCCTGACCGCGCTGCTCGCGGCGTCGGCCGCCGCGTTCACGGTCATCAAGCTGGTCGGTGCCGCTTACCTGATTTACCTCGGCGTGCGCATGATCCTCGTGAAGCAGGCCGCGGCATCGGCAGGCGCCGAGGCGGCGCAGGCCACGGCCGCGAAGCCGCTGCGCCAGCTGTTCATGCAGGGTTTCTGGACCAACGTGCTGAACCCGAAGGTCGTGCTGTTCTTTGTGTCGTTTTTCCCGCAGTTCGTGTTGGCCGACAGCCCGCACAAGGCGCTGGCGTTCCTGGCCCTCGGTTCGGTGTTCGTCGTGATGAGCACGATCTGGACCTGCATCGTCGCGTGGGTCGCGGGCAGCGTCACACAGCGCTTTTCCGGCAAGCCGGGCGTCAAGAAATGGCTCGACCGCACGGTCGGCAGTGCGTTCGTCGGCCTCGGGCTGCGGCTCGCGGCGGCGCAACGCTGAAATTGAATTTTTCCGGCAAGACCTTATCTAACAAATCACTTACAATTTTCTGCCGCGCGCGGTGATGTGTGGCGGGTCCCCTGACGGATAAGGAGTGGGTATGTTCAATTGGGTCAAAACGGCGATGCTGATGGCCGCGATCACGGCCCTGTTCATCGTGATCGGCGGCATGATCGGCGGCTCGCGCGGCATGACGATCGCGCTGCTGTTCGCGCTCGGCATGAATTTCTTTTCGTACTGGTTCTCCGACAAGATGGTGCTGCGCATGTATAACGCGCAGGAAGTCGACGAGAACACGGCGCCGCAGTTCTACCGGATGGTGCGCGAGCTCGCCACGCGCGCAAACCTGCCGATGCCGCGCGTCTACCTGATCAACGAGGACGCGCCGAACGCGTTTGCCACGGGCCGCAACCCGGAACACGCGGCGGTCGCCGCGACGACGGGCATCCTGCGCGTGCTGTCCGAGCGCGAGATGCGCGGCGTGATGGCGCACGAGCTCGCGCACGTGAAGCACCGCGACATCCTGATCTCGACGATCACCGCGACGATGGCGGGCGCGATTTCGGCGCTGGCCAACTTCGCGATGTTCTTCGGCGGCCGCGACGAAAACGGCCGTCCGGCCAACCCGATTGCGGGGATTGCGGTCGCGCTGCTCGCGCCGATCGCCGGCGCCTTGATCCAGATGGCGATCTCGCGGGCGCGCGAGTTCGAGGCTGACCGCGGCGGCGCGCAGATCTCCGGCGATCCGCAGTCGCTCGCCACCGCGCTCGACAAGATCCATCGCTATGCGGCCGGTATCCCGTTCCAGGCGGCGGAAGCGCATCCGGCCACCGCGCAGATGATGATCATGAACCCGCTGCACGGCGGCGGTCTGCAGAACCTGTTCTCCACGCACCCGGCGACCGAGGAGCGCATCGCCCGCCTGATGGAGATGGCGCGTACCGGCCGCTTCGACTAAGTCGCGTCGCACTCGACACATCGCCCCGCACGCCCCGCGCTGCGGGGTGTTTCATTTGTGCGCCCCGTAAAGGGGCCGCATGGCCTCACGCTACAATGCGCGGTTTGGAATCGCGGCGGCCACGCGGCCGCAGGGTTCCCGCCGCTCGCGGCGCCCGTTTGCCGATTTTGCTCCGATGACACGAACCCGTTCCTCCGCTCCGTCTTCCTCCGGCCGTCCTGCGCGCCTGTCCGCGCTGCATCTCGCGCCCGATTCGCTGGGCTTCGCGCTCGACGCGGCCGCGCAGGCAGTCGATGCGGTCCGGCGCGGCACCGCGCTGCCGGCGGCACTGGCCGCGGTGTTCGCGCAGATGCCGGCCGGTGCGCAGGCGCTGGCGCGCGGCGCGACGCAGGACGTCGCGTACCGCACGATGCGTCGCCTCGGCAGCACGGACTGGCTGATCGGCCGGCTCGTCAGCAAGGCGCCGCCCGCGTACGTGCAGGCGGTGCTCGCCGGCGCGCTTGCGCTGCTGCTCGATCCGGAAGAGACGGCCGCGTATCCGGCGTTCACGATCGTCGACCAGGCCGTGACCGTGATCGGCGCACGGCGTGAATATGCGTTCGCGAAGGGGCTGGTCAACGCGGTACTACGCCGTTTCCAGCGTGAGCGCGACGTGCTCGTCGCGGCGCTGCAGGACGATCCGGTCGCCCGCTGGAACTACCGTCCGTGGTGGATCGATGCGGTGAAGCGCGCGTGGCCAGACGCATGGCAGGCGATCCTCGCGGCCGGCGAGCGCCAGGGGCCGCTGACGCTGCGCGTGAACGCGCGCCGCGCGAGCGTCGACGCATATCTCGACACGCTGCGCGCGAACGGAATCGACGCGAGCGCGATCGGGCGCCATGCGGTGCGACTCGCGTCGGCGTTGCCGGTCGATCGCATTCCGGGCTTCGTCGACGGCGTCGTGTCGGTACAGGATGCCGGCGCGCAGCTCGCGGCCGAATGGCTCGGCGCGCGTGACGGCATGCGCGTGCTCGATGCATGCGCGGCACCGGGCGGCAAGACCGGCCATATCCTCGAGCTGGCCGATGCGGACGTCGTCGCGCTTGAAAGCGACGCGACCCGCGCGGCGCGCATCGGCGAGAACCTCGCGCGCCTGTCACTCGCGGCGGATGTGCGCGTCGGCGATGCAGGCGCGCCGCACGCGTGGTACGACGGCCGTCCGTTCGACCGCATCCTCGCCGACGTGCCGTGCTCGGCGTCCGGCATCGTGCGCCGTCATCCCGACATCCGCTGGCTGCGCCGCGAAGCCGACATCGCCGCGCTCGTCGCGGAACAGCGCCGCATCCTGACGGCGTTGTGGCCGCTCGTGAAGCCGGGCGGCGAACTGCTCTACGTGACCTGTTCGATCTTTCCCGAAGAAGGAGAATTGCAGGCCCGCTGGTTTGAAGCGGCCTGTGAAGATGCGGTACGATTGGACGCGCCCGGCCAACTGCTGCCGGGCGGCGTGCACGGCGGGGCGGCCGCCGCACTCGACCAGAACACCGATCACGACGGATTTTTCTACGCGCGGTTTCAGAAACGGTGACGATCAAACACCTTTTTCCACTTCGGCTCGCGGCCGTCCTGCTGGTCGCGCTGGCGCTGTGCCTGACTGTCGTTCGGCCGGCGCGCGCCGAGTCGATCGCCGTGCAGCGCGCATCGCTGCAGGCTGACGGAAGCGGCTGGAGCCTCGATGCCCGCTTCGATTTCGAGCTGAATCCGAACCTCGAGGATGCCGTCAACAAGGGCATCCCGCTTTACTTCACGACCGACTTCGAACTGAGCCGCGCGCGCTGGTACTGGTTCGACGAGCAGCCGGTGTCGGTGTCGCAGACGATCCGCCTGTCGTTCCAGCCGCTCACGCGCGAGTACCGCGTGTCGACGGGCGGGCTGCAACTCGGCTTTCCGTCGCTGAAGGACGCGCTCGCGGTCGTCCGGCACATCACGTCGTGGCACGTGATCGACCGCAACCAGGTGCGTGCCGGCGAAACCTACATGGCCTCGGTGCGCATGCAGCTCGATACGGCGCTGATGCCGAAGCCGTTCCAGGTCGACGCGGTGAACAACCGCGACTGGACGCTCGGCTCGGACTGGAAGCGCTTCAACTTCACGGTGACCGAACGTGCTAAATAAAGTGCGCCGCGCGGCCAGCGGGAAGAGCATCCTCATTCGCGTGATCGTTTCGACCGTCGCGCTCACCGCGCTGCTGCTGCTCGTGCTGCTTGCGGCCGCGAGCGCGAACACCGAGTTCTTCGACCGCTACTACTCGTGGCTGTACGCGATGAACATCATCGTCGCGCTCGTGTTCCTGCTGGTGGTGCTCGGGCTGATCGGGATGATCGTCGCGCGCCTGAGGAAGGGCAAGTTCGGCACGCGGCTGCTCGCGAAGCTCGCGGTGTTCTTCGCGCTCGTCGGCGTGCTGCCGGGCGGGATCATCTACATCGTGTCGTACCAGTTCGTGTCGCGCAGTATCGAGTCGTGGTTCGACGTGAACGTCGAGACCGCGCTGACGGCCGGCCTGAACCTCGGCCGCGGGATGCTCGATGCGTCGCTGTCCGACCTGCAGACGAAGGCGCGGCTGATGTCCGACCAGCTCGCGAGCGTCGATGCGAACACGAACGGCACGACGCTCACGCTCTTGCGCCTGCGCGACCAGTTCGGCGTGCAGGACGCGACGATCGTCGAGCCGAGCCGCGGCGGCTCGGGTGCGGCGCCCGACCTGCACATCGTCGCGCAGGCGTCGGGCAATTTCGCCGCGCTGATTCCGGACGACCTGCCGACGCCGCTGATGCTGAGCCAGGCGCGCGAACACGGCGCATATGCGGCGATCGAGGGCGAAGTCGACGGCGACCCGCGCGCGCACGGCGCGAAGGGTGCGTTGCGGCTGCGCGTCGTGCGGCCGATTCCCGACGCGACCACGTCGCTGCTGCAGCCGGCGGAGCGGTTCCTGCAGCTCACGCAGCCGGTGCCGCCCACGCTCGCGCACAACGCCGACGCGGTGCAGCGCGCGTATCGCGAGTACCAGGAAAAGTCGCTCGGCCGCACCGGGCTGCGCAAGATGTACATCGGCACGCTGACGCTCGCGCTGTTCCTCGCCACCTTCATCGCGATGATGCTCGCGCTCGCGCTCGGCCAGCAGCTCGCGCGGCCGCTGTTCCTGCTCGCGCAGGGCACGAAGGAAATCACCGAGGGCGACTACACGCCGAAGCGCGAGATCAAGTCGCGCGACGAGCTCGGCTTTCTCACGCAGTCGTTCAACGCGATGACGCGCCAGCTGTCCGAGGCGCGGCTCGCGGTCGAGAAGAACCGGGTCGCGCTCGAGCATTCGAAGACGTATCTCGAGAGCATCCTCGCGAACCTGACCGCCGGCGTGTTCGTGCTCGACCGCCAGTTCCGGCTGACGACAGCCAACCGCGGCGCCGAGCGGATCTTCCGGCAGCCGTTCAGCTCGATGATCGGCACGGCGCTCGACCGGATCGGCGTCGTGGCGGAATTCGGAGCGATGGTGCGCAAGGCGTTCGCCGATCGCGAAGCGGCTTCCGACGGCGGCAGCGGCGATCGCGGCCACTGGCAGCAGCAGTTTGCGATCGAAGTGCCGGGCGAAGCCGATCCGCTGACCTTGCTCGTGCGCGGCACGCGCCTTGTGTCGACGGTCGAGGGGCAGGCCGACGATCCGCAGACGTCCGGCTACGTCGTCGTGTTCGACGACATCTCCGACGTGATTTCCGCGCAGCGTTCGGTCGCATGGGGCGAGGTCGCGCGGCGGCTCGCACACGAGATCAAGAACCCGCTGACACCGATCCAGCTGTCGGCCGAACGGCTGCAGATGAAGCTGTCCGACAAGCTCGCGCCGCACGACGCGGACGTGCTCAAGCGCGGCTCGACGATGATCGTCAACCAGGTGGCCGCGATGAAGCGGATGGTCGACGACTTCCGCGAATATGCGCGCACGCCGCCGGCGGTGCTCGGGAACCTGCAACTGAACGAACTGGCGAGCGAGGTGCTCGGGCTGTACGGTGTCGGTGAAGGCAAGAGCGCCATCGTCGCCGAACTCGCGCCGTCGCTGCCGGTGATCCGCGGCGACGCGACGCAACTGCGCCAGGTGATTCACAACCTGCTGCAGAACGCGCAGGATTCGGTCGCGGAAGTCGCGCATCCGCGTGTGTTGATCGAAACCAAGACAGTAGAATATGGCGACCCCGACGCCGAGGGCAAAACGCGCGTCGCGGTACGTCTTACCGTGTCCGACAACGGGCCCGGTTTTCCGGCACGCATCCTGACCCGTGCGTTCGAGCCTTACGTGACCACGAAGGCGAAGGGCACGGGGCTCGGGTTGGCCACGGTCAAGAAAATCGTCGACGAGCACGGCGCGCGGATCGATCTGCGCAATCGCATGCACGGCGAGACCGTCGAGGGTGCGCAGGTGTCGATCCTGTTCCTGCAGATGGCGAGCGATACGCCAGGCGCCGAACCCGGCGCGCAGGGTGGGGCGGCTCCCGCCAAGACAAAAGCAAGTGTGCAGACAAAGGCAGCGTAAATGGCAACCATCCTGGTGGTAGATGATGAAATGGGCATCCGGGAATTGCTCTCGGAGATCCTCAGCGACGAAGGACATGTCGTCGAGGCGGCGGAGAACGCGCAGGCCGCGCGGGAATACCGACTGAATCAGGCGCCCGATCTCGTGCTGCTCGATATCTGGATGCCCGATACCGACGGCGTCACGCTGCTCAAGGAATGGGCGGCGCAAGGCTTGTTGACGATGCCCGTGATCATGATGTCCGGGCACGCGACGATCGACACGGCCGTCGAGGCGACGAAGATCGGCGCGCTCGATTTCCTCGAGAAGCCGATCGCGCTGCAGAAGCTGCTGAAGTCGGTCGAGCACGGTCTCGCGCGCGGCGCGGCACCGGTGTCCGTCAACGCGGCGGCGAAGGCCGGCGCCGGCCAGGCCTCGGGCCCGGCGGCGGTCGCGTCCGCCGCCGCGCTGCCGACGCTCGGCGACGACATGGCAGCGGCGCTCGGCCTCGCGGGCCAGACGGCCGCGATTCCGTTCGACATCCCGTTGCGCGAAGCGCGCGACGCGTTCGAGCGCGCGTACTTCGAATATCACCTCGCGCGCGAGAACGGCAGCATGACGCGCGTCGCGGAGAAGACGGGCCTCGAGCGCACGCACCTGTATCGCAAGCTCAAGCAGCTGGGCGTCGAGCTCGGCAAGAAGCCGTCGGAAGGCGCCGTATAAAATATTTCGCGAAAACACTTGCGTAAGTGAAGAGGGCTGGATATACTTTCTCTTCTTCGTTGGCCCGGTAGCTCAGTTGGTAGAGCAGCGGATTGAAAATCCGCGTGTCGATGGTTCGATTCCGTCCCAGGCCACCAGCAGTTCCAACCCCAAGAATCGGAAGGTTCTTGGGGTTTTTCGTTTGTGGTGGATTCGCGGCATCGGCGGCGCGCCGGGCAGCATTCGGCGGGGCGTGATAAAATCCGTGCCCGCTCAATGACTTAGCGCATCGCTTCATACGCACGGCTGGCTGCCCGCAGGCGCCGCCGTGGCGCGCGGCAACGATGCCGCGGGATGCGCGGTATAAGCGCGCCGCCGCGTTCGCGGCCGACCGCGCTGCCTATACTGGTCGAGCCGGCGCAGGCCGGCACGCGTCGGGCCGCCCGGCGGCAGCCGGCCCCGGGGCGCAGCGCGACGCGAGCCTACACATTCACGGAGTATCACGGTGATTCGGACAGACGCTAAAGACGGCGCGCTCGTGTTGTTTTCCGGCGGGCAGGATTCGGCCACGTGCGTGGCCTGGGCCCTGGAACGCTACCAGACGGTCGAGACGCTCGGCTTCGATTACGGCCAGCGCCACCGCGTCGAACTCGAATGTCGCGAGGGCGTGCGCGACGCATTGAAGCATCAGTTTCCCGCCTGGGCCGACCGTCTCGGCGACGATCACATGATCGACCTGTCGGTGCTCGGCGCGATCAGCGATACCGCGATGACGCGCACGATCGAGATCGAGACCTCGGCGAGCGGCTTGCCGAACACGTTCGTGCCGGGCCGCAACCTGCTGTTCATGACGATCGCGGCCGCGATTGCCTATCGCCGCGGACTGCGCGTGCTGGTCGGCGGGATGTGCGAGACCGATTTCTCGGGCTACCCCGACTGCCGCGACGACACGATGAAGGCGCTGCAGGTCGCGCTGAACCTCGGGATGGACACGCGCGTCGTGCTCGAGACGCCGCTGATGTGGCTCGACAAGGCGCAGACCTGGCAACTCGCCGAGCAGCTCGGCGGCGAGGCGCTCGTCGAACTGATCCGCGTCGAGACGCACACGTGCTACGTGGGCGAGCGCGCGGAACTGCACGACTGGGGCTTTGGCTGCGGCGAATGCCCGGCCTGCAAGCTGCGCAAGCGCGGCTACGAGGCCTACCTGAAGGGCGAGCGGGTGACCGAAGCGCCGCTGTGACGCGGGTGCGCCGGCAGCGCTTGATGGACAACGGATTCTGATCGACAACGAGCGGCGCGAGCCGGACGAAGCACGATGACTTACGCGGTCAAGGAAATTTTCTACACGTTGCAGGGCGAGGGCGCGAATGCGGGCCGTCCGGCCGTGTTCTGCCGGTTCGCCGGCTGCAATCTGTGGTCGGGCCGCGAAGAGGATCGTGCGGACGCCGTGTGCCGCTTCTGCGATACGGACTTCGTCGGCACCGACGGCGAGAACGGCGGCAAGTTCAAGGACGCCGAAGCGCTCGTCGCGACGATCGCCGGCCTGTGGCCGGACGGCGAAGCGCACCGCTTCGTCGTCTGCACGGGCGGCGAGCCGATGCTGCAGCTCGACCAGCCGCTCGTCGACGCGCTGCATGCGGCGGGTTTCGAGATCGCGATCGAGACCAACGGCTCGCTGCCGGTGCTCGAGACGATCGACTGGATCTGCGTGAGCCCGAAGGCCGACGCGCCGCTCGTCGTCACGAAGGGCAACGAACTGAAGGTCGTGATCCCGCAGGACAACCAGCGGCTTGCCGACTACGCGAAGCTCGATTTCGAGTATTTTCTCGTGCAGCCGATGGACGGCCCGTCGCGCGACATCAACACGAAGCTCGCGATCGACTGGTGCAAGCGGCATCCGCAGTGGCGGCTGTCGATGCAGACCCACAAATATCTGAACATTCCCTGAGCCACGGCTTTTGACATCGTGCTGATTACCCGAAAACTCGAATTCGACGCGGGCCACCGCATTCCCGATCACCGCAGCCAGTGCAGGAACCTGCACGGCCATCGCTACGTGCTCGAAGTCACGCTGCGCGGCGATCTCGTCGATACCGAGGGGGCGCCCGACCGCGGCATGGTGATGGATTTCGCCGACGTGAAGGCGCTCGCGGTCGAGCACCTCGTCAACAAGTGGGACCACGCGTTCCTGGTCTACGCGCGCGACGAAGTCGTGCGCTCGTTTCTCGAGCAGATGGCCGACCACAAGACCGTCGTGATCGACCGGATCCCGACCGTCGAGAACCTCGCGGCAATCGCGTTCGACATCCTCGCGAACGTGTACGACGCGCACTATGGCGTGAACCTGCGCCTGGAGCGCGTGCGCCTGTACGAAACGCCGAACTGCTGGGCCGACGTCGAGCGCCAGCCCGGCAACTGATCCTGCCTTCGCGGCAGCCCCGCCGGCCGGCGCGGGCTGCGTGCCATCGCGTCCCGCGGCCTCGCGCCGGCGCTGTCCCCTGCCTGTTCCCACATTCCGCGCAACGCCGCGCTATGATCGTTGCGTGGCACCGGAAAACGCGCCCGTGTGCCGTCGGCCGGCTCGCGCTGTCAGATCGGCCGCCCGCGGCCGACTAACGTCGAGGGTCCGCTTGGACGCCACCGCCGTGATTCGATTGCCCGGCGTGTCGCGCCCCGCTTCGCCCGTTGCTTGTCCCGTTCGATTGCCGTTCCGTCCAGGAGGCCGTATCGATGAGCACGCTCACCAATTCCCTCAAACAACGTCTGCATGACGGCGACGAGCCGCTGTACGGCCTGTGGCTGTCGCTCGGCTGCGATTCGGCCGCGGAAGCGCTCGCGCACGCCGGCTACGACTGGCTCTGCATCGACATGGAGCACGCGCCGAACGACAGCCGTGACGTCGCGTCGCAACTGCGCGCGCTGGCTGCCGCGCACCTGCCGAGCGAGCCCGTCGTGCGTGTGCCGGGGCGAGAGCCGTGGCTCGTGAAGCGCGCGCTCGATGCGGGCGCACGCACGCTGATGTTCCCGTGCATCGAGACGCCCGACGAGGCCGCGCACGCGGTGCGGCTCACGCGCTTCCCGTCGCCGGATTCCCCGGACGGGCTGCGCGGCGTGGCCGGGATGGTGCGCGCGGCGGCGTTCGGCATGCGCCGCGATTACCTGCAGACGGCCAACGCACAGGTCGCGGTGATCGTGCAGATCGAATCGGCGCGCGGCATCGACGAAGTCGAGCGGATCGCCGCGACGCCGGGTGTCGATTGCCTGTTCGTCGGCCCGGCCGATCTGGCGGCGAGCCTCGGGCATCTCGGCGACAGCCGCCACCCGGACGTCGAGACCGCGATGGCGCGCGTGCTTGCCGCCGGCAAACAGGCTGGCGTCGCGGTCGGCATCTTCGCGAGCGATACGGCGACCGCACGCCAGTATCGCGAGGCCGGCTACCGGATGATCACACTGTCGGCGGATGTGAGCTGGCTGCTGCGCGCGACGCGGCAGGCGCTGCAGGAGGTGCGGTCATGAACGGTGGCAATGGCGCGGGCCGCGCACGCACGCGGCGTGCGATCGGTATGGCCGGTGCAGGTGGGCGGATCGGCGCGATGCTCGGCATCTGGGCTGTGTGCGTTGCCGCGGCCGCGCAGGGCGCGTCGCACGAGAAACCGGACCCGGCGCACGAGACGCAATCGGCGGTAGCCGACTACAACGCCGGTGACTATCGTGCGGCGCTGGTGCAGTTCCACGACGCGGCCGAACGCGGCGACCGGCTCGCGCAGTTCAATTACGCGATGATGCTGCTCACCGGCGTCGGCGTGACTGCGAACGTCGACGAAGGGCTGCGCTGGCTCAAGCGGGCGGCCGACGCGAATATGTCGCATGCGCAGTACGTGTACGGGCGGATGTTCGACGACGGCGAGTTCGTCGCACGCAACCCGGCCGAAGCGCACCGCTGGTTCCTGCGCGCGGCGAAGCAGGGGCATGTGCAGGCCGAGTTGTCGCTCGCGAACCAGTTCCTCGACGGGCGCGGCACGCCGCGTGACAACCGGCAGGCGTTCGCGTGGTACAAGCAGGCGGCCGACGCGGGCGAGCCGACCGCGCAGTACGTGACCGCGTCGTTCTACGAGCGTGGCGGCGATGGCGTCACGCAGAACCTGAACATCGCACGTGCGTATTACGCGGCCGCGGCCGCGCAGGGCGACGAGACGGCCGAGCTGAAATTCAAGGAGTTGAGCGCGCGGCTGAAGACGCAGGAGCCGGCGTCGGGTGCCGGTGCAGACCACGGGAGCCCGCGCGCGACGCCGCAGTGAGCGGGCGGTACGCGCTGCATTCGGCCTTGCCCAACGAAAAACGGCGCCCGACGCGCCGTTTTTCGTTGTTGCGACTGCTTGCGGCCATGTGCCGTGCCGCGCCGTCAGCTCTTCATCAGCCGCCGCTGTCGCCCGACGCTCATGATCATCCCGATCGCGATGCCGAGCGTCGCGAGCGCGGTGCCGCCGTAGCTCATGAACGGCAACGGCACGCCGACGACGGGCAGCACGCCGCTCACCATCCCGATGTTGACGAACGCATAGACGAAGAACGCGAGCGTGAGCGAGCCCGCGAGCAACCGGCCGAACAGCGTCGCGCCCTGCGCGGCGATGTAGAGCCCGCGCGCGATCAGCGCCATGTACAGCGTCAGTAGCACGAGGCCGCCGACGAGCCCCCATTCTTCCGAGAACACCGCGAAGATGAAGTCGGTGTGCTTCTCCGGAATGAATTCGAGATGGGCCTGCGTGCCCTTCAGGTAGCCCTTGCCGAGCACGCCGCCCGAGCCGATCGCGATCACGGCCTGGATCGTGTGGAAGCCCTTGCCGAGCGGGTCGGAGGTCGGGTCGAGCAGCGTGCACACGCGGTGCTTCTGGTAGTCGTGCATCAGCGGCCACTGCACTTCGGGCTGGCAGATGCGCTCTTCGAACACGGCAATCGAGCCGACCGCGATCACGCCCGCGACGAGCACCGGCACGATCAGCTTGAACGACAGGCCGGCGAGGTAGATCACGAAGAAGCCTGCCGCGAACACGAGCAGGCCGGTGCCGAGGTCGGGCTGCTTTGCGATCAGGCCGACCGGGACCAGCAGGATCCCGAACGCGGCGATGAAGTCGTACCAGCGCAGCCCGCCTTCGCGGCGCTGGTAGTACCACGCGAGCATCAGCGGGGTCGCGATCTTGAGGATCTCCGACGGCTGGATCACGACGCCGACGTTCAGCCAGCGCTTCGCGCCCTTCTTGGTCATCCCGAACAGCGCGACCGCGACCAGCAGCGCGACCCCGAACGTATAAAGCGGGACCGCGAAGCGCATCAGCGTCGTCGGCGGGATGTTGGCGATCACCCACATCAGCACGAACGTCAGCAGGATGTTGCGCAACTGATCCTCGACGCGGCCCGGCATGTCGATCGCCGCGCTGTACAGCGTGACGATGCCGACACATAGCAGCAAAAACACGATGAGGGCGAGCGGGCGGTCGAAGCCCGCGAACATCTGCTTGATCTTGTCGAGCCAGGCGCGCTTGTCGAATTGCATGCCTTTCTCCGTTAATGAGCGGTGCCGGCATTGGCCGTTTTCGCGGCGGCCGTGGCACGGAAGTTGTCGTCGCGTGGCGCCGCGGCGAGCGGCTGCGCGTCACTGGTGGGCCGGCGTGGCCGGTGCGGGCGTCGGATCGGCGGCAGGCTCGCGGCCCTCGGCGCTGCGGCGCTCGCGTCGGACGCTTGCACCGCGCTCGCGCCGGCTGCGCTCGACGCATCGGGTGCCGATGCGTCGTTTGCCGCACTGGCTGCAATCGGCACGACCGGCTGCGGCAGCGCGGTGAAGCCGGCCGCGACGGCGGCGGGCTTCGAGGTATCGCCGATCACGGGCGCGCTCACCGGCTCGGTCGCCGATGCGGCGGCGGCCACGGCCGCGGCCTCGTTCTGCGGGTTCTGGCGCTCGACGAGGTAATAGTCGAGCACGCGACGGGCGATCGGACCCGCGGCCTGCGCGCCCCAACCGCCGTTCTCGACGACCAGCGCGAGCGCGATCTGCGGATGGTCGACCGGCGCGTACGCAATGAACAGCGCGTGGTCGCGCAGGTGCTCGGCGAGCAGGTGGCCCTTGTAGTTCGAGCCCTGCAGCGAGAACACCTGCGCGGTACCGGTCTTGCCGGCCGCGAGGTACGACGCGCCGCGGAACACCTTGTACGCGGTGCCGGACGGGTTCTCGATCACGTTTTCCATCCCGCGCTTCACGACGTCGATGTCGGCCTGCTTGAGCGGGATCACTTCGCTTTCCTTCGGCACCGTCAGATGGCGCGCGCGCGAGATCGGATCCTCGACTTCCTTCACGAGGTGGGGCTTCATCACGACGCCGTTGTTCGCGAGCGTCGCGGTGGCATGCGCGAGCTGCAGGATCGTGAACGAGTTGTAGCCCTGGCCGATCCCGAGGCTGATCGTCTCGCCGTCGAACCACTTCTGCTGCGCGGCCTTCTTGAACGCCTTCTTCTTCCAGTCGGTCGACGGCAGGATCCCGCGCGCCTCGCCCAGGATGTCGATGCCGGTGATCTGGCCGAAACCGAACGGCTTCATGAAGTTCGCGATCGCGTTCACGCCGAGGTCGCGCGCGAGCATGTAGAAGTAGGTGTCGTTCGACACCATGATCGCCTTGTTCATGTCGACCCAGCCCTGGCCCGAGCGCACGTCGTTGCGGAACGTGTGGCCGCCAAACGTGAAGTAGCCGGGATCCTGGAAGCCCCAGCCGGGCGTGCGTTTGCCGAGCGTCAGACCGGCGAGCGCCATGAACGGCTTGTACGTCGAGCCGGGCGGGTAGGTGCCGTGCAACGGGCGGTTCAGCAGCGGCTTGTCGGTCGAGTTGTTCAGCTCGTCCCAGGTCTGCTGGTCGATGCCGTCGACGAACGAATTCGGGTCGAAGCTCGGCGACGACACGAACGCGAGCACGTCGCCCGTCTTCGGCTCGATCGCGACGAGCGCGCCGCGCTTGCCGGCGAACGCCTGCTCGGCGACCTGCTGCAGCCCGATGTCGAGCGACAGCACCAGGTTGTTGCCGGGCGTCGCCTGCGTGCGCGACAGCGTGCGCACGGGCCGGCCGCCGGCCGTCACCTCGACTTCCTCGAAGCCCGTGAGGCCATGCAGCTCGGTTTCGTAGCTCTGCTCGACGCCGATCTTGCCGATGTAGTCGGTGCCCTTGTAGTTGTTCGCGTCGCGGCGCGGATCGTAGTGCTCCTGGTCGCTGTCGTTGTCGTCGCTCATCGCGTCGATGCGATCCTGGTCGCGCTTCGAGATCCGGCCGATGTAGCCGATCACGTGCGCGGCCGTCATGCCGAGCGGGTACTGGCGGAACAGCCGCGCACGCACGTCGACGCCGGGGAAGCGGAAGCGCTGCGCGGTGAAGCGCGCGACTTCCGCGTCGGTGAGGCGCGTGCGGATCGGCAGGCTCTCGAAGTTCTTCGAGTCTTCCTGCAGCTTCTTGAAACGGCGGCGGTCACGCGCGTCGATCGGGATGATCTCGGACAGCTTGTCGATCGTGTTGTCGAGCGTGTCATCGAGCTTCGATGGCGTGATCTCGAGCGTGTACGCCGAATAGTTCTTCGCGAGGACCACGCCGTTGCGGTCGGTGATGATCCCGCGGTTCGGCACGATCGGCGCGACCGAGATGCGGTTTTCCTCGGCCTGCAGCGCATATTTGCCGTGCTGCATCAGCTGCAGGTAGAAGAAACGGCTCGCGAGCAGCCCGAAGCAGACGAACACGAACACGCCCGCCGCCGCGACGCGCAGGCGGAACTTCGAGAGCTGCTGTTGGGTGTCGTTGAATTCGGTCATGCGGCTAGGGTCTATTTACATATGGAACGTGCATGCGTTGCCACGAGAACGGCCGCTCGCTGGACGTATTCGCAAGGAGCGCAACGCGGCGAGCGGCCGTTCTCGTGGCAACCCCAAATTTAAAGTTCATTCCAGGGGAATGCCCGAAATCGCCCGTATGGCGGCGTCGCTCGTCACTTGTTTGGCTCGGCCAAACGGCGCTCCTCACTTCTTGCCCTACGAGCGATTTCGGGCATTCGCATGTACGTTCCATATGTAAATAGACCCTAGGGTCGGTCTGACCCGTGCGCGTCGCACGCGCGCGGGCGAGGGGCCGCCCCGGAGCGCAGCGCGCGGCGGGCGTGGGGGCGGCGGGTATTCAAGGTCGGTCCTAGTGCGGCTCAGATGGGGCGCGTATCGTCCGGGTCGACCGGGCGGCGTTGCGGCATCAGCAGCAGGTGGCTCGCGATCGGCCAGAGCGCGGCCTCGACGAAGCCGTCCACCAGATAGCGCCAGCCGGGAAACGCGGCGCCCATCACGAGGCGGATCACGAACGGCACCAGTTGCGCGACGACGAGCAGCGGCGTGACATACAGCACCTGCACGCCGATCGGCATCCACAGCACGCGGCGATGGATCGTGATCGCGCCGTACGACAGCAGCGTATAGGCGAGCGCGTGCTCGCCGAGCAGCCCCGCATCATGCACGTCCATCAGGATGCCGAGCGCGAACGCGACGCCCATCCCGACCTTGCGCGGCTGGTGGATGTTCCAGAACAGCAGCACGAGCGCGACGAAGTCGGGCACGCCGGGCAGGCGGCCCCACGGCATCAGGTTCAGCAGGAACGCGGCGGCGAGGCTGAAGACGATGAAGTACGGGTTGACCGGCTGCAGGATGTATTGCGGGCGGTTCATCGCTGGGCTCCTGGTTGCCCGGCCGCGGGCTTCGCGGGCGCGGCGGCGGGCTTGGCCGGAGCGGCAGGCGCCGCCTGCGCGGGTTTCGCTCCGGGTGCGGCCGCCGCGGCCGGCTTCGCGTTCGCGTCGGCCTTCTCGGCTTTCTCGCCCTTCGCGGCGGCCTTGGCGCCCTTCTTGCCCTTCGCGTTCTTGTCGGCGGCCGGCTCGGGCTCGGCCGGCCGCGGCGGAACGTCGTTCTGGTAATGCAGCACGAGCATCTGGCGTGCGCCGCGCACAGCTGCGACCGGCGCGCAGGTCACGCGCGCGAACGCGGTATCGGCGAGCTTGTCGACGCGCACGACCTTCGCGACCGGCAGGCCCGGCGGATAGACGCCGTCGAGGCCGCTCGTGACGAGCTCGTCGCCCGCGACGAGGTCCGAGCTCGTTGGCACGAAGCGCAGGTCGAGCGAATCGCCCTTCGGCGTGCCATAGATCACGCTGCGCAGGCCGGTGCGCAGCACCTGCACGGGAATCGCGAGATCGCGGTCGGTGATCAGCGTGACTTCGGCCTGCAGCGGGAACACGCGCGTGACCTGGCCGATCACGCCGTCCTCGCTGACGACCGGCGCGCCATTCTGGATGCCTTGCTGCGACCCCTGCCCGATCACGATCTTCTGCGTGAACGGGTCGCTCGTGTCGTACTGGATCTCGACCGGCGTCGATTGCGTCGCGATGTGCTGGCGCAGCTCGAGCACCGCGCGCAGATGCGTGTTTTCCTGCGCGAGCACGGCGGCCTGGTTGGCCTGCGTGGACAACTGCAGGTTGCGCTTGCGCAGCGCGTCGTTCTCGTGGCGCAGCGATGCGCCCGTGACGGCGATGTCGGCCGCGCCCATGAACAGGTCGCGCGGCACGAGCGCCGCCCGCTGCAGCGGGTACAGCACGGTGCCGAGCACGCCGCGGACGATTTCGAGCGTGCTGAAGCGCGCGTCCGACACGAGGAGCGCGATGGCGAGGGCGACGAAGAAGATGAGCCGCGCGAGTGCGGGCGGACCTTGCTTGAAGAGGGGCGGCGGACTGTATTCCATGGTCGGCGCCGGGCGCGTGGCGATCGGTTAAATAATGCTCAGACGCGCAAACGGCGTGGCGGTTCGTTCTGAACGAGCGATCCGGCCACGCCGCGGGTGCGTCATATCAAACGGGACTGCTTAGGCGATCACTCGTACGAGAAGATGCTGCCCAGCTTGTCCATGCGCTCGAGCGCCATGCCCGAGCCGCGCACGACGCAGGTAAGCGGGTCTTCGGCGACGAGCACCGGCAGGCCGGTTTCTTCCGCGAGCAGGCGATCGAGGTCGCGCAGCAGCGCGCCGCCGCCCGTCAGCATCATCCCGCGCTCGGCGATGTCGGCGCCGAGTTCCGGCGGCGTCTGCTCGAGGGCGATCTTCACCGACGACACGATCTGGTTCAGCGGATCGGTCAGCGCTTCGAGGATTTCGTTGCTCGAGATCGTGAAGCTGCGCGGAATGCCTTCCGACAGGTTGCGGCCCTTCACTTCCATTTCCTTGACTTCGGAGCCCGGGAACGCGGAGCCGATTTCCTTCTTGATCGCCTCGGCGGTCTGCTCGCCGATCAGCATCCCGTAGTTGCGGCGGATGTAGTTGACGATCGCTTCGTCGAACTTGTCGCCGCCGACGCGCACCGAACCCTTGTACACAATGCCGCCGAGCGAGATCACGCCGACTTCCGTCGTGCCGCCGCCGATGTCGACGACCATCGAGCCGGTGGCTTCCGACACCGGCAGGCCCGCGCCGATCGCAGCCGCCATCGGCTCTTCGATCAGGTAGACCTGCGATGCGCCGGCGCCGTGCGCCGCTTCCTTGATCGCGCGGCGCTCGACCTGGGTCGAGCCGCACGGCACGCAGATGATGATGCGCGGCGACGGCGAGAACATGCGCGACTCGTGCGCCGTCTTGATGAACTGCTTGATCATCTGCTCGGTGACGGTGAAGTCGGCGATCACGCCGTCCTTCATCGGGCGGATCGCCTCGATGTTGCCCGGCACCTTGCCGAGCATCTGCTTGGCTTCCTTGCCGACCGCCTGGATCGTCTTCTTGCCGTTGGGGCCGCCTTCCTGGCGGATCGACACGACGGACGGCTCATCGAGCACGATGCCTTTGCCGCGCATGTAGATCAGGGTGTTTGCGGTGCCGAGGTCGATCGCCAGATCGTTGGAGAAATAGCTGCGCAAAAAACCGAACATTCAGAATCCTGTTTCGCTCTGGGCCGGCCCTGCATAGCGAGCGCTGAGGGCGGCAGCGGAAAAAATAACAGCCTCGGGAAGCGTGGCGGATGCGGCCGCCGCGGCGCACGAAGCTGCGAGTGATGTCTACCGGGAATCGCACGAAGCACGCACGGGTTGCCGAAGCGGGGCGAAACGGTGCGGGAAAAGGCTGCCGGGTTTGGGTCGAACGCGTAATGATACCTTATAATTTCGCGGTATTTGAATCGAAACGGGCGGTATTTTTGCCGCTTCGGCCCCGATTTTTGAGGGTGGGATCGCACCCTCCAACCCCCCGCCGCAGTGCCGCTTTTGATGCGCTGCGCAGCCTTGTTTTTCCGGTGATCGCATGGCCCTGACCCTGACCGATGTGAAACGCATCGCGCACCTGGCGCGACTCGAAATGGCCGACGCCGACGCCGAGCACATGCTCGGCCAGCTCAATGAATTCTTCGGCCTCGTCGAACAGATGCAGGCGGTCGACACCGCCGGCATCGCGCCGCTCGCCCACCCGATCGAACAGATCCAGGAAGTCGCGCAGCGCCTGCGCGACGACGCCGTGACGGAAGTCGTCAATCGCGACGACAACCAGCGTCCGGCGCCGGCCGTCCAGGACGGCCTCTATCTCGTGCCGAAGGTGATCGAGTAAGCATTCGATGACAAGCGCGCCGCCGCCTTCGCGCAGCGCGCCACCCAGAATTCCCAGGAAAACCACTCAATGCACGCAAAAAGCCTGACCGAACTGCGCGTCGCGCTCGCCGCCAAGGAATGCTCGGCCGTCGAGCTCGCGCAGCTCTACCTGAAACGGATCGATGCCGCGCGCGACCTGAACGCGTTCGTCCAAGTCGACGCCGACCTGACCCTCGCGCAGGCGAAAGCCGCCGACGCGGAGCTCGCGCGCGGCGCGGGCGGCGCGCTCACGGGCCTGCCGATCGCGCACAAGGATGTCTTCGTCACGCGTGGCTGGCGCTCGACTGCCGGCTCGAAGATGCTCGCGAACTACGAGAGCCCGTACGACGCGACCGTCGTCGCCCGCCTGCAGGCGGCCGGCATGGTCACGCTCGGCAAGACCAACATGGACGAGTTCGCGATGGGCTCGTCGAACGAGAATTCGGCGTTCGGCGCGGTGAAGAACCCGTGGGACACGAACGCGGTGCCGGGCGGCAGCTCGGGCGGCAGCTCGGCCGCCGTCGCCGCGCGCCTCGCACCGGCCGCGACCGGCACCGACACCGGTGGCTCGATCCGCCAGCCCGCGTCGTTCGCGGGCGTGACGGGCATCAAGCCGACCTACGGCCGCGTGTCGCGCTACGGGATGATCGCGTTTGCGTCGTCGCTCGACCAGGGCGGCCCGATGGCGCAGAGCGCGTCCGACTGCGCGCTGCTGCTGAACGCGATGGCCGGCTTCGACGAGCGCGACTCGACGAGCCTCGAGCACGACGATGAAGATTTCACGCGCCATATCGGCCAGGCCTGGACGGCCGGCAACGATGCGGCCAAGCCGCTCGCGGGCCTGCGCATCGGCCTGCCGAACGAGTATTTCGGCGACGGTCTCGCCGACGACGTGCGTGCGGCGATCGACGCGGCGCTGAAGCAGTATGAAGCGCTCGGCGCGACCCTCGTGCCCGTATCGCTGCCGAAGACGGAGCTGTCGATCCCCGTGTACTACGTGATCGCGCCGGCTGAAGCCTCGTCGAACCTGTCGCGTTTCGACGGCGTGCGCTTCGGCCACCGCGCCGCGCAGTACGGCGACCTGCTCGACATGTACAAGAAGTCGCGCGCGGAAGGCTTCGGCCCCGAAGTGAAGCGCCGGATTCTGGTCGGCACGTACGTGCTGTCGCACGGCTACTACGACGCGTACTACCTGCAGGCGCAGAAGATCCGCCGCATCATCGCGAACGATTTCCAGGAAGCGTTCAAGTCCTGCGACGTGATCATGGGCCCGGCGTCGCCGACGGTCGCATGGGATCTCGGCGCGAAGGGCGACGATCCGGTGCAGATGTATCTCGCGGATATCTACACGCTGTCGGTGAGCCTCGCCGGCCTGCCCGGCATGAGCGTGCCGTGCGGCTTCGGTGCCGGTGCGAACGCGAAGCGCCCGGTCGGCCTGCAGATCATCGGCAACTATTTCAACGAAGCCCGGATGCTGCAGGTCGCGGACGCGTTCCAGCGCGCGACCGACTGGCACAAGCAAGTTCCGGCAGGGGTGGGGAATGAGCCCCCACGCTCACTTTGTTCGCTGCCCCCCGAGGGGGCGCATGCCTCCCTTGAGGCGGCTCGGCGGGAGGCATGAATATGGCTACTCAATGGGAAGTCGTCATCGGTCTCGAGACGCACGCGCAACTGTCGACCGTCTCGAAGATTTTCTCCGGCGCGTCGACGCAGTTCGGCGCCGAGCCGAACACGCAGGCCTGCCCGGTCGACCTGGCGCTGCCGGGCGTGCTGCCGGTGCTGAACCGCGGCGCGGTCGAACGCGCGATCCGCTTCGGCCTCGCGATCGGCTCGACCATCGCGCCGCGCAGCATCTTCGCGCGCAAGAATTATTTCTACCCCGATCTGCCGAAGGGCTATCAGATCAGCCAGTACGAGATTCCGGTCGTGCAGGGCGGCCAGATCACGATCCAGGTGCCCGCCAATGAAAAGGCCGGCAAGGAAGCGTACGAGAAGACGGTCAACCTGACCCGCGCGCACCTCGAAGAGGACGCCGGCAAGTCGCTGCACGAAGACTTCGCCGGGATGACGGGGATCGACCTGAACCGCGCGGGCACGCCGCTGCTCGAGATCGTCACCGAGCCGGAAATGCGCAGCGCGGCCGAGGCCGTCGCCTACGCGAAGGCGCTGCACGGGCTCGTCGTGTGGCTCGGCATCTGCGACGGCAACATGCAGGAAGGCTCGTTCCGCTGCGATGCGAACGTGTCGGTGCGCCCGGTCGGCCAGGAGAAGTTCGGTACGCGTGCGGAAATCAAGAACCTGAACTCGTTCCGGTTCCTCGAGGAAGCGATCAACTACGAAGTGCACCGCCAGATCGAACTGATCGAGGACGGCGGCGAAGTCGTGCAGGAAACGCGCCTCTACGATCCGGACAAGCGCGAGACGCGTTCGATGCGCAGCAAGGAAGACGCGCACGATTACCGCTATTTCCCCGACCCCGACCTGATGCCGCTCGTGATCGGCCAGGACTGGGTCGAACGCGTGCAGGCCGGGATGCCCGAGCTGCCGGCCGCGATGCAGCAGCGCTTCGTCGAGCAATATGGCGTGTCCGCGTACGACGCCGGCGTGCTGACGTCGAGCAAGGCGATGGCCGCGTACTTCGAATCGGTGGTTGCGAAGGCGGGTGCCGCGAACGCGAAGATCGCCGCGAACTGGCTGATGGGCGACGTGTCGTCGCAACTGAACCGCGACGGCATCGAGATCGACGCGATTCCGGTGTCGGCCGCACAGCTCGCGCTGGTGCTGCAGCGCATCGCCGACGGCACGATCTCGAACAAGATCGCGAAGGAAATCTTCGCGACGATCTGGGACGAGAAGGCGACCGACGAAGCCGCGGCCGACCGCATCATCGACGCGAAGGGCCTGAAGCAGATCTCCGACACCGGCGCGCTGGAAGCGATCATCGACGAAGTGCTCGCGGCCAACGCGAAGTCGGTCGAGGAATTCCGCGCGGGCAAGGAAAAGGCGTTCAACGCGCTGATCGGCCAGGCGATGAAGGCGACCAAGGGCAAGGCCAACCCGCAGCAGGTCAACGAACTGCTGAAGAAGAAGCTCGGCTGAGCATGAGCGCGCGCCTGATCCGCGCTTGACGACGGGCCGCTCCGAACCAGTTCGGGGCGGCCCGTTGCGTTTGGTGGATGCGTTATCGTATGCACCACAGCGTCCAATGGAGGAACGAATGGCGAAACAACCGTCGCTCGACGATTTCCGCGTGCCGTACAGCACGCGCGAGAAGGAAGCTGCCGCATTCAAGCTCGATGCGTTCGACCCGGCCGCGAAGCCGTTCTCGTCGGGGTCGAAGGACGCCGACCGCGAACGGCTCACCGCCGTGTCGACCGAGCTCGACGTGCAGCAGGAGCGCCTGCACACGCAGCAGAAGAAGCGCGTGCTGCTCGTGCTGCAGGGGATGGACACCAGCGGCAAGGACGGTACCGTGCGCGCGGTGTTTCGCGACGTCGATCCGCTCGGCCTGCGCATCGTGCCGTTCAAGGCGCCGACGCCGATCGAGGCCGCGCACGACTTTCTGTGGCGCGTGCATGCGCAGGTTCCGGCAGCGGGGGAGCTCGCGATCTTCAATCGTAGCCATTACGAGGACGTGCTCGTGCCGCGCGTGCTCGATGCAATCGACAGCAAGGAATGCGAGCGCCGCTACCGGCAGATCCGCGATTTCGAGACGATGCTCGCGGAGAACGGCACGACGATCGTCAAGTGCTTCCTGCACATCTCGAAGGACGAGCAGCGCGAGCGGCTGCAGGCGCGCATCGACGATCCGACCAAGCACTGGAAGTTCGACATCTCCGATCTCGACGCGCGCAAGCACTGGGATGCGTACCAGTCGGCGTACCGCGACGCGCTCGCCGCGACGTCGGCCGAGCATGCACCGTGGTACGTGATCCCGGCGAACTCGAAAACCCATCGCAACGTGATGATCGCCGAGCTGCTGCTGCGCACGATGACCGACATGAAGCTCGAATTCCCGCCGCCGAAGCCGGAGCTCGAAGGCGTGAAGATCCGCTAGGCCGCGATCCTGCAAAAACATCGAACTGAACTGAACAACGGAACCCGACATGATGCGAGTGATTACCGCCAACCTGAACGGCATCCGCTCTGCCGCGAAGAAGGGCTTCTTCGAATGGCTCGGCGAACAGAACGCCGATTGCGTGTGCGTGCAGGAAATCAAGGTGTCGGCCGACGACCTGCCGGCCGAATTCGTCGAGCCGCACGGCTTCAGGAGCTATTTCCACCACGCCGAGAAGAAGGGCTACAGCGGCGCGGGCGTGTACAGCCGCCACGAGCCCGATGACGTGATCATCGGCTTCGGCAGCAGCGAATTCGATGCCGAGGGGCGCTACGTCGAGGCGCGCTACGGCAAGCTGTCGGTCGTGTCGGTGTACGTGCCGTCCGGCTCGAGCGGCGAGGAGCGCCAGCAGGCGAAGTACCGCTTCATGGACGAATTCATGCCGCACCTCGCCGAGCTGAAGAAGAAGCGCGAAGTGATCCTGTGCGGCGACGTGAACATCGTCCACAAGGAAATCGACATCAAGAACTGGAAGAGCAACCAGAAGAATTCGGGCTGCCTGCCGGAAGAGCGCGCGTGGCTCACGCAGCTGTTCGACGACGTCGGCTACGTCGACGTGTTCCGCACGCTCGACCCGCGCGCCGAGCAGTACACGTGGTGGAGCAATCGCGGCCAGGCGTACGCGAAGAACGTCGGGTGGCGGATCGATTACCAGATCGCGACGCCGGGCGTGGCCGGCACCGCGAAAAGCACGTCGATCTTCAAGGACATCAAGTTCAGCGATCACGCGCCGCTGACGGTCGATTACGACTACAAGAAGTGATGTTTTCCGCCGTGCATCGTGCGCGGCGGCGCGGTATGTGTCCGATCGCAGCTTGCCCCGGTGTATCGGGGGAAACTTCATATTGACTCGCGGGCGGCATCTTGCCCAGTTGCAGTCGTCTCGGTTCGCCGGACACGGGTGCTTCATCACATGCGGCCGTTCGGCGGGCATTTCTCCCATGCACCACGAAGTTACTTCAGGCGCTTGGCGTACATTTCATCAAATTTTCGTACTCCTCCTATTTTCGCGTGTGCGCGTTTTCGGAAGACTGTCTGTCGAAATGGCGTGTGCGGGCTGAAGGTGCGAATCACCAATGACCAGTCATGTGGGCGGGCGTGATTGTGCGAGCCCGCGCTTCATGTCGAACGACGGGGACGGAATGGGAGCGCGATGATGAAGCTGTCGTATTACAGAGATCAACAAGATCTTCTGGATATGGACGCGATGCGAAGGCAAGGATGGTTGCGAAATTGTTCGTGATGCGACGTTGTCAATGGGCAAGGCGCCACCACCATTGCCAGAGCCGCCGAAGAAGCCCGAGCCCCCGAAGCCGCGCCCCCGGCGGTTGACTCACAAGGATCGCGTGAACAATACCTTCGATGGGCTGTTGGCCGCGGCCGAGGGAATTTCGCGCTTCAAGAAATGGCTGAACACACCTGATCCGCCGAAGGAACACAAGCCTGCACCGGTCAAGAAACAGGAAAAGGAGTCGACTGTCCCGCCGTTCGATATTCAGGAAATTCCGCGGGCGATGCGCAAGATCTTTTTGCCGAACTCGGCCGAGTTGATGGAGCGATGGTTTGCCGGACGGCTCAACTATTCGCAGGTCGACGCCGACGAAGGGGCGGAGATCAATCAGGACGGCAAGCCCTATCCGCCTGATATGTACGATACGACGACGATAAAGCTGGATTGGGTGTTCCGCTTTCCTCGTGCCAAGGAGAAATATGACTATCTGATCCGCGAAGCCATTCGATCACCTCAGGGAATCGGTGAGCTCACCAAGATGCTCGCGACGCACAAGGACCAGGTGATTGATCTCTTCACCGGAGACATTTGCAAAAGCAATCCCGTGACCTTGCATCGCAATTTTCAATTTCAGTATGTCGCAGTCGATGGGACGTTCGGGCAGAAGATAAATCTATTGCTGACAGCGGAGTGGGAGCGTAGTGGTGCTCCTGACGATCTCACCGGTGCACTCGGTTCGTTCGTCATCTACGCCGCCCTTGGTCGTGCACAGTTCTCCTGGGATGTCGAATGGCGCCGGACCGTGGTCGAGGTAACCGGCATTTGGGTATACGTGAAAGATAACTACACATTCACCGACAAACCCGGCGACCGTTCGCAATACTTGGGCCACTGGAGCAGTAACGGCGTCATCGTCGTGCCGCTCGATACGTTCGCGGCCCAGATCCCGTATGTCAAATCCGCCGTCATGCTTGGAAATCCTGCGACGAAGGGAAACGTCTACTATCCGGTGCACAACGCCGATTTTCGACAGTGGGCGATCAAGCATCAACGAGGTGGGGATTTCATCATCTACTCTGATTGTCGTTATGTTCCTGTCAATCCGAGTATCAAGATCTATCTATGATTCGATCAGCCAAGACCATCACGCTGCCGAAGTCTGATACAGCGGAAGAACATCCTTGCAACATGGAGAAGCGGCGAAAATCAATTGAACGGCGGATGACACCATTGGTTGTCCCACTCGCACGCCGATCGAGGTGTCGTCATGATGGTTGATTTCGGTGAGCCGCTCGCGGCGCTGTTCGGCGCATCTGTCGCATTGATTGCCATCACCGTCGTGGCAATCAAGTGGCGCACGTGGCAAGAGGTGTCACGTGCGAGAGCGACGAAGATCGGCAAGGTGGCCGCGATATCGGTTGCTATCTACATGTGCTATGTCGGCTTCTTCAACAGCACGCCGAATGGAACCGGATGCCGGAGTTCAGCATCGTCAGACGGCCGCTATATGGCGGAGCTGTGCCTGCTGAAATGGGTTCCTGGCGGGAGTTCGACGTACGTCGGGAGGATATTTGACGCGGGCAGCGGGAAACTGGCGGTACAGCGCACCTTTAGCACGCCGACTCCTGAAATCTCGTGGTTCGACAACAGTATGTCGTTCTCCCGCGGAGGTGACGAGTCCACATTCATCACGTTTCCACTTTCGATGTGGGACAGGGTCTTGGCTGGGCGTCCGCGTATGCACTTTGAGGTGTCGCCGTGATAATTGATTTCGGTGAGCCGCTCGCGGCGCTGTTCGGCGCATCTGCCGCATTGATGACTATCGCCTTCACGGCAATCAAGTGGCGCACGTGGCAAGAGGCGTCACGTGCTAGAGCGACGAAGATCGGCAAGGCGGCCGTGATATTGGCCGCCATCTACATGTGTTACGCGAGTCTCTTCAACAGCACGCCGGATGGAACCGGGTGCCAGAGTTCAGCCTCTTTGGATGGCCTTTACATTGCAGAGCGATGCTTGCTGAAATGGGTGCCTGGGGGGAGTTCCAAGTACGTAGGACGGTTATTCGACGCAAAGAGTAGAAAGTTGCTCGCCCAACGTACGTTCACTACATCGAGCCCGGAGATTGAGTGGTCCATAAACGGTCGTTCTGCTTACTTCTCGAGGGGAGATTCGGATGATGGCGACGATGAAATAACGCTGCCACCTTCAAGATGGGACAGACTACTTGCCGCGCGCCCACGTTTGTAACAACCGCTACATGCCCGTTATTTCACAGGCTGGCGTGATCACATGCGGCGGCACGTGACGCGATTCGCGTCCGTGCCGCCATTTCACGACATCATCCGACCGGCTGACTGAAACGCCGAATCGTTGCTCAGTGCTTGAGCGACGCCATGTCCACCACGAACCGGTACTTCACGTCGCTCTTCAGCATGCGCTCGTAAGCGGCATTGATCTGCTGCATCGGAATCGTTTCGATATCCGACGTGATGCCGTGCTCCGCGCAGAAGTCGAGCATTTCCTGCGTCTCCGCGATCCCGCCGATCAGCGAGCCCGCGAGGCGGCGGCGCTTGAAGATCAGGTTGAACACCTGCGGCGACGGATGGTCGTGCTCCGGCGCGCCGACGAGCGTCATCGTGCCGTCGCGCTTCAGCAGGTTCAGAAACGGGTTCAGGTCGTGCTGCGCGGCGACCGTGTTCAGGATGAAGTCGAAGCTGTTCAGGTGCGCGTTCATCTGCGCTTCGTCCTTCGAGATCACCACTTCGTGCGCGCCGAGCCGCTTGCCGTCCTCGATCTTCGACGGCGACGTCGTGAACAGCACGACGTGCGCACCCATCGCGCGCGCCAGCTTCACGCCCATGTGGCCGAGGCCGCCGAGACCGACGATGCCGACCTTCTTGCCGGGACCGACGTTCCACTGCCGCAGCGGCGAGTAGGTCGTGATCCCCGCGCACAGCAGCGGCGCGGCGCCGGCCGGGTCGAGCGTGTCCGGCACGCGCAGCACGAACGCCTCGTCGACGACGAGTTGCGTCGAATAGCCGCCGTACGTGAGCTCGCCCGTCACGCGATCCTGGCCGTTGTAGGTGCCGACGAAGCCGTTCTCGCAATACTGCTCGAGGCCTTCCGCGCAGCTCGGGCAGGTGCGGCACGAATCGACGAGACAGCCGACGCCGACCAGCTCGCCGACCTTGAAGCGCGATACCTGCGAGCCGGTCGCGGTCACGCGGCCGACGATTTCATGGCCCGGCACGACCGGGTAGATCGTGTTGCGCCATTCGTTGCGGGCCTGGTGCAGGTCCGAGTGGCAGACGCCGCAGTAGA
This sequence comes from Burkholderia sp. Bp9031, assembly GCF_003857965.1. Taxonomy (NCBI): domain Bacteria; kingdom Pseudomonadati; phylum Pseudomonadota; class Betaproteobacteria; order Burkholderiales; family Burkholderiaceae; genus Burkholderia; species Burkholderia sp. Bp9031. Next base: position 113,957 of record NZ_QTPW01000010.1, read on the forward strand.
GGACCTCGATCTGGACGTCGAGTTCGCGCAGCGCGCGGCGCTGGAATTCGAACGGGGCGAGCGGCGAGTGCGCGTCGGTCGCCGCGTAAGCGTAAGTTGTGCTCATGCAGGGGCTCCTTGTCCGGGAAAAACATCCGGCAAATCAGACTGCCGCCGCACCATGTGGCGACGCGGCGAGACAGGTGCCCATCGTAAGGAGCGCGCCGCGTCGGCGAAATACACGAAGGTCTCGAAGATTTGCCTATTCCTCTCGAATTTCGCGCGAACGGCCGTCAAAACGCTTTCAAGGTGCTACATTGCGAGCCAGATTCTCTTGCCGGACAGGACGACGCCGATGAGCTTCCAGCCCCTTTTCGACGACTCGGGCGAGCGTGTGCGGCGCCGCATGATCGAGCTGCATTCGCGCCTCGCACCGAACGACGGCGATACGCTGGCGGCGCTCGACGGCGTGCGTTTCATCCGCGTGAGCCGTCCCGTGCCGCGCATGCCGGTGCTGTACGAGCCGAGCATCATCGTCGTATGCCAGGGCCGCAAGCTCGGCTATCTCGGCGACCGCTCGTTCGTCTACGACGCGCAGCAATATCTCGTGCTGTCGGTGCCGCTGCCGTTCGAATGCGAGACCTTCGCGAGCATGGACGAGCCGTTTCTCGCGATCTCGATCCGCGTCGATCTCGCGGTGATCGCCGAACTCGCGATCCTGCTCGACGAGACACTCGGCGCGGCGGTCAGTGAGCCGCACGGCGTCTATTCGACGTCGCTCGATGCGCCGCTCGCCGACGCGGTGGTGCGGCTGCTCGAAGCGCTCGCGTCGCCGCACGACACGTGCGTGCTCGGGCCGGCGATCATGCGCGAGATCGCGTACCGCGTACTGACGGGCGCGCAGGGCGACGCAATTCGCGCGGCGCTCGTCCAGCAGCATCATTTCGGCCGCGTCGCGAAGGCGCTGCGGCGCATCCATGCGGACCTGAAGGCCGATCTCGATGTCGAAACGCTCGCGCGCGAAGCCGGGATGAGCCTCGCGGTGTTCCACGCCCAGTTCAAGCACGTGACGGCGACGTCGCCGATGCAGTATGTCAAGACCGCGCGGCTGCACCAGGCACGATTGATGATGGTGCAGGACGGCGTCGGCGCGGGTGCTGCCGCCGCGCGAGTCGGCTATGCGAGCGCGTCGCAGTTCAGCCGCGAGTTCAAGCGGCTATTCGGCCGCAGCCCCGGTGACGAAGTGCGCTGGATGCGCGAGAGCGGCAGCCGACCGGTCGAATCGGACGTCGGCGCGTAGCGCCGCATCACGCTCCGGCCAGGTCCGATGAGAAAGCCGCGGGCTGCGGTGCTCAGCGCCGCACGACCTTGCGCCGCTGCGCGCTGATGCCGGCGTAGTCCGGGAGCGTGTCGACCCGTTTGCCAATCGCCTTCGCATACAGCGGCATCAGGTCCGGCAGGCGGTTCAGCAGATCCTGCCGCCGCGTCGCGCCGTACGGGTGCATGTAGATGAAGCCCGACGTCTTGTTCGCGCGCGTCGCGGCCGCGAGCTTGTCCCACAGCGTGATCGCCGCGCGCGGATCGAAGCCCGCGCGGGCGGCGATGTCGCCGCCGATCACGTCGGCTTCGGTTTCGTCGGTCGGGTCGTAGCGCAGCGTCTGCAGGCGTGCGCCGAGGTTCAGCGCCTGCGGCAGCGGATCGCCGACGCCGAACAGCGGCGGCAGCGCGGCCGCGCGCAGCGACGTTTGCGACGTCGCGCTGAAATTGCTGCGCGCGTGTTCGCGCAGCGCATGCGCGATGCCATGCGCGAGCAGCACGCCGAACTCGTCATCGTTCAGGCGGACGCGATCGAGCAGGCCGCCGTATACGAGCACCTTGCCGCCCGGCAGGCAGGTGACGCGGATGTCACGCGAGCGGATCGCGTTGACGTCCCACGCCCAGTTCTTCACGCGATCGTTCCACTTCACCGAATACGGCGCGAGCTTCATCACGATCGCGCGCAGGCGTTTCACGCGCGGCTGGTTCGCGGGCAGCAGGCGGTCGCTGTCGGCGGCGGCCTGCACGATCTGCGCGTATTCGCTCGCGGTGAGCTGTTCGAGCAGCGGCGACGGGATCAGCGTGCGGAACGCGATCGCGTTGCCGTAGCGGACCTGCTGCGGCGTCGGTGTATAGGCTTTCGCGGGTACTGCCGCGCCGGTCGGCTGCGCGGCTTCGGCGGCGGACGGCGGAACCGGGGCCGCCGGCGTGGACGGCGCAGCCGGCACGGTGGCGGGTGCGGAGCCGGCCGCGGTCGCACTGGCGTCGGCGGCATGCGCGCTTCCCGCCGCGCCGAGCGTCGCGATGCCGACGCTCAGCGCGGCGGCAACGCGTGCGACGCGATGCAATCGATCATTGCGCACGGCTGGCCTCGCCGTTGCGCGCGACACCGTTCCACGGCGCGATCTTGAACAGCAGCAGCATGCCGGGAATCGCGAGCGCGGTGCACACGATGAAGTAGTCGAACCAGCCGATCTTCGCGACGATGAAGCCGCTCGCCGCCGACGCGAGCGTGCGCGGCACGGACGCGAGGCTCGTGAACAGCGCGAACTGCGTGGCCGTGTAGCGCGGGTCGGTCGTGCTTGCGATGTACGCGACGAACGCGGCCATCGTCAGGCCGGTGGTGAAGGTTTCGGTGCCGTAGACGATCGCGAGCGCGACCGTCATCGGGCTGAACTGCGGCGTGACGGCGATGCCGAACACCGACAGCGCCGACGCGATCGCATGGCTCGTCGATACCGTGAAGTCGTACAGCACGGCAAGCACGGGCGAGCCGGGGCCGAGCTGCGCGAGCCACGCGAAGCCGAGCGTCGACACCATTTGCAGCGCGCCGAAGATCCACAGCCCGCGGCCGATCCCGATCTTCACGAGCCAGACGCCACCGATGATGCCGCCGGCGACGCTCGCGACGAGCGCGGTGGTTTTCGCGACGATGCCGATCTCGGTACGCGTGAAGCCGATGTCGAGGAAGAACGACGTCGACAGCGTGGTGGCCATCGTGTCGCCGATCTTGAACAGGAAGATGAACGCGATGACGAGCAGCGCGCCGGCCCAGCCGTCGCGCTGGATGAATTCGCGGAACGGCAGCACGATCGCGTCGCGCAGGTTGCGCGGCGGCGCACCGACCACTTCGGGCTCGCGCACGACGAGCGTCATCAGGATGCCCGGCAGCATGAACGCGCCGGTGAGCGCGAACACGGCGTCCCACGGCATGTGGTCGGACAGGATCAGCGCCAGCGAGCCGGGGATCAGCGCGGCGAGCTTGTACGCGTTCACGTGCACCGCGTTGCCGAGGCCCTGCTCGGTGTCGCGCAGCAGCTCGCGGCGGTACGCGTCGATCACGATGTCGGCGCTCGCGCCGAAGAACGCGACGAGCGTCGTGAGCGCGGCGACCGTCCAGATCGAGTCGCGCGGCGACACGAAGCCGAGCGCGGCGATCGCGCCCGCGACCAGTATCTGCGTGAGCAGCAGCCAGCCGCGCCGGCGGCCCGGCCGCCAGCCGGGCAGGCGCGGGATGTAGCGGTCCATCAGCGGCGCCCACAGGAACTTCCACGTATACGGGAACTGGATCAGCGCGAACAGGCCGATTTCCTTCAGGTTCACGCCCTCGGAGCGCAGCCATGCCTGCACGAGGTAGACGAGCGTGAACAGGGGCAGACCCGACGTGAACCCCAGGAACACGCAGATCAGCATGTGCGTGTTCAGATAGGCTCGCCAGCCGGGGTGATCCTCGTGAGCGGTGAGCGCGGGCGCCTCGTGTGGCGTTTTGGACATGGACTGGAACTGGGTAGCGTTGACTGATTGCGGCGGCAGCGCAGGCGGCGCGGGTAGCGCAGGGGCGCGGCCGCACGTGCGTGCAGACCGTCGGCGTCCGTCAACGGCTCCCCGGCTCAGCTGCGCTTGACGCGGTAGACAGCAAGACTACCACGCCAGTTCGCTCCCCATCGAATCGGCTGGCCTTCGTGCAGCACGATGCGGTCGAGGATTGTGACGCCGACTTCCGGCGCGAGCGCCTCGAAATCCTTGATCGTCAGCACCCGCACGTTCGGCGTGTTGTGCCACTGGTACGGCAGCGACTTCGACACCGGCATCCGGCCGCGCAGCACCGACAGCCGGTGCGCCCAGTAGCCGAAGTTCGGGAACGACACGATGCACTCGCGCCCGACCCGCGCGGTTTCGCGCAGGATCGCGGCCGTCTGGTGGATCGTCTGCAGCGTTTGCGACAGGATCGCGAAATCGAAGCTGTGGTCCTCGAACAGGCGCAGGCCGTCCTCGAGGTTCTGCTGGATCACGTTGATCCCGTTCTTCGTGCTCGCGAGCACGCCTGCGTCGTTCAGTTCGATCCCGTAGCCGGACACGTCCAGCTCTTCCGACAGCAGCGACAGCAGCGAGCCGTCGCCGCAGCCGAGGTCGAGCACGGTTGCGCGCGGTTCGACCCAGCGGGCGATCGCGCGAAAGTCCGCGCGTGCGGACAGGGAATTCAGCGCTTGCTGGTTCATGCACCCACCTCGATGGCGATTCGTTCGTAATACGCGCGGAGCAGGTTGTGATAGCGCGCGTCGTCGAGCAGGAACGCGTCGTGGCCGTGCGGCGCGTCGATCTCCGCGTAGCTGACCGTGCGCTTGTTGTCGAGCAGTGCCTTCACGATCTCGCGGGAACGCGCCGGCGCGAAACGCCAGTCGGTCGAGAAGCTCGCGATCAGGTATTTCGCCTGCGTGCGCGCGAGTGCGGCGCTCAGGTTGCCGTCGAACGCCTTGGCCGGATCGAAGTAGTCGAGCGCACGCGTAATCAGCAGGTACGTGTTCGCGTCGAAGTAGTCGGCGAACTTGTCGCCCTGGTAGCGCAGGTATGACTCGACCTCGAACTCGACGTCGAAGCTGAAGTTGTACGCGTCGAGCGCGCCGTCCGCGCGGCGCAGCGCACGGCCGAATTTCTCGGCCATGTCGTCGTCGGACAGGTACGTGATGTGGCCGATCATCCGCGCGACGCGCAGGCCGCGCTTCGGTTTCACGCCGTGCGCGTAGTAGTCGCCGCCGTGGAAATCGGGATCGGACAGGATCGCCGAGCGCGCGACCTCGTTGAACGCGATGTTCTGCGCGGACAGCTTCGGTGTGGACGCGATGTCGATGCAGTGCGCGACGCGCTCCGGATACATCAGGCTCCACGCGAGCGCCTGCATTCCGCCGAGGCTGCCGCCCATCACCGCGGCGAAACGCTCGATGCCGAACGCGTCGGCGACACGCGCCTGCGCGTGCACCCAGTCCTCGACGGTGACGACCGGAAAACGCGCGCCGTACGGCTTGCCCGTTGACGGGTCGGCGCTCATCGGGCCGGTCGAGCCGAAGCACGAGCCGAGGTTGTTCACGCCGATCACGAAGAAGCGGTTGGTGTCGAGCGGTTTGCCGGGGCCGACCATGTTGTCCCACCAGCCGGTGCTGCGCGGATCGTCCGCGTAGATGCCGGCGACGTGGTGCGATGCGTTGAGCGCGTGGCAGACGAGCACCGCGTTCGAGCGCGCGGCGTTGAGCTCGCCGTACGTCTCGACGACGAGCTGATAGTTGCCGATCACGCTGCCGCTTTGCAAGCGCAGCGGTTCGGCGAAGTGCATGGTCTGTGGAGCGACGATGCCGATCGATTCCATTCGTTCCGCCTTATGACTGGGCAGCTAAATGGTGTCGGCGATGCGCGGAGTCGGAGATGCGCGGCTGACGACCTCTTTAGCCGCATTTGTAGTGAACCCGCCGGGACAAAGACATATCAAGGCCCCGGCCGGTTCGCGCGCCCGCAATCGAGTCAGCAAATCGGCGCGCTTCCGACCTGCCGCCAAGGAGGCGGCAGTCGGAGGAGTATAGCGGAATTCCGCAGGGTGCGGATTTCACGCCCCGCCGGCGGTCGGTGCGGCTTACCAGCGATATTTTGCCGAGAGTTGCCCCCGGACGACCGAATAGTCGGACAGATTGCCTTCCACGCCGAGGCTCGCCGAAATCGAGAATTGCCGGCTCAACTGCCCGGTCGCGCCGATCCGGACGGCAACCCGGTCGCGCGGCACGCTGAACGAGAACGCATTGCGATCGAGCATCAGCGAGCGCGAGCCGGGGCCGTGCCACCAGTTTGCTTCGATGAACGGCCGAAGTTCGCGTCCATGCGGCATCGCGGTTATGCCATGCACACGCACGCCCAGGCGGGTGAGCACGTCGGTGGAGCCCTGGCCGTCGACACGGCCGCCGGCCGTGCCGTGTGCATCCGCGCGATAGTCGGATACGACGAGCTGCGCTTCGGGCTCGACGAAGAATCGTGTGTCGCCGCGTTCATAGAACCCGAACGAATAGCCGGTTTCCAGCGAGCCCGTGACGGTGCGTGACCGGTACGAATCGGCTGCGAGGCTGCCGCCGACGCTGTTCGCATAGGCACCGTACATGAACCATGCGTCGACATAGGGGCCGGTCAGGATGTCGCGGTTGCCGTACCACGTGCCATACAGCCCGACGTTGTAGCCGGAGACGCTGCCGCGAGCGGTGGCGTTCATCACGCGGTGCTCGATCGCGTTCCACAGGGGGCGCGTCGACCAGTTCGTCTGACTGCCGTACATGCCCATCGCGCCGGCGCGGATACTGCCGCCGCGACCGTCGTCGAAGCGGAGCAGGTCGGCGCCCGCATGAATCAGGCGGCCGTTGCCCGACACGCTGCGGTTGCTGCCCGACATCGACGTCATCTGGCCCTCGGCGCGCAGCCAGACCGCGCCGTCGAGCGGGCCGGCTGCTTCGGTGCGCAGCGAGCGATCGTCGCGCTGATGCAGCGTGTGGATTGCCATCGTCGACGCCGCATCGGCGTTCGCGAGATACGCATCCGGCTCCGGGGCGGCAGTGCGAGGGGGCGGATTGATTTCCGGGCTGATCGGCGGATCGGGATCGACGGGGCCGGGTGGCTGCGGCGGTTCCGGCGGAACGGGTTTTGCCGCGGAGACGAGATACCAGTCGTCCTCGCGGCCGCCCTGGCCGCCGCGCTTGAGCATGTAGTCGTAGCCGCCGGCAGACAATGTGCCGAAGCCTTGCCGGTAGCCGTCCGATGCTGCATCGAGCGTGAAGGCCGACGCGTCGGTCGTGCCGCCATTGCGCGTTTCGACGATCGGGATGCCGACGGTCGTTGGCGCGCCGTCGCCACCCGAACGCTTGACGACGATGCCGGTGTCGCCCGACGCGTGGCCGCCGTCGATCACGAGGCGGTCGGTGGGCGACGCGTCGTCCTGCAGCGTCGTATGGAGAACCAGCCGGCCGTTGCGGGCCGCATAGTCGCCCGTCACGACGAGTGTGCGCTGTGTCGGCGTGCCACGGGCCGCGGGTGCGGCGAACGCGATCGTCGAATCGTTCAGCGCGACGGAGCCGACCGTCGAATCGGCGGTGACGGTCCAGCGGCTGTTCGTGTCCAGCGACAGCGAGCGGACCACGTCGGTCGCGCCGGTCCACGCGGACGCATTGGCGAGCGTGACGTTCGTCACGGCATCCGTCGGGCTGCCGTCGTCGGTCGGCTGGTTGATGATGTCGCCGTCGGCACGGGAACCGGTGTCGAGCGTCAGGAGCACGGGTGCGCCTGACGCCGCATGGACGGATAGCAGCGTGCCGTTGCCGCCGATGGCGCGGGTGCCGTTCTTCAGTGAGATGATCGCGTCGGATGCGTCGATCGCGCCGTGGCGTTCGCTGACCAGCGAGCCGTCATCGATCGTCAGCGTGCCGCCGTAGACGGCCGCTGCATGGGCGCCGTCGCCGGTTGCGCGCGCGCTGGTCCGCACGAGGTCGATCGTGCCGCCGACGCTCGAATAAAGCGCGACGGCTTCCTTGCCGTGGGTTTCGACGCTTGTATCGACGAGCGATGCGACGGAGTCCGTACCGGCCGACATCACGCCGCGCGCGCGTTCGCCGCTCGTCGTGATGCCGCCGCGCGTCATCGAGATCTTGCCGCCGAGGCGGGCGATCGCGCCGATCGCGCGCGTGCCGGTGGTGGTCACGAACGTATCGGTTGCATCGACGGCCGGCGTATCGGTGTACTCCTTCGATGCATAAAGCCCGTGCGCGCTGTTGCCGTGCGTGATGACGCGCGTGCGCGCGAGCTCGACGCTGCCCTCGCGCGTGTCCACGCCGAGCGCGTAGTCGCCGGCGGTTTCCAGGTGCGAGTCGCTGAATGCAACTGTGGAAGCGCTCGGTAGATACAGCACCGACGCATAGTCGCCATCCGTACGGATATCGGTGCGGGTCAGTGTTGCCCGGACGCCGCCGTAACTGATGGACAGGCCGACGCCGAACAGGCCGCTGGTACGGATCAGCGTGTCGGACACGTCGATGGTGCCGCCCGGCGCCAGGATCGCCGTGATGCCATGCGCTTCCTTGCCGCGCGTCACGATCACGCTGTCGGACAGCGTGAGGCGCGCATTGTCGCCGTCGACGGACGCGCCATGCGAATAGTCGCCGTCGGTATCGATGGACACGCGCTCCGCGGATGCGTTACCGCCGTTACGAAGGTCGATGCCGGCGCTGGAGCTGCCGCGGGTCCGGATTTCGGTATCGCGGAGGACGACGCGCGACTGGCTGCCCCACGCGGCGGCACCCGCCGCGCCGTTGCCGGTCGAAAAGACGCGGGTCCGGCTGTTGGTCGTCAGGATGCCGCCGTTGATTGCGGACAGCACGGCTTCGCCGGACTTGTGCGTCGAATATTCACCCGGCGCAACTTCGAGTTCGATGCCGTCGGCTCGTTGCGGGCCGCCGCCCGTGACTTGTGCGGTTGACGGCGACGACATCGCCGCGCCAGCGAGCAGGGCCGAATGTGCGACATATAGTCGGACGCGCGCTCGGGACGAGAGGAAATAACTGCGGTTCACCGGATCACCTTTTTTGTCTTGAACAGGTGAAAAGTAGTTTTGTTGAGTGATTTTGGATATTGGACGAGTTCGAATTTTCGGAAGAGACCGACGGGCGGCATGGAGGACACGTGAGGCGCGATAGTGCTTCGGAACCGACTGTCTGAATGATTGCGGGCGTTGGGGTGTGTCTTTGACCCATTGCGAGTCACTCGGCGTGAGCGTTTCCGGCCTGGTTGGTAAGGGGATCCTGAAAGAGGCGAGGTGCAGTGCCGACTGGTCGAACGACAATGCCGTCGGCATGCGGATCGATGGCGCGTTGGTTCGCCGAAGATGCCGGGGAAGGGGCGCGCGCCCCCGCGCCCCTGTGACGATCCGGCGCACGGGACGCGCGCCGGCTCTCGGACTTTACTGATACATGATCGAGTACATCACCGAGGTGTTCACCGTGCCTTGGCCTGCCGGGCCGCCCGTCGCGACGTACTGAGCGTAATACGGCAGCTCTGCAGCGCCGTTCGACAGTGCGACCGTCTTCGAATTTTCATCGGCCTTGCCTACGCCGATGTTGCTCGTGTCGCCGTTGAGCAGGCCGACTTCGACATTCTTCGCGGTGCCCGTTGCGTTGAACAACTGGCCGGTGGTCGAGTTGACCGTGGTGCCCGGTTCGAAGTGCGTGTAGACGTTGCCGGTTGCCGGCGAGCAGTTCGTCAGGCCGATCTTGAACGGCGTGCGGCCGGCCGTCGAGCCGCCGCTGGCGAGCGACGACGTCGACACCTTCGGCAGTGCGACGGTGAAGTCCTTGCCGCCCGTGCCGTTGCCGTTGATCGTGCAGGTCTGCGTACCGATCTGGCCGTTGATGGTGATCGTGCCGTCGGTGGCGTGCGCCACGGTGGGCAGGGTTGCTGCGGCAACGACGGCGAGTGCTGCGATGCTGGAGAGTGCGAGCTTCATATCAAATCCTCTGGTACTGGTTGAGAAAAAAATGGACTTCGTCATCAGGTCGCTCACCTGCCATGACAGGTCGTACGAACAACATCCGACTTGGTCCGAAAGCCAACCTTCCGATGCATCTATAAGGACTGCAAAATGGAAGGTCGTTCGACCATCGATCGGGCGATGGCCGTCAGTGAGTATCGGTCGCTCCGCGCTACCCGGCGACCGGTACTACCGAATTACTGTGCCGTTCGGCGTGCTGCGACTACTGGTAACTCATCGTGAATGTAGCGACCCCCTTCACCGTTCCACTGGACACCTTGCCGGTCGCGATATATTGCGCGGTCAGCGGAATGTTGCTAAGCGTTGCGGACGGGCCGACATACCATTGATTCGTGTTGCCGATGGCGGCCGAATCCGGACCGTAGCCGACGGGCTGTCCATTTCTCAAAATGCGCAGCTTCACGCCTTGCGCCGACGAATCCGGCGTGAGCGTCAGTTGATTTCCCGTATTGCCCTGGTTCGTCAAATCAGTCAGCGTCACGTAGACGTTCGATCCGGACTTGCAATTCAATCCGATGTTGAATCCGGTATCGCCCGCGGTCATGCCCACTGTACCGAGCTTGCTCGCGGCCACCGGTGGCAATGGAAACCTGATATCCGGCGTGGTGACGGTGCAGGTCTTCGGCATGATGACCAGCTTTCCTTTGCCGGCTTCATTCCAATAGATCTGATACTTGTATCCGTACGTGGGACGAGCCCGGTTCTGTGCGCCTATCTGCCATATGCCGACGGTGCCGTTGGGGATGACCGCGTTGTATATGCGATCGCTGGCCTTGATCAGTTCGATCTTGATTCGGTATCGGCCTTCAATCGGTTTCGTTGTTGTATGAGGCGGTGCCCAATCCTGCGTTGCGCCGTTATAGACCATCATGACCTCTCCGGTCTCGAGATTGGTGAAGCGCAGCCCCAGGGATTCCGGCGCGGGCAAGCTGGTCAGAACATACGAAACGCCGGGAATGCCGGTGGGCCGCTGATTGTTCATGAAGTAAAACGAATATCCATAGGGCGAAGTAGTATTCGCGTCGCATCGATATGGCATCGTCAGGGTCGTTGTCGCCAAAACCGTGCCGTCAGGTACGTCGCTCGGGACAAGGACAGTGCCGAAAGAGAAGCTGCGCTGATAATCGGCACCAGTTTCGTCGTTATAGCATCTTGGAATTTGCGCTTGACTGGCGACTGAATACATCGAGCCAGCGATACAGAGCGTGGTAATCAGCAGATACTTGAGCATGGTCTTTCCGTTTTGCATTGGGTGACATTCCGCCTGGACAGGCATTCGGGGAATGCCGAGTTTCCTAGTGCGAACCGTTGCCGGGAGGAAGCTTCGCGCCAACGGTATCGATCGAATCATCGGTCTCTTCCCGTGCATCGGTTGCGGCGGCGTTATGCGACGCTGCAGCGTTGTCGCATGTCGATTCGACACGTGTGTACACGTCGCTCTTGCTGTGCTTGACAGGCAGTTGGTAACTGAAGGAGCAGACTTCGGTCTTGCGATTGCCCCATTTCGCCGTCAGGGTGCCGGTGTCGCTCAGGCCGCGGGCGAACAACTTGCCGCCCTGTCCCGCCATCCCGATGGTCTTGCCGCCTGCGTCGATGACGGCGCTGCCGAACGGTACCGGCGAGCCATCAGGCTGGCGCATCGTCAGCAGGACCGCGCGACCGCTGACCGTCCCGAACTTGAGCTTCACGACCGAATTCGCACGTGGCGCGACCTGCTGGCTGGTCGTCAGCATTTCGACGTCGGTCGGGATGCCCTTCGGATCCAGTTCGACGGTGTTCATCTTGTACGGCGTCAGATACGGGAGCACCGCGTAGCCGCGCCCGTCAATCCGCACGTCCGTGCCGTTCGTGACTTGCGCGCCGACGGCGTCTTTCGCCTCGACGATCGCGGCGGTGTCGCCGAGATCGTTGGTGAGCGTGATGCCGCCCGCGTGACCGACGAATGCGCCCGATACGCCGGCGGACACGCTCGAGTAGCCGCTGCCGCCGGTCGCGCTGCCGGAGAACGTTGCGAACGGGCTGCGATACTGCGCATTGCCGCCGCCGGACGTCGCGCCGCCGCCGGAATTGACGTTGACGCCGTACGAGAACGCATTGGACTTTCCGACGGTGCCGGTCAGCGACGTCTGGGCGGTCGTGCCGCCCTGGCTGTTGCGTGCGACGCTCGCGCTCAGCGTCGGTGCATACGAGCGTCGGCCGAGCGGAACCGTTACGTTCGCGTACACCTGGTTGCTCAGTTGGCCGGTGGAGCCGTCGCGTTGCCGCGAGACCGACAGGTTGTAGCTCAGGTTGAGGCCGGCGACGCGCAGGCTGTTGTTGTAGCCAAGCTGGAACTGCGTCGTCGTGCCGGGGTGATTCCAGTAGTTGACCGTCGAGCCCACCGCGAACAGGCTGCCGCGCTTTTCGCCGAGCGTCTGATTGAGCGTCAGCTGGACCTGGTTGCGTTGCCGGTAGACGCTGTTTGTATCGTTGCCCTTGGCCGCGAGCTCGCGGGCATACATCGCGTCGCGCATGGTCCAGTAGCCGCGCGACGAGTAACGATACGCGGCGACCGCGACGTTCGTGCCGGTCGCCTCGACGGACTTGCTGTAGCTGACGCGAACGCTTTGCCCGGTCGTTGCGGAGGCGCCCGGAATACGCGCGCTCGCATGCGTGACGTCGGTGGCGAACGCGCCGAACGACGTATTGAGTGCCGCACCGACCAGCCCGGCCAGGTAGTTCTCCGCGACGATCGCGCCGACGTAGCCCGTTATCAGGTTGTTGATGCCGCGCTGATAAGTGGCCTGCGCGAAATTCGGATGGCGTTCGAGCTGCGGCTCGCGCAACTGCCCGAGCGCGACGCCGAACCGCGAGATGCCCGGACGCAGCGATTGCACGACGGCCGCATACGGCACCGTGAAGCTGTGCGTCTTGCCGTCGGCCTCGGTGACCGTGACGAGCAGGTTGCCGCCGTAGCCGGTTGCGTACAGGTCGTTGATCTCGAACGGCCCCGGCGCGACGTTGGTTTCGTACAGCACCGCGCCGTTCTGCGAAACCGAGACGTGCGCGTTGCTCGTTGCGATGCCGCGGACCACGGGTGCGTAACCGCGCATCGAATCGGGCAGCATCCGGTCGTCCGTCTCGAGCGTGACGCCGCGCATGCCCACGCTGTCGAACAGCGTGCCGTCGGTGTAGGTCTCGCCGATCTTCAACTGGCTGCGCCAAGCCGGCAGGTCGCGTTGAACGTACGTGTTGAGGCTTTGGTAGCGGTTGTCGCCCTGCGTTTGTGCGGTGTAGGTGCCGTTGTGCCGGAAATGCCAGTTCGCGACGTTGACGCCGGCATTCAACCCGACGTATCCCTGCATGCTTTCGTATCCCGACGACGTGTTGCGGAACACGTTGGCGTTGTACTTGAGCGTCGCGCTCGTCACGCCGCTGTCCCACAGTTCCGGACTCACGTAGCCGCGCGGATTGCGCAGCAACGCGGCCTGCGGAATGCTCACGTTCAGCCGCAGCTCGGACATGTCGAATTCGACCGTCGCGCCGCCCACCAGTTTGTCGACAGTTGTGCATTCGCCGGCCTGCACGCGCGCCAGCTCGGCACGCGCGACGTCGGTCAGCGCCTGGTCGTCGAGGTTGAGGCGGCTCACGAGCGTGCGATCGAAGCACGGCGTCGCGTCGGTCGCGCCTGCCGTTGCGTCGAAGCGCACCGTCGAGCGGCCGGTCCACGTTTCGTTGACGTAGAGGTCGACCAGGTAGTCGCCGGCAGGCACCGGATTGCCTTTCGCGAAGCGATCGAGGTCGAGCCGCTGGCCGCGCGGTTTCATCATCAACGTATCGTTGAACTGAACCTGCGCGACGTCGAAACGGCCCGCCGAGGCGGCCGTCGTGTCGGCAGCCTGCGCACCGGCCGCCCAGCCGCCGAGCGTCGCCATGACGAGCAGATAGCTCGGCTTGAGCGCAAAACGTGCGGTGGCTTCCAGCGGTTGATTTTGATGATTCGCTCGCATGAATTCGATAAATTAATGCCGCATCGTCATATTGCGAGCGACAGTCTGCTAGCGCCGGCGCGATTGAGCGCCGTCGATCAGCGACGGATTGAGTCAGGAATGCCTGGGTGGCGTCAGTGCGCTTTCTTCGGTGCGTAGCTGCCTTCGATGCCCGCGCCGTAGTCGTTGAGGAACGTGTAATCGACCTCGATCGGTGCGCCCGGCATCGATTGCACGTTGCCGACGTCGAACTGCTCGGTCGCGCCAGGCTTGACCATGCCGCCTTTGTCGTCGGTCCAGGTCGTGCCGCCGGACTTGACGGTGAGCTTGGTGAACGTCACGTGGTAAGGCGTGGGGTTCTTCGCCTGCAGCGCATAGCCACCACCGGCTTTCGGTGCGAAATTCCAGGTCACCTTTTCCGCGGACTCGTCGGCGATGCCTTGCAGCGCGGCCGGGCGGAAGAACAGCTTGATGCGCGAGCGGAACGCGAGTTGCAGCAGGTTCGGCGTATTGGCGTCGTCCGCGGCCTGCGGCGGGACGTCGAGCACGTTGAGCCAATACAGCGTTTCCTTGTCCTGTGCGAGCGGTTCCTGCGTGTAGATCAGTCGCAGGCTCTGGCCTTTCTTCGGATCCAGGCGGAACAACGGCGGTGTCAGCATGAACGGCACTTTCGATTCGTCGGGCAGCGCGTTCGCGTTGCCGTCGTCGATCCAGGCCTGCACGAGCGACGGACGATCGCCTTCGTTGGTCAGCTTGACCGTTACCTCGCGCTCCTTTTCCGGATAGACCACGCGCGTTCCGCCGATCACGACGCTTGCGTCCGCCGTACCCATGCCGGAAAGCGACGCGACCAGCGCTGCGGCGCCCACGCTCAAGCGCCAGTTCATTGGCATACCCATCGCCGAGTTCTCCTTACAGATGATCATATTTACAGTTGGTCCGGTGCGGCCCGCTCACCGCTGCAGCTTTGCGGTGCACGGGCCGCCGGTCGGGGGACCGGGTTACTGGTACGAGACTGAGTACATGACCGACGTACCGACCGTGCCTGCGGTGGAGGCGCCGCCGGTCGCGACGTATTGCGCGTAGTAGTCGAGGGTTGCCGCGCCGCCCGAGATCGGCACGGTTTGCGAGTTCTGCTGTGCCTGGGCTGCGCCGAGCTTGATGTTCGAGCCGTCCTTGTTCAGCAGGCCGACCTCGACGTTCTTCGCGTTACCCGTCGAGTTGAACAGCTGGCCGGTTTGCGCGTTGACCGTCGTGCCTGGTTCGAAGTACACCGACGCATTGCCCGAGTTCGGCGAGCAGTTGGACAGTGCGATACGGAACGGTTTGCGGCCGGCCGTTGAGCCCGGCACGGAGAGCGCCGACGTCGACACGGTGGGCAGCGTGACGGTGAAATCCTTGCCGCCGCCGTCGCCCGAGATGTTGCAGGTTTGGGCGGTGATTTCGCCGGTGATCGTGATCGTGCCGTCAGCTGCCTGAGCCGACGAGGCAGCGGCGAGGAGACCTGCTGTCGCCATCAGAATGGAAAGTGCTTTTTTGGACATTTACGTACCTATTAGTAAGGGCCTCGCGTCGAAAGACGACGCACGGACGTTTCCATCGCGCTGTCGCGCATCGCTGCTACGGGGCGGCAGCAGCTGCGGGAAACAGGTGATATTGTTCCCGAGTAAGCCATTCGAAAGAATGGGACAATCTCTAAGTCGACTGGCTTTCACGTAGGTCGAGTACTAAATTTCTTTTAAGAATCGTCAGGGGACGTGACTCGCATGCCGCACACACGTGCCGAGACGTCGACGTTGCGGGGGCGCTGCAAGGATCGAGAGGCTGTCTGGTGGATGCAGCGCGCTTCGGCGCCGGTTCAGGTAGGAATGTATTAAGGATGGCGAATTAATGACGGCGTGCTCGGGATATGAGCCCCGCGCCGATTCCGGCTGTCAGTACCGCGAGCGTGGACAGGCGAGGCCATGCCATGTGCCACGGCTAGCGCGGATTCGGCGCCTGGGCGTCGACGCGTGTGACCAAGCGTGTGCGACGCTCGATGGCGCGCACGTCGGCGTCTCGAGCGTTACTGCAGGATCAACCGCAAATGCGCATCGGCCTGCTCGCCGGGCGGCTTCTGGAACCCGCCCTTCGCGAAACGGTGCCACCGGCCGATCACGTAGCTGACGAGCAGGCTCGCGCGGGCGGCGGGATCGTAGTCGGCCGGTAGCGAGAACGGTGCGGCGCCGTCCTGCGGCGCGCTGGCTTCCGTGCGCGCGACCCGCAGGCATTGCTTGACGGTCGCCTCGATCCGGTCGAGCAGCTGGTTCACGCGTTCGGTGAGCCGCTCGTCCTCGCCGACCAGTGCCTCGCCGGTCAGCACGCGCGTCATCCCGGGGTTCTTCGCGGCGAAATTGAGCATCGTCAACGCGATCGTGCGCGCCTGCAGTACGCCGTTCGGCTCCTTCGCGACGATCTGGTTGACGAGTCCGAACAGCGCCTGCTCGATGAACTCGATCAGCCCTTCGTACATCTTCGCCTTGCTGGCGAAATGCCGGTAGAGCGCTGCTTCCGACACGTCGAGCCGGGCCGCGAGCGCGGCGGTCGTGATTTTCTCGGGCTTGGGCGCCTCGAGCATCGCGGCGAGTGTCTGCAGGATCATCACGCGCCGCTCGCCCGGTTTCGGGCGCGGGCGGGACGGTGTGGCCTGGTCTTCCGTTACGGCTTGGTCCTGCGGGTAAGTCGGCTGCATTTCTGTCGCCCCGATCGTGTGCCCAGTCGCAGCGATTTTAACGAACGAATGCGCTGGTCGACATAATGCGGACGGCCGATGTTCGGCAAATGACCCGGCAGGTGGCCGGTGATCCATACGGTGCCGATGCCGAGGCGCTTGTAGCGCTTCAGGTGGCTGCGGGTATCTTCGACGAGGATCGCGTCGGCCAGCCGCGCGTGCGCGGCGCGCAGCGTCCGGCGCAGCATCGTGTGGTCGGGCTTCGCGCGCCATGTGCGCCGGTCGCGCATGTGCTCGATCGCGATCACGCGCTCGAACAGCCGCTCGATGCGCAGCTCGCGCAGGACCGCACGCGCGTAATTCTCCGGCGCGTTGGTCAGCACGAACTTGCGCCCCGGCAGCGCGGCGACGATGCGCGCGAGGCCGCGCTCGGCGCGCAGCATCGCCGGCAAATCGGAAAACGTGTGGACGACCCGCAGGAAGTCGTTCGGATCGATCGGATGATGGCGCGCGAGGCCGAGGAGCGCGGCGCCGTAACGCTGCGTGTAGCCGGTGCGCAGCCGGTCGGCCTCGGCACGCTCGACGTGGAGCGCGTCGATGATGTACTGCGTCATCGCGCGGTTGATCTCCGGAAAGATCGCGTGCGATGCGTGGTGCAGCGTGTTGTCGAGATCGAACAGCCAGACGGGCGCGCCGGCACGCGGCCGGCTGCGGGAGATGCGCCGGCGTCGCAGCGACGCTGGCAAGTCGGGGCGAGTGGGCGGGCGGCGCGCGCTCAATGCGAGCGGATCATCGTGCCGAACGGCTGCTCGGTCAGGATTTCCAGCAGCACCGAGTGCTCGATCCGGCCGTCGACGATGTGCACCGACTTCACGCCGCTCTTCGCGGCGTCGAGCGCCGACGAGATCTTCGGCAGCATGCCGCCCGAGATCGTGCCGTCTTCGAACAGCGCGTCGATCTCGCGTGCGGACAGGTCGGTCAGCAGGTTGCCGTCCTTGTCCATCACGCCGGGGATGTTGGTCATCATCAGCAGCTTTTCGGCGTTCAGCACCGTGGCGAGCTTGCCCGCGACGAGGTCCGCGTTGATGTTGTACGACAGGCCATCCGCGCCGAAGCCGATCGGCGAGATCACCGGGATGAACGCGTCGTCCTGCAGCGCCTTCACGACCGCCGGGTTGATCGCTTCGACTTCGCCGACCTGGCCGATGTC
The DNA here is from genome assembly GCF_003857965.1 of Burkholderia sp. Bp9031. NCBI lineage: Bacteria > Pseudomonadati > Pseudomonadota > Betaproteobacteria > Burkholderiales > Burkholderiaceae > Burkholderia > Burkholderia sp. Bp9031. Next base: position 131,704 of record NZ_QTPW01000010.1, read on the forward strand.
GATGTACTGGCCCGGGTTGTCGCGGTCCGGCATCAGCAGCTTGCGCGCGTGGATCAGGCCGCCGTCCTTGCCCGTCAGGCCCACCGCATGGCCGCCGAAGTGGTTGATCAGCATCACGATGTCCTGCTGCACTTCGCCGCCGAGCACCCATTCGACGACTTCCATCGTCTCTTCGTCGGTCACGCGCATGCCCTGGATGAAGGTGCCGGCCTTGCCGATCTTCTTCAGCGCGTGATCGATCTGCGGACCGCCGCCGTGGACGATCACCGGATTGATGCCGACCAGTTTCAGCAGGATCACGTCGCGCGCGAAGCCCTGCTTGAGCCGCTCTTCCGTCATCGCGTTGCCGCCGTATTTGATCACCACGGTCTTGCCGTGGTATCGGCGGATGTACGGCAGCGCCTCGGCGAGGATTTCTGCCTTCAGCGTGGGGGCGATCTGCGAGAGGTCGATGGGCTCGGACATGGCGGCGGCTCTGGCTGGGAACGGTTGAAACAGGGCGAATTGTACAGGAGTGGCGCAGCGCAGCATCGGGTTTTTGGGCTGGCCGGACGGCAGATCGTGCGGGGCGGGCGGCCCGCCGGCTATGGCGCGGGGCCCTGCGGCAGTGGTCCGGGCGGGGCGGCGAGCGGCGCATCCGGCGGTGCCGGCGGCACGCCTTGGCCGGACGGCCGACGTGCAAAATCCGTCCGCCGCGCTATGCTTGTCGCGTAGGGTGACGTTCATGCCCGCTTCCGCGCTTGCCCCATGACCGATTCCGCCGCCGACGCCCGTTCGACCCCGCGCCGCGCGCGCTGCCCGCACTGCGGGCGCAGCTTCGACTGCGGCGTCCGCACGCAGCCGTTCGACTGCTGGTGCACGTCGATGCCGGCCCTGCCTGGCGACGCGCCGCCAGCGGCCGGCGCGCGCTGCCGCTGCCCCGAGTGCCTCGCCGATGAGATCGCGCAGCGCATGGCCGGTGCGGCCGGCTGACGGCGCGAGCCCGTGCAACCCGACGAGACGCCGGCTTGCCCGGCTGTCGGGCGAGTATCCGATCCGGCCCCGTAGAGGCGCCGGGTGCTAAACGGGTAAACTGCTCGGATGCAACGAATCACCACCACCGGGCGCGTCAACCTGAGCCACCTGTTCTGGCTGCGCAATCTCGCGATCATCGGCCAGCTCGTGACGATCGGCGTCGTGCAGACCTATTTCGGCGTGCATCTGCCGTTGCCGGCGATGCTGATGGTCATCGCGCTCGAAATCGTTTTCAACGCGCTGACCTGGGTGCGCGTGCTGCGCGCGCGGCCCGAGACCAATTTCGAGCTGCTCGGCCAGCTGTGGGTCGACCTCGGCGCGCTGTCGGCGCTGCTGTTCCTGTCGGGCGGCACGACCAACCCGTTCGTGTCGCTGTACCTGCCGTCGCTCGCGATCGCGGCGGCCGTGCTGCCGTGGCACCTGATGATCTGGCTCGCGGCGTTCGCCGTCGCGTGCTACGCGGCGCTCGGCTTCGATTCGGTGCCGCTCAACATGGACAACCCGGCGAACCTGTTCGACTACTACCGCACCGGGATGTGGGCGAACTTCATGGTCAGCGTCGGGCTGATCGCATGGTTCGTCGCGCGCATGTCGAACGCGCTGCGCCAGCGCGATTCGGCGCTCGGCGAAGCGCAGGCGCACCTGCTGCGCGACGAGCGGGCGGTCGCGCTCGGCGTGCAGGCTGCTACCGTCGCGCACGAGATGGGCACGCCGCTGTCGACGATCGCGATGCTCGCGGAGGAGTTGCGCGACGCGGCACGCGCCGATCCGGGGCTGGCGCGCTACGAGGCCGACCTGAAGGTGCTGGAAGAACAGATGACGCTCTGCACATCGGCGCTCGCGCGCCTGCGCAGCCGCGCGAGCGCGCCGGCGAGCCGCCAGCCGGTGGACGACTGGCTCGACACGTTCGTCGAGCACTGGCGCCTGCGGCATCCGCACGTGCAGTTCGAGCTGCTCGGCGCGCGCCCGTCGGGCGTCGCGCTCGACGATACGGTCGCGGCCGGCCAGATCCTGACGATCCTGCTCGACAACGCCGCACGGGCGAGCCCGCACCGCGTGACGCTGGCCGCGAAGCTCGCGCACAACGAGCGGGCGGGCGACCAGATCGAATTCGAAGTATGCGACGACGGCCCGGGAATTCCGGCCGCGTTGCGCGAATCGCTCGGCGCGATGCCGGTCGACAGCACGCAGGGCGGGCACGGGGTCGGCCTGTACCTTGCGTTCAGCGCGGCAGTGCGCCTCGGCGGCGAGATCGAGCTGTCCGATGTCACGCCGCGCGCGGCGATCGGCAACGGTCGCGCCGGTGGCGGAGCGAACGGTCACGCCGCTGCCGCGTCGGGCCGGCGCACGACCGAACGAGCGGCAGCCGCGCCGGACAGCCGCCCGGCCGGCGCTTCCGGCCGCGGCACGCGGGCGGTGCTGCGCCTGCCGGTGGCGCGCATCGCGGCGCCGGCCGCCTCAACCAACACGTAGACGGAGAAACCACATGAGCGAGAACAATTTCCTGGTGATCGACGACAACGAGGTGTTCGCGGGCACGCTCGCGCGCGGCCTCGAGCGCCGCGGCTACGCGGTCCAGCAGGCGCACGACAAGGAGGGGGCGCTGCGGCTCGCGGCCGGCGGCAAGTTCCAGTTCATCACCGTCGACCTGCATCTCGGTGAGGATTCGGGCCTGAGCCTGATCGCGCCGCTGTGCGACCTGCAACCCGACGCGCGGATCCTCGTGCTGACGGGCTACGCGAGCATCGCGACCGCCGTGCAGGCCGTGAAGGAAGGCGCCGACAACTATCTCGCGAAGCCCGCGAACATCGAGTCGATCCTGGCCGCGCTGCAGACCAACGCGAGCGAAGTGCAGGCCGACGAGGCGCTCGAGAATCCGGTCGTGTTGTCGGTCGACCGGCTCGAATGGGAGCACATCCAGCGCGTGCTCGCGGAAAACAACAACAACATCTCGGCGACTGCGCGCGCGCTGAACATGCACCGCCGCACGCTGCAGCGCAAGCTCGCGAAGAAGCCGGTCCGGCAGTAAGCGGCGGCGCGGCATCGGCCGGCCGCACCAACGAAAACGGGCGGCCCGCCGGGCCGCCCGTTGCGCATTCGACGCCGCGCGCGTTACAGCACGTAGCGCGACAGGTCTTCGTCCTGCGACACTTCGCCGAGCGCACGGTCGACATACTTCGCGTCGATCGTCACGCGCTCGCCGGCGTGGTTGCCGGCCGAGAACGACACTTCCTCGAGCAGCTTCTCGATCACCGTGTACAGGCGGCGCGCGCCGATGTTCTCGGTTTTCTCGTTGACCGCATACGCGATCTCGGCGAGGCGGCGAATGCCGTCCTCGCCGAACTCGAGCTGCACGTCTTCCGTTGCGAGCAGCGCCTGGTACTGCTTGACGAGGCTCGCGTCGGTCGCGACGAGGATCGCCTCGAAATCGTTCACCGACAGCGAGTCGAGCTCGACGCGGATCGGGAAGCGCCCCTGCAGTTCCGGAATCAGGTCGCTCGGCTTTGCGAGGTGGAATGCGCCGCTCGCGATGAACAGGATGTGATCGGTCTTCACCATCCCGTACTTCGTGTTGACCGTCGTGCCTTCGACGAGCGGCAGCAGATCGCGCTGCACGCCCTGGCGCGACACTTCGCCGCCGCTGCCTTCGTTGTTGCGGGACGTGATCTTGTCGATCTCGTCGAGGAACACGATGCCGTTCTGCTCGACGTTCTGCACCGCCTTCGTCTTCACTTCCTCGTCGTTGAGCATCTTCGCCGCTTCCTCGTCGGTCAGCAGCTTCAGCGCTTCCTTGATCTTCACCTTGCGGCGCTGCTTCTTGCCGCTGCCGAGGTTCGAGAACATCGAGCGGATCTGCTCGGTCATCTCCTCCATCCCCGGCGGTGCCATGATGTCCATGCCGGCCGACGGCTGCTCGATGTCGAGCTCGACTTCCTTGTCGTCGAGCTGGCCTTCGCGCAGGCGCTTGCGGAAAGTCTGGCGCGTCGCGTTGTTGTCGTCGTTCGCGTGATCGGCGTTGCCGCCGAAGCCCACCGCGCGCGGTTGCGGCAGCAGGAGGTCGAGGATGCGGTCTTCCGCCTGGTCGGTCGCCTTGCTGCGCACCTTGCGCATCTCGGATTCACGCGTCTGCTTGACCGAGATCTCGATCAGGTCGCGCACGATGCTGTCGACGTCGCGGCCGACGTAGCCGACTTCGGTGAACTTGGTCGCTTCGATCTTGATGAACGGCGCGTCGGCGAGCTTCGCGAGGCGGCGTGCGATTTCGGTCTTGCCGACGCCCGTCGGCCCGATCATCAGGATGTTCTTTGGCGTGATTTCCTGGCGCAGCGGGTCGGCGACCTGCTGGCGGCGCCAGCGGTTGCGCAGCGCGACCGCGACGGCCTTCTTCGCCTTGGCCTGGCCGATGATGTGCTTGTCGAGTTCCGAGACGATCTCGGCAGGGGTCATGGTGCTCATGGTGCGGTCCTTACTCGATCGTTTCGATGATGCGGTTGTGGTTCGTGTAGATGCACATGTCGCCGGCGATCGCGAGCGATTTCTCGACGATTTCGCGCGGGGACAGCTCGGTGTTCTCCGCGAGCGCGCGAGCCGCGGCCTGCGCGTACGCGCCGCCCGAACCGATCGCGCAGATGCCGCCTTCCGGGTCGAGCACGTCGCCGTTGCCGGTGATCACGAGCGTGGTGGTCGCATCGGCCGTGATCAGCATCGCCTCGAGGCGGCGCAGCATCCGGTCGGTGCGCCAGTCCTTCGCGAGCTCGACGGCCGCGCGGGTCAGGTTGCCCTGGTGCTTCTCGAGCTTCGCCTCGAAGCGATCGAGCAGCGAGAACGCATCGGCGGTGCCGCCCGCGAATCCGACCAGTACCTGGTTGTTGTAGATCCGCCGCACTTTCCGCGCGCCACCCTTCATGACGATGTTGCCGAGGGTTACCTGGCCGTCGCCGCCGAGCGCGACCTTGTCGCCGCGTCGGACCGAAACGATGGTCGTGCCGTGAAATTGCTCCATCTGCGTTCCTTGAGAAAAACGGGGAAGAGTCGGGCGGCGCGGGGCGCCGCCGCATGAATCGCAGTGCGCCGGGGAGCGGCCCGGCGCGCGTCCGTTTCATTTTAGGGCGGGCGCCGGGATATCAAGAGGGGGATGCAAATCGGCCCGGACGGGAACCGGTGCCGGAAAAACAAAAAGCGCGCGGCAGGCCGCGCGCTTTCGGGAAGCAGCGTGTCGGAGCGGAACGCCGCTCGATCAGTCGCCGAACAGCTTCTGGCGCAGCTCGCGGCGCTCTTGCGCCTCGAGCGACAGCGTGGCCGTCGGGCGCGCGAGCAGGCGCGGGATGCCGATCGGTTCGCCGGTTTCCTCGCACCAGCCGTAATCGCCGGAATCGATGCGGGCGAGCGACTGCTGAACCTTCTTGAGGAGCTTGCGTTCGCGATCGCGCGTGCGAAGCTCGAGCGCGTGCTCTTCCTCGATCGTCGCGCGATCGGCGGGATCGGGCACGATCACCGTCTCGCGCAGGTTCTCGGTCGTCTGGCCTGCGTTCTTGAGGATGTCCGCCTGCAACTGTTCGAGCCGATTTTTGAAGAAGGCGAGCTGATCCTCATTCATGTAATCCTTGTCGCTCATCTTCAGGATTTCGGCTTCGGTCAAGAGTTTCTTCGTCATCTGCTTGCTTCTTCAATGTGCGGCAAATCAAGAGATATTGCCTGCACTTTGGGATTACCCGCAACTGCGCTTGCAATCATTTGCGATTTGCCGCCGCGGGGCCGAAAGCCTCTGGAAAACCGGTTCTCAAATACCAGGATAGGCCTGGCGCGGATTTGCGCGCGCGGCGAACCGGTGCTGCGCGGCAGATCGCATCGGCCGCGGCCGGGTGGCGGATGGGCGATCCGGCGCGGTTGCGATGCCCGGATTAATGGTTCAGCAAGAACCGGGCCTGTTATTGCCGTACTCCAGCGGGCACGTATTGTAACTGAATCGCAAGCGGGCGCCGTATCGGGTCGATCCCCGTCGGCTGCGCCAATATCTAGAAAATATAACGCGCAAATCGCGAAAAAGCGATGACGGCGAAACCCTGCCCGGAAAAGGCGCCCCGCGGCCGCAGCCGCCGCCTGCGAGACGGCCGTGCGGGAAGGGGGCGCAACGGTTGCCCGCGCGCGTCAGGCGAGGCAGGCGTCGAGGCCGTCGGTGATCAGGTCCTGCGGCAGGTCGACGCCGATGAACACCATCTTGTTGGTCTTCTTCTCGGCCGGCAGCCACTTCGCGGCGAGGTCGCTGCCCATCATCTGGTGCACGCCCTGGAACACGACCTTGCGATCGACGCCCTTCATGTACAGCACGCCCTTGTAGCGCAGCATCCGTTCGCCGTAGATCTGCAGGATGCCGCCGAGGAAGTCTTCCAGCTTGTTCGGGTCGAACGGGCGGTCGTTGCGATACACGAACGACTTGATCTTGTCGTCATGGTGCGCGTGGTGGTGGCCATGATCGTGATCGTGCGCGCATTGACCGTGATCGTGGTCGCAATTGGCGTGATCGTGATCATGGTCGTGATCGTGGTGGTGATGCGCGTGATCGTCTTCGGCGAGGAAGTCGGGGTCGATCTCGAGCTTCGCGTTCAGGTTGAAGCCGCGCAGGTCGAAGATTTCCTTGATGTCGGCTTCGCCGAAATTCACGACCTTGATCGTCGCCTTCGGGTTCATGTGCATCAGACGGTGCTTGAGGCCCGCCACCGTCTGGTCGTCGACGAGGTCCGACTTCGTGATGAACAGGCGATCGGCGAAGCCGACCTGGCGCTGCACCACTTCATGTTCGTCGAGCTGCGCGTTCGCATGCTTCGCGTCGACCAGCGTGATGACGGCGTCGAGCAGGAAATCGTCGGCGATCTCGCTGTCGATGAAGAAGGTCTGCGCGACGGGGCCCGGATTCGCGAGGCCGGTGGTTTCGATCACGATGCGGTCGAAGTCGAGCTTGCCGTCGCGCTTCTTCGCGGCCAGGTCGCCCAGCGCGCGTGCGAGGTCGCCGCGGATCGTGCAGCAGATGCAGCCGTTGCTCATCTGGATGATCTGCTCTTTCGTGTCCTGAACGAGGATCTCGTTATCGATGTTCTCTTCGCCGAATTCGTTCTCGATCACGGCGATCTTCATGCCGTGCTGTTCGTTCAGGATGCGCTTGAGCAGCGTCGTCTTGCCGCTGCCGAGGAAGCCGGTAAGGATGGTGACGGGAGTGGCCATGTCGGTCGCCTGTGGTTCGTGAATCGGGGTCAAAACCAGGATGTGTGCGTCGCGCCTTCGGCTCGCGAGCCGGGGCGCACAACCATCCATTGAAACATACCTGTCAAGCCCTCGCCCGTCGTCCGGACGACAGGCGGGAGTACGAATCCGCCGGGTGCGAGGGTGCGGCCGGCGGACGGTTACGCGCGTAGATCGGGGCGATCAGACGATTTGCAACAGCAGGCCCTTCAGATATTCGCCTTCCGGGAACGCGGCGAGCAGCGGATGGTCGACGCCCGCGCCGAGCCGCTTCAGGATCCGTGCGTCGACCTTCGCGTCGGCCGCCGCGCCCGCGACGATCTTCTGGAACAAGTCCATGTCGATCGCGCCCGAGCACGAGTATGTGAACAGCAGGCCACCCGGGCGCAGCAGCTTGAAGCCGCTCAGGTTGATGTCCTTGTACGCGCGTGACGCGCGCTCGACGCTGTCGCGGGTCGGGGCGAACTTCGGCGGATCGAGCACGATCAGGTCGAAACGTTCGCCTTCGTCGACGAGGCGGCGCAGCGTCTTGAACGCGTCCGCGTCGAGCCAGGTCGTGCGTTCGGCATCGAAGCCGTTCGCCACGACGTTCTGCTGCGCGAGCGCGAGCGCATCGCCCGACGAGTCGATCGACACGACGCGTTTCGCGCCGCCCTTGAGCGCCGCGAGCGAGAAGCCGCCGGTGTAGCAGAAGCAGTTGAGCACGTCGCGGCCGTCCGCGTATTGCGCGACGAGCGCGCGGTTGTCGCGCTGGTCGACGTAGAAGCCCGTCTTGTGGCCGTTCGGCACGTCGACGTGATACCGCACGCCGTTTTCGTTCGCGATCAGCGTGGCGGGCGGCGCGTCGCCGGCGAGCACGCCGGTCGTCTGCTCGAGCCCTTCCTTGTCGCGGATCGACACGTCGGAGCGTTCGTACACGTTCGGGCAGCCAGTCGCGCCGCTGAGCGCCGCGACGATCGCGTCCTTCCAGGCTTCGACGCCCGCGGCCATGAACTGGCACACGAGCTGGCCGCGCGGCGTGGCGCCCTGTTCGGCCGTGTCCGCGATGTAGTAGTCGACGATCAGCCCCGGCAGCCCGTCGGCTTCGCCGAACACGAGCCGCACGGCGCCCGTGCCCGACACCATCGTCGTGCGGTGCGCGACCGCGCGCTGCACGCGGCGCTTGAAGAATGCGTGGTCGATCGGCTCGTTCTCGTCGAAGCTCCACACGCGCACGCGGATCTGCGACTGCGGGCTGTACGCGCCGCGTGCGAGGAAGCGGCCGTCGTGCGCGCGCACGACCACGGTCGCGCCCGGCGCGGGCTTGCCGTCGACGCGATCGATCGCATTGGCATAGATCCACGGATGCCGGCGCAGCAGCGATTTTTCCTTGGACGGTTTGAGTGTGACGGTTTGCATGATGAGATCGAAATGGGCCGTGCGCGAAGCCGGCCGTTGCCGGTCGCCGCGCGCGGCGGGTAACGCGGGACGCGCGTCAGTCGCGCTTCTTCGCGCGCGGATGCGCGCTGTCGTAAATCTTCGCGAGATGCTGGAAGTCGAGCGACGTATAGACCTGCGTCGCGGCGACGCTCGCGTGGCCGAGCAGTTCCTGCACCGCGCGCAGGTCGCCGCTCGACTGCAGCATGTGCGTCGCGAACGAATGGCGCAGCACGTGCGGGTGGACGTTGGCGGGAATACCCGCGGCGAGCGCCGCGCGTTTCACGCGGTCGCGCACGACGCCCGGCGCCATCCGGTTGCCGCGCACGGACACGAACAGCGGATGCGGGTCGTGCTTCACGAATTCGCTGCGCACCGCGAGCCACGCGTTCAGCGCGTCGATCGCCTTGCGGCCGACCGGCACCTTGCGTTCCTTGTTGCCCTTGCCGAGCACGGTGACTTCGGCTTCGGCGAGATCGAGCCAGCCGGCCGAGCGGTAGCCGTCGGCCTGCGTGTACATGACGTCGAGCCCGACCAGTTCGGCGAGGCGCAGCCCCGACGAATAGAACAGTTCGAGGATCGCGTGATCGCGGATGCCTTCGGTCGTGCCGGCGAGCGGCGCGTCCATCAATGCCGAGGCATCGTCGACCGACAGCGCCTTCGGCAGGGTTTTCGGACGCTTCGGCGCACGCACCGCGGCGACCGGGTTTGCGGGCATCTCGATGCGTTGCGCGAGCCAGCGGTAGAACGCGCGCCATGCGGACAGCCGGTGCGAGATCGAGCGCGCGGACAGTCCGCCCGCATGTGCGCGCGCGACCGCACCGCGCATGTCGGCGGCCGTCAGCGCGTCGAGCGGCCGGCCGGCGGCGAGCTTCTTCAGTTCGTCGAGTTCGTGCGTGTACGCCCGCAGCGTGTGTTCCGACAACTGCCTGACGTGCTTCAGGTTCGACAGGTAGGCGGCGATCGGATCGTCGGTCATCGCGGGCGCGAGATCAGTGCGGCAGCAGGCGCGTGAGCGCGGCGCTCGCGAGCGTCGCGATCTGCGCGAGGAAGTCGGTCGCCATCCCGTCGTGGAAGCGGCGCGGATCGGGCGAGCCGAGCACGAGCAGGCCGAACGCGGGCGCATCGGTGCCGGCGAGCGGCGCGCGCAGCGCGAGCAGTGCGACCGACGTGGCCGCGCCGTCACCGGCCGGCGGCGCGGCTTCCACGCCATCCGTCGCATTCGCGGCCGAGGCGGCGACCGTGGGCGCGAGCCACTGCGCGGCCTCGAAGCCGGTGTTCGCGCCGCAGTACGGCGTCGACAACCCGTTCGTAAACAGGCGCACTTCCTCGCCGACCTGGCGCGCGAAATCGGCCTGCGCATAGGTGTCGGCGACATCCCACACGCGCAGTGCCGTTTGCGGCACGTCGAACACGTCGGCGATGCCTTCGGCGATCGTGCGCGGCAGCGCGTACGGGTCGCGTTCCGCGATCACGCGCGCGGTCCAGCGGCTGAACTTCGCGGACAGGCTGTCGTTCTCGTGGCCGTAGCGCACGAGCTCGGCGAGCCGGCGCTCGAGATGCTTGTTCTTGTCGCGCAGCATCTCCATCTGCCGCTCCTGCAGCGAGATCGCGGCCTTGCCGTGCGGGTTCGCGAGGCGGATCGTCGCGAGCAGCTCGGCGTGCCGCGCGAAGAATTCGGGATTGGCGAGCAGGTAGTCGGCGACTTCGCGATCGTTCATGTGGCTGGAGCGTTCAGTTATCAATGACGTTGCAGGGTCAGACGTTCAGGTCGATCTCGCCTTCGAACACGGTTGCGGCGGGCCCGGCCATCATCAGCGCGGCGGTTTCGTCGCGCGCGCCGTCCCAGCTGATCGTCAGCGTGCCGCCGTGCGTGTGAACGGTCACCGGCGAATCGAGCAGGCCGCGCCGGATGCCGGCCGCCACCGCCGCGCATGCGCCGGTGCCGCACGCGAGCGTCTCGCCCGCGCCGCGTTCGTACACGCGCAGTTTCACTTCGCTGCGCGACACGATCTGCATGAAGCCGGCGTTCACGCGCTGCGGGAAGCGGGCGTGGCGCTCGATCAGCGGGCCTTCTTCGAGCACCGGATACGCTTCGGCATCGTCGACGATCTGCACCGCGTGCGGGTTGCCCATCGACACCGTCGAGATCCAGCGCGTCGCGCCGCCGACGTCGAGCGGCCACAGCGTGTCGTGGCCCTCGGTGCGGCCGTCGAGCCCCGCTGCGTCGAACGGTACCTGCGCCGGCACGAACACGGGCGCGCCCATGTCGACGACGACTTCACCGTTGTCCTGCATCGTCAGCGTGATCAGGCCCTTCATCACCTGCACGCGCACGCTGCGCTTGTCGGTCAGGCCGCGGTCGCTGACAAACTTCACGAAGCAGCGCGCGCCGTTGCCGCAGTGTTCGACCTCGCCGCCGTCGCAATTGAAGATCCGGTACTTGAAATCCGCGTTGTCGGCGGTCGGTTTCTCGACGACCAGCAACTGGTCGGCGCCGATGCCGAAGTGTCGGTTGGCGAGTGCGCGTACCTGCGCTTCGGTGAGCGGCGGCAACGCGCGCGAATAGCCGTCGAGCACGACGAAGTCGTTGCCCGCGCCGTGCATCTTGGTGAACGAGAGTTTCACTGGGTCCGGAATTCCATGGCGAACAAGGCGGTCGGCACGACGGACGCGGCATGCCGTCATGTCGGGCGCCGTCGTTCGTCGTGCTGATCTCAACCGCAAATGATACATGCAGCCGACAGGGGCGTCCTGCTCGGGCGGCGCGGCGGGTGTCGTTCGGGCGGCGGAGCCGGAAGAGGTCGGCCGATCGGCCGACTGGTCGCGCGGGCGACGAGTCGGCAGATTGAGGCGGTGCGGTGTGGCGGGCGTTGCCAGGGCGAGTGAATCCGGCGGCATGCGTCCGGGCTTTGCCTACGCACGGGACGAACCGCGTGCGTGTTTTCGTACCGGTCGAATTGACAACTCAATCGGGCGATTCGTATAGTCAGGCTATACGCCATGTGGGCCATGCCATCGATATCGCACGCAAGTATGGGAGGCCCATGATCAAGTCATGGCAGCACAAGGGGCTGGAGGCGTTTTTCACGAACGGGAGCAAGGCGGGCATCCGGCCGGATCATGCCTCGCGGTTGCGGCGCCAGCTTGCTCGTCTCGACATGGCGAGTCAGCCGCTCGACATGAACGTGCCGGGCTGGCGCCTTCACCGCCTCGCCGGCGGGATGGAGGGTTACTACTCGGTGAGCGTGAGCGTCAACTGGCGCCTGACGTTCAGGTTCGAGGGGCCCGATGTCGTCCTGGTCAACTATCAAGACTATCACTGAGGTCATTCAACGCCATGACTCGCATCTTCAATCCGCCCCATCCGGGCGAAACGCTGCGTGACGACATTTTGCCGGCGCTCCGCCTGACCGTGACCGAAGCCGCCGCGCAGCTCGGCGTCACGCGGGCGGCACTGTCGCGCATCCTGCACGGTCACGCCGGCATTTCGCCTGAAATGGCACTGCGTCTCGAAGCGTGGCTCGGTGAGGAAAACGGCGGGAAGGCCGATCTGTGGCTCGCGCAGCAGTCGGCCTACGATCTGTGGCAGGCACGCGCGAAAGGCGTGCCGAAGGTGGCGAGGGCGCGGGCGCGCGTTTGACGGCGCGCTCGCGGCCCCGCTCGACTCAATAAAGGCTCGGCTCGCCGGGCGGGCGCGTCTTGAAGCGCTTGTGGACCCAGTAATACTGCTCGGGCATCAGCGGAATCTGTTCCTCCAGGAATTCGTTCATCCGCCGCGCGTCGAGATCGTCGTCGCCGGTCGGGTAGTGATCCCACGGCTTGAACACCTTCAGCCGATAGCCCTTGTAGTTCGGCAGCACCTCGCCGATGAACGGCACGACCTGCGCGCGGCCCGTCTTCGCGAGCCGGCCGACGGCCGTCAGCGTGCACGCGGGCACGCCGAAGAAGGGTACGAACGTCGAATTGCGCAGACCATAGTCCATGTCCGCGCCGAGCATCACCGGCTTGCGGTCGCGCAACCAGCGCAGCACGACGCGCGCGCTGTCCGCACGGCCGACCATCTCGGCATCGAAACGCCCGCGCGCCTTCTTCGCCTCTTCCTCGAGCACGGCATTCGAGAACGGCTGGTACAGCGATCCGCAGCGACGCTGCAGCGAGCGGTTCAGCCAGATCGAGCCGGCTTCGATGCCGACGAAATGCAGGCCCAGGAACAAGGTCGGGGGCAGATCGGGATCGGTGAGATCGACCGCACTGTCGACCTGGATCAGCTTCGCGAGCTTCCTCTCGGAGCCGAACCACTGGACGCTGCGCTCGACGTAGCTGCGGATCGCGTGACGGAAATGCAGGCCCGCCACTTCCTCGCGCCGTTCGCCGCTCCAGTCGGGGAAGCAGAGTTTCAGATTGGTATGTACGATGCGCTTTCGCCGGCTGGGAATCTGGTACAGCAGCCAGCCGAGGCCGTCGCCGAACCGTGCGGTCAAGCCATACGGCAGCAGGGCGAGCAGCTTCAGCAAGCCGATGGCGAGGTGCGTGCCGAGGCGGCCTAGCATGCGGAATCTCCGTGGGGCCGGCTGGCCGGCACGTTGCGAACAGGGGGGTAGGACAGCGGACGATGCAGCACGGGTGGCGCTCTGTGACAATTCACGAAAGCCGCTATAATACGGGCTTCGCCGAGTTAACTGACAACTTGCGGGGCGAAGCCGGCTGGCGCGAAGCGCGCTGCCCGGTCCTGGTAATCCGCTAAAGCGTCGCCGCTTCAGGCCCAACGAAGCTGGCTACGTGAAACCAACCGTAACCACACAGGAGCCTGAAAAAGTGGCAAACGATTATCTCTTCACGTCCGAATCCGTCTCCGAAGGCCATCCGGACAAGGTCGCGGACCAAATCTCGGACGCGATTCTCGACGCCATCCTCGAGCAGGACAAATACTCCCGCGTTGCAGCCGAAACGCTGTGCAACACGGGTCTAGTCGTTCTGGCTGGTGAAATCACCACGACGGCCAACATCGATTACATCCAGATCGCGCGCGACACGATCAAGCGCATCGGCTACGACAACACCGACTACGGCATCGACTACAAGGGTTGCGCGGTGCTCGTCGCGTACGACAAGCAGTCGCCGGACATCGCGCAAGGCGTCGACCGCGCACATGACGACAACCTCGATCAAGGCGCGGGCGACCAGGGCCTGATGTTCGGTTACGCCTGCGACGAAACGCCGGAACTGATGCCGCTGCCGATCTACTTGTCGCACCGTCTGGTCGAGCGCCAGGCCAGCCTGCGCCGCGACGGTCGCCTGCAATGGCTGCGTCCGGACGCGAAGTCGCAGGTGACGGTCCGCTACGTCGATGGCCGCCCGGATTCGATCGACACCGTCGTGCTGTCGACGCAGCACGCACCGGACATCGAACTGCCGGCACTGCGCGAGGCCGTGATCGAGGAAATCATCAAGCCGACGCTGCCGGCCGACCTGATCAAGGGCGACATCAAGTTCCTGGTGAACCCGACCGGCCGGTTCGTGATCGGCGGCCCGCAGGGCGATTGCGGCCTGACGGGCCGCAAGATCATCGTCGATACCTACGGCGGTGCCGCACCGCACGGCGGCGGCGCGTTCTCGGGCAAGGATCCGTCGAAGGTCGACCGTTCGGCAGCGTATGCCGGCCGCTACGTCGCGAAGAACATCGTCGCGGCAGGCCTCGCATCGCGCGCGCTGATCCAGGTGTCGTACGCGATCGGCGTCGCCGAGCCGACCTCGGTGATGGTCAACACGTTCGGCACGGGCCGCGTGTCGGATGCGGTGATCACGAAGCTCGTGCGCGAGCATTTCGACCTGCGTCCGAAGGGCATCATCAAGATGCTCGACCTGCTGCGCCCGATCTACGAGAAGACGGCAGCTTACGGCCACTTCGGTCGCGAAGAGCCGGAGTTCTCGTGGGAAGCAACCGACAAGGCACTCGCGCTGGCCGAAGCGGCCGGCGTGGAGCCGACGGCGCGCGTCGCGTAAGCGTCGTCCGCCAGAAACGAAAAACCCCGGCATGCCGGGGTTTTTTTATGCGTGTCGCGCGCCGGCGAGATGGCGGCGCGCGTGGCGGGTACGGCGCGCCGGCGCGGGGGTTCAGGTTCAGCGTGCGCTGAAACCGAACCACCCGTTGCTGGCCGCGAGGCGGCGCGGGCGGTTGATGCGGCGCTGCGGGCCGAGCGTGCGGCGCAGCGCGAGCGCGCGCAGCGACGACGGCTTTTGCAGCAGCGAGCGCAGGCCGGCGCGGCGTGCGAACGTCTGCGCGCTCATCATCGAGAAGAACGCGTGGAACCACGCGCGGATGCCGTCCAGCCGGCTGTGCGCGTGCGTGTGCTCGGCGAGCGCCTGCGCGCGGGCGCGGTGATGGCGCAGCGAGCGGGCGGGAGCGGACGGCACGACGCGCTTCGCAGCGCGGCTGAGACGGGAAGTCAGACGGAATGGCATGTGAACGATGCTTCGCTTGTATGGATGGCGCCCTTGAAGAGCACACTGGTATGAACGGCCTCGGATGGCGCAACGGATCTTACCGAAAGTCGTCGCGCGCCGCGCCCGCCAGAATTGACAGGCCGCGACAGGCTACAGGGGTTTCATGACGCGCAAAAGTCGCGATAAACCCTTGTGCCGCAAGCGAGTCGCCGCATACCGCCTGTCGCTGAGGCTCGCGCCGCGCCGCACAGTTCCCTTGCGCCAGATCAAATCGGCGATTGGCATGCCCCTGCGCACGACAATGGCGCTGTTCGCGGAATCCGGCGCCGATTTACAATCGTCACATTCACACCAATAAACGTCTGGCATCCCATGTCGTCTCCATTGCAGTCGGAATCGATCCGCGCGCAAGTCGCGGAATTGCTCGAACGCGGTTTCGTCGTTGCGCGCGGCCTCGTCAGCGAAGCGCAGTGCGCGGCGCTCAAGCGCATCGCGGAGCGCCAGTTGCAGGAAGCGGCGGAGCCGATCGAGTTCGAGGCGGATTTGCGCTACCCGGGCGCGCCGGAGTCGAAGCATGCGCCGGGCGGGCATACGGTGCGGCGGCTGCTGGACGCCTACACGCGCGATCCGGCGTTTGCCGAGCGCGCGATCGCGCCCGAAATCGGCGCGTGGATGCGTGAGTACTTCGGCGAGCAGCCGGTGCTGTCGTGCGCGCATCACAACTGCATGATGACGAAGCATCCCGCGTACGGAAGCCTGACGGGCTGGCATCGCGACTTCCGCTACTGGTCGTTCGAACGTGCCGACATGGTGTCGGTGTGGCTCGCGCTCGGACCGGAAACGAACGAAAACGGCGCGCTCTGGCTGGTACCGGGGTCGCACACGGCCGAATTCGGGCCCGAAGCGTTCGACGACGCGAAGTTCTTCCGCAGCGACCTGCCGGAGAACCGCAAGATGATCGACGCGGCAACCTGTCCGCCGCTCCAGACGGGCGACGTCGTGTTCTTCCACTGCAACACGCTGCATTCGGCGGGGCAGAACCGCTCCGACCAGGTGAAGTTCTCGCTCGTCTACACGTATCACGGCGTGAGCAACCGGCCGGTGCCGGGCACGCGTTCGGCGACGAAGCCGGAAGTGCAGTTCTAGCAGTGCTTCGGGGCGGCGACGCAGCCGCGCCGATGGCCCGATGCGGCGCTGTGCGGGCGGATGAAGAAACGGGCGGCCTCGGCCGCCCGTTGCATTTTGCGTGGCGCGTTCGCGCGACGCGGGCCCGTCATGAGCCGCACCGCTGCGCGATCAGCGCTTGCTAGGCGGCATCGCGAGGCCGATCAGGCCGATCAGCGAGGCGACAGCGCCGCCGGCGATCAGCAGGATCGTTTTCGTGGCGGGCGAGCCGGTGAAGAAGCGCGACATGTTGTCGTTGATCGAATGGAACGACTGGCCGCCGAAATACAGCAGCACGACGCCGCCGACGAGCAGTGCAACCGAGATGACCCGGGACATACCAACCTCGCTGTAACGGTGATTCGAGACGCCGCAGTGTAGGCGACGCGCGCGGTCGCGTCCATTGCCGTGCGTGCTCGCGCCGCGTTCGCTACCATAGCCGTCGTGTGTTTCCTTCGCCGTCGGCGCGCGATGTTCGCGTGCGGCGCGCGTCCCTTCCCCGACGTCTTGACGGAACCGACCCATGGCCTACGAAGCAGCTTCCGAACGTTATGCCGACATGCAATACCGCACCTGCGGCAAATCCGGGCTCAAACTGCCCGCCCTGTCGCTCGGCCTGTGGCACAACTTTGGCGACTCGACGCCGATCGCGACGCAGCGCGACATTCTGCGCACCGCGTTCGACCTCGGCATCAATCACTTTGACCTCGCGAACAACTACGGGCCGCCGTACGGCAGTGCCGAAACCAACTTCGGCCGGCTGCTGAAGGAAGATTTCCGGCCGTACCGCGACGAGCTGCTGATCTCGACGAAGGCCGGCTGGGATATGTGGCCGGGGCCGTACGGCAGCGGCGGCGGGTCGCGCAAGTACGTGCTCGCGAGCCTCGACCAGAGCCTGCAGCGGATGGGCCTCGACTACGTCGACATCTTCTATTCGCATCGCTTCGACGCGCACACGCCGCTCGAGGAAACGGTCGGCGCGCTCGCATCGGCCGTGCAGCAGGGCAAGGCGCTGTACATCGGCATCTCGTCCTACTCGGCCGCGAAGACGCGCGAGATGGCCGAGTTGCTCGCGCAATACAAGGTGCCGCTGCTGATCCATCAGCCGTCGTACAACATGCTGAACCGCTGGATCGAGCAGGATCTGCTCGGCACGCTCGACGAGATCGGCACGGGCAGCATCGCGTTCACGCCGCTCGCGCAGGGGCTGCTGACGTCGAAGTACCTGAACGGCGTGCCGGCCGATGCGCGGGTGAACAAGCCGGGCGGCGGGTCGCTGAAACAGGATCACCTGAGCGCGGACAACCTCGAGCACGTGCGCAAGCTCAACGGCATCGCGGAGCGGCGCGGGCAAAGTCTCGCGCAGATGGCGCTTGCGTGGGTGTTGCGCAATGGCCGCGTGACGTCCGCGCTGATCGGCGCGAGCCGCGCGGAGCAGGTGCGTGAAAACGTCGGCGCGCTGAAGAACCTCGAATTCTCGGCCGACGAACTTGCGGAGATCGATCGCTACGCGACCGAAGGCGGCATCAATCTGTGGGAAAAGCCGTCCACCGATCAGGCGATCTGACCGGCAGCAACGACAGTCGATACGGGATGCGAACGATCGCATGCCGTATCGCAACACGCACACGAACGCCCTCGCGTCGCTGCGATACAGCGATGTGACCGGCGCGCAAATGCGTCGCTAGATCAGCGCAGGCAGGCCTTCGACGAGCAATACCGCAACGCCGACGCCGAGGATGACGCCGAGCACGCGCAGCAGGTTGTGGCGGAATTCGGTTGCGCACGGCACCGCGCCGAGAAATAGCGCTCCGGCCAGCGCCATCGGAATCAACAGGATGAAGTCGCCGATCGTGAAATAGGTCGTCATGCGTGTCTCCATAGTCGGCCGGCGCAGGCACGCGCCTGTTCCCGCCCCGATGCCGGGCATTTCTCATGTTGTGCCGACCCGATTGCGAGCGGGGCGACAGTTCGAGTATAGGCAACCTCGCGGCGTTTTTCGCTATCCGAACCATTAAAAGTATGCGGAAAACCCGGGGAATTCCGCATTTTTCCCGCGAACAAGACGAACGCCTTGCGCAAGTCTTTCCCGTTCCTTTCGTTTTGTGCAGATACGTCGTACGTGTTCGATCCGGAGCGCCGCACCCGCGGGTACGGCGCTCCGTCCGCTTACGCGCGGTCGGGTTGCGCGCGAACGGCCGGCGTGCGGAACACGAGCGCGAGCCCCGCGACGATCGCCCCCATGCCGGCGAGCGCGAGCGGTTCAGGCCGGTTGCCGAGCCAGACCGCGTCCATCAGCGTGGTGACGACGGGCACGAGATAGAACAGGCTCGTCACGTTGACGAGATCGCCGCGCTGCATCAATCGGTAGAACAGCAACTGCGCGATCACCGAGATCACGATGCCGAGCCACAGCAGCGGCACGACGAGCGCCCAGCCGACTTCGACCGAGATCGGCCGGAACGGCAGGACCGCCGCGCACAGCGCGAGGCCGATCGCGTTCTGGAGCGGCAGCACGTCGGCGGGCGCCGCCCGCGCGCGTTTTTGCAGCAGCGAGCCGACGGTCAGCGCGACGAGTGCCGTGAGCGCGCACGCGACGCCGATGATCGGCAGGCCGGCGCCGCCCACGCCGCGGCACACGACGAGCGCGAGGCCGCCCAACGACAGCCCGAGCCCGGCGATGCGCATCGGCTGCCAGCGCCGCTCGACGATCGCGAGCGTGAGGATCGGCTGCACGCCGAGGATCGTCGCGAGCACGCCCGGCGCGATCCCGCGCTCGAGCGCGAGCAGATAGAAGATCGAATAGCCGCCCATCATCAGCAGGCCGGTCAGCGCGGCCATGCGCCGCTCGCCGCGTGGCGGCAGCCAGCGGCCGCGCACGACGGCCGGCACGAGCAGCACGAGTGACGCGAGCGCGAAACGTGCGGTGAGAAAGACGAACGCGGATGCGTGACGCAGACCGAGTTCAGCGAAGATCGCGCCGCTGCTCCACAGCAGCACGAAGAGCGACGTCACGCCATGCGCGGCGAGCGCGCGTTTGAACGAAACCATGTGAATCCACCTGTCGAACGGATCGAAACGTTCCATGTCGCGCGCGGCAACGCGCCGTGCGTGATCACGCACGAACGGCCGCAAACGGGCGAATGGAAAACGGAAAGGAAAGCCGGCTGGTCAGCCGACGCGTGCCGCCGGCGGGGGCGGCGCGGCGCCGACGAGCGGCGGTGCGACAGGAGGAGGAAGGACCGACGGATGCGCGCACGCCTGCGGCCGCGAGTCGAACTGCGGCCGGGATTTTGCGAGAGCGGACGTGAGCGGATGCATCGTGTCGAAAGGCGCTTGAACGCGAATGAGCGTCAACGGTACCGCAAGGCGGCCATTCAGCGCAACTGCCAGCGCAACTGCCGCACTGGCGGCATGACGCCACCGCCGTCGCGCGAACGACCGAACAAGGTCACGCGGCGCCGCGGCGTTCGCGCATGCGCAGCCACGCGGCAGCGGCGAGCCCGTTCGCGAGCAGCGTGGCGACCAGTGCTGCGACGCCCGGCCAGCCATACGCGCTCCAGAAGCGTCCGCCGAGCGAGCCGACGATGCTCGAGCCGAGATAGTAGGACAGCAGGTACAGCGCGGCGGCCTGGCCCTTGCCCCGCGTCGCGAGGCGGCCGACCCAGCCGCTTGCGGTCGAATGCCCGGCGAAGAAGCCGAACGTCACGCATGCGATGCCGAACGCGATCGCCGCGACCGGCTGCAGCAGCGTCAGCGCGACGCCGGCCAGCATGATGACGACGCTGGCGATCAGCACGCGGCCGCGGCCGAGCGAGTCGGCCATGCGCCCTGAAAGCGGCGACGCAACGACGCCGACGAGATAGACGACGAAAATCGCACCGATCGTTGCCTGGTTCATCGAATACGGCGGCGCGAGCAGCCGGTAGCCGACGTAGTTGTACAGCGTGACGAAGCCGCCCATCAGGATGAAGGCCAGCGCGAACAGCACGGGCAGCTCGCGGCGGCCGGCGAGATGCCGGCCGAGCGCGGCGCGATGCTGCGCGAAGCCGAGCCCGCGGCGTGGTGCGAAATGGCGCGACGGCGGCAGCAGCGCGCGAAACGCGAGCGTGGACGCGAGTCCGAGCACACCGATTGCACCGATCGCGATGCGCCACGTGAACAGGTCGGCCAGCACACCCGCGATCACGCGTCCGGCCATTCCGCCGATCGCGTTGCCGCCGACATAGAGCCCCATCGCGAGCCCGAGGCCGTCCGGGCGGACTTCCTCGGCGAGATACGCCATGCCGACCGCGGGCACGCCGCCGAGCGCCAGCCCGGTGAGCATGCGCAGCACGAGCATCTGGTGCCAGTGCGGCGCGAATGCGGCGACGAGCGTGAGCAGCGACGACAGCAGCAGCGACACCGTCATCAGCCGGTGGCGGCTCACGCCTTCCGAGACGAAGCCCGCGACGAACACGGCGACGGCGAGCGCGGCCGTCGAGAACGACAGCGCGAGGCTGCTCTGCGCGGGGCTGACGCCGAACGTGCCCGAGAATTCCGGCAGCAGCGGTTGCACGTAGTAGAGCAGCGAGAAGGTCGCGTAACCGGCGAACAGCAGCGCGACGCTCGCGCGCCAGTAGCTGCGCGAGCCGCGTTCGAGATAGGGCGGGGAGGCGTCGCGGCGCGCGGCCGCGGGCGTGGTTCCGTTGGAGGCGGTCACGCGAGATCTCCTGACGGCCGGGGCAAAGGCCAGACGATACGCGCAATGCGCAATTCGCGTGCGCATCGCATGGCCGGCCGGATTCGGGAGACAGTCACATTCGACAGGGTATGATGGGGGTGTCCGCCCGTGCAAGCGCACGCGCGACGCAGTGGTTGATTGGAGACATTCGACGAATTCGCGGCACTTCACCCGCTTCTTCTTCTTTTCGCGCTTCGATAAACCGTGAACAATGGGATCACGCGCAACACCCCGGCGAGGGCGGCGCGGATCGTGCATTTGCCGGCTCGCCAGCGGGCCGGGTTTCAAAGTTTCAAGAGTGGGGAACCATCATGCATGTCGGGTCGATTGTCTGTACTACCCATATCGCGGTGCCGAAGGGCGCGCGCGGCATCGTCCAGCGCGTTCTGGGCGACATGGCCATGGTGACCTGGTACGCGGGCGTGCCGGGCGAGTCGAAGGAACTCAACACCGAGCCGTTCTTTCTCGAGGACCTGATCGACACCGGCGAATCCGTGCTGCCGGCCGGCGCCGCGCTCCACTGAGCATGCGTGCCGCACCGGACGCTCGTGTTTCGGCGCGGCTGACGGCACAATGCGGGGCATGAAAGACGTCACTTCCGCCCCTGCTGCTCCCGCCGGCCCGCCGTTCGCCGGCCTCACGCCCGAGTGCGTGCTCGACGCGCTCGACAGCGTGCTGATGCCGGCCGGGTTACGCACCGACGGGCGCCTGCTCGCCCTGAACAGCTACGAAAACCGCGTCTACCAGGTCGGCATCGAAGACGGCCCGCCCGTCGTCGCGAAGTTCTACCGGCCCGCGCGCTGGACGGACGACGCGATCCTGGAAGAACACGCGTTCGTCGCCGAACTCGCCGCGCGCGAGATTCCGGCGGTGCCCGCGCGCGTGTTCGACGGCCGCACGCTCCACGCGTTCGACGGCTTCCGCTTCTCGATCTTCGAGCGGCGCGGCGGCCGCGCGCCCGATCTCGACCGCAGCGACACGCTCGAATGGCTCGGCCGTTTCATCGGTCGAATCCACGCGGTCGGCGCGACGCAGCCGTACGTCGCGCGTCCGGTGCTCGACATCGGCACCTTCGGCTACGAGCCGCGCGATTACCTGCTCGCGCACGACTTTCTTCCCGACGATGTTCGGCCCGCCTACGAGACGGCGGTCGCGCTCGCGCTGGAAGGCGTCGAGGCTGCGTTCGAGCGCGCAGGCGACATCCGCCTGCTGCGCACGCACGGCGACTGCCATCCGAGCAACGTGCTGTGGACCGACGCGGGCCCGCATTTCGTTGACTTCGACGACAGCCGGATGGCGCCCGCGGTGCAGGACCTGTGGCTGCTGCTGCCGGGCGATCGTGAAGGCGCGTCGCGCGCGCTCGCGGACCTGCTCGCCGGTTATGAGGACTTCTGCGAATTCGAGCCGCGCGAGCTGCATCTGGTCGAGGCACTGCGCACGCTGCGGTTGATTCATTACGCGGCCTGGCTTGCCCGCCGCTGGGACGATCCGGCGTTTCCGGCCGCGTTCCCGTGGTTCAACACGCACCGCTACTGGGAAGCACGCGTACTCGAGCTGCGCGAGCAGATCGGCGCGATGCAGGAAGGGCCGCTCTGGCACGTGTGACGGCGCGCGCGGCAGCGTCGCCGCGCGGCATTTGCGAAGTGGGCGGCCGCGCGTTGTGCGCGGCCCGCATCGCTCAGAACTTCAGCATCATCCTGATCACCGCGGCGAAGCGTTTGCCGTAAGGCGGCGCGATCAGCCCGCGGGTGTTCAGGCGCGCCTGCGTGAGCACGGGCTTCATCTTCGAGAACGTCACGAAGCCGTCGTAGCCGTGATACGCACCCATTCCGCTCGCGCCGACACCGCCGAACGGCAAGCTGCCGCACGCGATGTGCATCAGCGCGTCGTTGACCGTCACGCCGCCCGAGATCGTTTCGCGCATCACGCGGTCGATCGTGCCGCCGTCCTCGTCGAACAGGTATAGCGCGAGCGGCCGCGGACGCGCGTTCACATAGGCGATTGCTTCGTCGAGCCGCTCGTACGGCACGAGCGGCAGCAGCGGCCCGAAGATTTCCTCCTGCATCAGCTGTGACGCGGCTGGCGCGTGCGTGACCGCGCACGGCACGAAGCGGCGCGACGCGGGATCGGACTGCGCGTCCGACAGCGGATGCAGTTGCGCGCCGGCCGCCTGCGCGTCGGTCGCAAGCTGTTGCAGCCGCGCGTAATGACGCGGCGATACGATCGTCGTGTAGTCGCCGTTGGTCGACAGGTCCGGATACAGCTTCGCGAAGCGTGCGCGCGCGCGCTCGATGAACGCGCCTTCCATCCCGCGCGGCAGCAGCACGTAGTCGGGCGCGATGCAGGTCTGGCCCGCGTTCAGCGTCTTGCCGCCGATGATCGCGTCGACGGCCGCATCGAAGCGCGCATTCGGGCCGACGATCGCCGGCGACTTGCCGCCGAGCTCGAGCGTGACGGGCGTGAGGTTGTCGGCGGCCGCGCGCATCACGTGGCGGCCGACGTGTGTCGAGCCGGTGAACAGCAGGTGGTCGAACGGCAGCGCGCTGAATGCGGCGCCGATCTCGGCATCGCCGTTCACGACCGCGACGTGATCGCGCGAGAAGGTCTTCGCGATCAGTTGCTCGAACAGCGCCGACGTGCGCGGCGTCAGTTCGGACATCTTGATGATCGCGCGGTTGCCGGCCGCGAGCGCGCAAATCAGCGGCCCGGCCGCGAGCAGGATCGGATAGTTCCACGGCACGACGATGCCGATCACGCCGAGCGGTTGCGGCAGCACCTTCGCGCGCGCCGGCCGCAGCCACTTGTTCATCGGCTTGCGGATCGGCTTCATCCAGCGCTTGCCGTGCTTGAGCGCGTCGTCGATCTCTTCCTTCGCCATCCAGATTTCCGACAGCAGCACTTCCTGCTTCGCGCGATGCCCGAAGTCGGCGCTGATCGCATCGGCAAGCGCATCCGCGTGATCGATCAGCATCGTGCGCAGCGCGCGCAGGTGCTGCGCGCGGGTGTCCCACTCCGGATACGGCGTGCGCAGGTAGGCCGCGCGCTGGTCGTGCAGCAGCGTCGTCAGCGCATCGACCGACGGCAGCGCTTGCGGGGCCAGTTCGGGCAGATCGTTCTTCATGTCGTCTCCTCCAGTTGAGCGTGGCACGTCGGCCAGCAGTCAGGTCGCACGTACCCGCTCGGCGAGCGTGGCGGGGCGGGATTGGCGTGCGTCGCGCGGCGCGGGGCCGGATGCGACGCGCGGGCGAATACAGGGGGCAGCGTGCGGCAACCGTCGCATCCGCGCGACGGTGTTCGCGTCCGAAAACGGGATTGCACGGCTCGCGTGGACGGCCCGATGCGATTTCCGATGGGGGCACGATCGCGCGCTGAGAGCGCTTGCCGGCGCACCGAAGCGGGGCGGCACGCGGCGCGCGGCGACATACGCACTGGCTCGTCGTGCCGCTCGTGCGACGCGCCATCCAAACGGTCGGCGACACGTGGCGTCGTTCGATTTCGACCGGGCACGCGCACGGTGTCGCACGTCACCGACCGGGCATCCGTTTGAAATGAAATGCGGGCCGCGCGCGGTGCGTCCGGATCACCCGGTCGGCACGCGGCCTGCAGAACGTCGCGCTGCATCGTCGTCTCCCCAGTTTCGCGACGGCGCGGCTTCTGGCGGCCGGTGCAGCGCGTCGCATCGATCGATACATCTTAAATTTAGTTCACGCGGGCGTTTAGAGGAATCGCTCTTGAATCGGCGCGCCGCGCGCGCGACGGCCATTCCTACAATGCCCGAACATTACAAGCGGGAGCCGGTCCGCGCCGGGCGCCGTTCATGACACGAAGGAGACGTGACATGCAATACGACTACATCATCGTCGGCGGAGGGTCGGGCGGGTCGAGCCTTGCCAGCCGCCTCGCCGATGCATGCCCCGACGCGACGATCGCGCTGATCGAGGCCGGTTCGCATACGGAGCGCAACCTGCTCGTCAACATGCCGGTGGGGATCGCGGCGCTCGTGCCGTTCAAGCTGGGCACGAACTACGGTTACGAGACAGTGCCGCAGCCGGGCCTCGGCGGCCGCCGCGGCTACCAGCCGCGCGGGCGCGGGATGGGCGGCTCGAGCGCGATCAACGCGATGATCTACACGCGCGGCCACCCGGGCGACTACGACGAGTGGGCACAACTCGGCGCCACGGGCTGGGGCTGGCAGGACGTGCTGCCGTATTTCCGCCGTGCGGAAGGCAACGCGCGCGGCGCCGATATGTGGCATGGCGCGGACGGCCCGTTGACGGTTTCCGATCTGCGCTTTCGTAATCCGTTCTCCGAACGATTCATCCAGGCCGCGCACGCGGCCGGCTATCCGCTCAACGACGATTTCAACGGCGCGACACAGGAAGGCGTCGGCTTCTATCAGGTCACGCATCGCGACGGCTCGCGCTGCAGCGTCGCGCGTGCGTACATCTACGGCCGCAACCGGCCGAACCTGCGCGTGATCACCGACGCGACGGTGCTGCGCGTGGGCTTCGACGGCAAGCGCGCGGTCGGCGTCGTGGTGTCGCGCGACGGACGCATCGAGACGCTCGGCGCGCGCGCGGAGGTGATCCTGTCGGCCGGCGCGTTCAATTCGCCGCAACTGCTGATGTGCTCGGGGATCGGTCCGGCGGAACAGCTGCGTCGGCACGGGATCGCGGTCGTGCAGGACGCGCCGGACGTCGGCACCAACCTGATCGACCATATCGACTTCATCATCAACACGCGCGTGAATTCGTCGGAGCTGGTCGGCGTCTGCCTGCGCGGGATCGCGAAGATGACGCCGGCGCTCGCGCGCTATTTCTCGAGCCGCACCGGGATGATGACGAGCAACGTCGCGGAGGCGGGCGGCTTCATCAAGAGCGATCCGTCGCTCGATCGTCCGGACCTGCAGCTGCATTTCTGCACGGCGCTCGTCGACGATCACAACCGCAAGATGCACTGGGGCTTCGGGTATTCGCTGCACGTATGTGCGCTACGGCCGTTCAGCCGCGGCACGGTCGCGCTTGCGAGTGGCGATGCGCGCGACGCGCCGCTGATCGATCCCCGTTTCTTCAGTGATACGCGCGATCTCGATCTGCTCGTGCGCGGCGCGCAGGCGATGCGCCGCATCCTGTCGCAGGCGCCGCTCGCGTCGCAGGGCGGGCGCGAGTTGTACACGCGCGCGGACCAGAGCGAAGCGGAGCTGCGCGCGACGATCGTCGCGCATGCCGACACGATCTATCACCCGGTCGGCACCTGCCGGATGGGTTCGGATGCGCGGGCGGTCGTGGATCCGCAACTGCGCGTGCGTGGCGTCGAGGGGCTGCGGGTGGTGGATGCGTCGGTGATGCCGACGCTGATTGGCGGCAACACGAATGCGCCGTCCGTGATGATCGGCGAACGCGCGGCGGACTTCATCGTCTCGGCGCGTCGGGGCGGCGTGCCGCGCGGCGAGGCGGCCGCGGCGGCGCACGGCCGCTGAACGGCGTGCACCGGCTCGCGGCCGACGCGATGCTCAGGCGAACGTATCGACGAGGCCCGCGCGGCTCACGGTCGCGCCGGCCGCTGCGGATTGCGCAGCGTCGAGCGGTGCGTCGACGGCTGACGTTCCGGCGCGTGCGCGCGGCGACGACCGGCCGCCGGCGAAGTTCTGTTGCGGGTTCTGTTGCGACGCGAAGCCGCCGTCGCTGACGGTCGCGCTGCCCAGGCCGAGCCCACCCGCCTCCATCGCTTCGCGCAGCTTCGGCAGCGCGGCTTCCACCGCGTCGCGCACTTGTGCGTGCTGCGACACGAACAGCGCATGCGCGTGGTTGTCCGCCACGCGCAGCACGACCTGCAGCGGGCCGAGGTCCGGCGGGTTCAGCGTCAGCTCGGCGCTCTGCTGGTGCGCATTGGACAGGAACACGACCTTCTGGCTCAGCGCATCGGTCCAGTCGGCCGTGCCGACATGCGGGGCCAGCACGTGCGCGTTGGCCGCGGCGATCGAGCTTGCGGCGGGCGCCGTCGCGACGTTCGCCTGGGCGGCCGCCGCCGCCGCTGTGGCTGCCGCGACCGATGCGTCGGCGGCCGGGCTGGCGGTTTCCCCGTCGGCCGCGAGTGCGTGTGCCGCGGACTGGCCGGTCGCGCCGGCCTGCAGCGCCAGGGCGGTGGCTTGCGTGGGCGTCTGCTGCGTCGCGAGCGTGCCTTTCGCGTCGGCGAGCGTGTGGTCGAAGGTCGGGACTTGCGGCGTCAGCGGTGCATCGGCCGCTGCCGTGCCCGTCCCGGGCATCGCGATCGCCCCCGCACCGCCGGTCAGTCTCGCCAGCGCGCCCTGCAGTGCGTCGCGGCCCGATGCCGGCACGGCGGCCGCATCCTTGCCTGCATGATTCGCCAGCGCCGCCGTGGCGTCAGGCTGGCCGGACACGGCGGTCGTTTGCGCGGCGGTGGCATCGGCCGGCGCCGCGCCGTTCTCGCGCGCCTGCAGCTGTGCCTGCACGGCCGCCGCCGCGGCGAGCGCGGCGGCGTCGGGACCGGACGTCGCGTTCGCGTCGTCGGCCGACTTCTCGTCGTCGCGGTCGGCGGGTTTCGTGCCGGCGGCCGGCGTCGACGACGCGTGTTTCGTCGCGGCGTCCGGCTTGCCGGCGTTCGCCGTGTCGTGCCGCGTGACGACGCTTCGCTTCAGCGTCTGCGCGAACGGCACGGCGGCCGGGCTGTTTGCGGCATCGTCGCTGGCGGACGAACTCGCGCCGCGGACGGCCTTGAGTGCGATGCCGGCGGTGTCGAGCAGCGCGCCGAGCAGGGGCAGGGGAGGCATGGCGATTCTCTCGTTCGAAAGCGGTGAGCGGTTACGCCGAGCGGGCCGCATCGGCCCGCATGCGCAGGATTTTGGCGGCGTGTTCGTCGGCGTCGCGCTGTTCGCGCTTCGCGGCACGCTGCGCTTCCTGCGCGACGCCGCGCGCCTGCAGGGTTTCGTATGAGCCGACGGTGCGTTTCTTCTGTTGCCAGTTCGGGCGCGCTTCGTCGATGCGGAGCTCGGCCGCGGCCAGCACGTTGCGCTGCTGCGCGATTGCCGCGTCGAGCGTGTCGATGAACGACTGGAAATTGCGCAGGTTGCCGGCGGGCATCCCGTGCTGCGCGGACTGCGCGAAGCGCGCGTGGTATTCGTCGCGATAGCGCAGCAGCGCATCGAGCTGTTCGGCGGCCGCGGTGCGGTCGCGCTGCGCGGTGCCGAGCTGCTTCGCGGCGGTGTCGAGATCTTCCTGCGCGCGATCGAGCAGCAGTTGAAGGGGAAAGCCGTGTGGCATCGGGATCAGCCTCCGTGTACGTCGAACAGCGCATCGAGTGCGGTGAGGCTCGACGAGAACGGCGCGCGTTCGCGAAAGCCCTGCTGCAGGAACGATTCGATGCGCGGATAGAGTGCGATCGCGCGGTCGAGCTGCGCGTCGCGGCCGGGTGCATACGCGCCGACCGCGATCAGGTCGCGGTTGCGCTGGTAGCGCGACAGCATCTGCTTGAACTGCCGCACGCGGTCGAGATGCGTTTCATCGATCAGCGCGGTCATCGCGCGGCTGATCGATGCCTCGATGTCGATCGCCGGATAGTGGCCGGCCTCGGCGAGCGCGCGCGACAGCACGACGTGGCCGTCGAGGATCGCGCGCGCCGAATCGGCGATCGGGTCCTGCTGGTCGTCGCCTTCGGTCAGCACCGTGTAGAACGCAGTGATCGAGCCGCCGCCTTCGGGCCCGTTGCCGGTGCGCTCGACGAGCGCCGGCAGCTTCGCGAACACCGACGGCGGATAGCCCTTGGTCGCGGGCGGCTCGCCGATCGCGAGCGCGATCTCGCGCTGCGCCATCGCGTAGCGCGTCAGCGAATCCATCAGCAGCAGCACGTGCTTGCCCTGGTCGCGGAAATACTCGGCGAGCGACGTCGCGTAGGCGGCGCCCTGCATTCGCAGCAGCGGCGACACGTCCGCCGGCGCCGCGACGACGACCGAGCGCGCGAGCCCGTCCTTGCCGAGGATCTGTTCGATGAATTCCTTCACTTCGCGGCCGCGTTCGCCGATCAGCCCGATCACGATCACTTCCGCACTCGTGTAGCGCGCCATCGTGCCGAGCAGCACCGACTTGCCGACGCCGGAACCGGCAAAGAGGCCCATGCGCTGCCCGCGGCCGACGGTGAGCAGCGCGTTGATCGCGCGCACGCCGACGTCGAGCACGTGGTGGATCGGCTCGCGATCGAGCGGGTTGATCGACGGGGCCGACAGCGGCGCGTCGACCTTCGACGCGAGCGGGCCCAGGCCGTCGAGCGGGCGGCCCGACGCGTCGACGACGCGTCCGAGCATTTCCCAGCCGACCGGCAGCCGCTTCGCGCCCGCGAGCGGGTCGGCGACCGGTGCGCTTTCGAGCGGCCATACCCGGGCGCCGGGCAAGACGCCGGCGACGTCGGTGGTCGGCATCAGGAACAGGCGATCGCCGGAGAAGCCGACGACTTCCGCTTCCGCATGCGGCAGCGTGCTGCCGGGCGGCAGTTCGATCATGCATTCGGCGCCGACCGACAGGCGCAGCCCGATCGCCTCGAGCACGAGGCCCGCGGCACGCGTGAGGCGCCCGCTCGGGCGCAGCGGCAGCGCGCGGTGGCTGCGCGTCGCGAGCCCGTTCAGGTGCGTGCGCCAGTGCGCGAGATGCGGATTGTGCGGTGCGCGCGGCGCATCGTCCGATGCGGGTGCCGCGTGCGGATCGGCGCCGTGTGCGGTGTCAGGCGCGCTGTCTGGGCCGAACGACGCGAGCGCGAGTTCGCGCTCGAGCGGCGTCATCCCGTCGTGCAGGATCGATTCGGGCGTGGGCGTCACCATGCGCTCACCTTGCCGATCGCGGCGGCGACACGCTGCCAGCGGGTGGGCAGCGTCGCGTCGACCTCGCCTGTCGCGGCGTGCGCGCGGCAGCCGCCGCGCTCGATCGACGCGTCGGTGCGCACGTTCCAGCCGAGCGTATCGAGATCGTCCTGCAGGTACGCTTCGACGACGGGCAGGTCGGCCGGATTCACCGCGAGATGCGGCGCGCCGGACAGCGCGGGTTCGGCTGCGAGCACGTCGCGCACGGCGGCAACCAGCGCGGCCGGGTCATGCTTCACGTGTTGGCGCACGACCTGCTGCGCGATGTCGAGCGCGAGCTGCGCAAGGTCGGACGCGAGATCGTGCTCGACGCTCGACACGGCTTCGCGGAACGATGCGGCGAGCGCCGCGAGCTGCGCGGCCTGTTCGCGGGCTTCGGCCTGGCCGGCCTCGAAACCCTGCGCGCGGCCCTGGTCGAAACCGGCCTGGTAACCCAGGGCCTGACCTTCGACGTGGCCGGCCGCATGGCCTTCGGCATGCGCGGCGTCGCGCACGCGCTGCAGTTCCTCGGCGAGCGCGGCGGCAGCCGCTGCCGCATCGTCGGGCGGCGGCGGGGGCGGAGGCGGATCGAACGACGCCATCTCCCACCGCTGGTACGCGGTGAGGGTGCCGGCGCGGTCGCGCGCGGAATCAGACATACGCGTCTTCCGCCTTGCCGCCGATCGCGATCTGACCGCTTTCGGCAAGGTTGCGCACGATCTGCAGGATGCGGCGCTGCTGCGTCTCGACTTCGGACACGCGCACCGGGCCGCGCGCGTCGAGATCCTCGGCGAGCAGTTCGGCCGCGCGTTGCGACATGTTCGCGAGGAACTTCTGGCGCAGCGCGGGCGGTGCGCCCTTCAGCGCGATGATCAGCGTTTCCGATTCGACTTCCTTCAGCACCATCTGGATCGCGCGATCCTCGAGGTCGAGCAGGTTCTCGAACACGAACATCTGGTCGACGATCTTCTGCGCGAGGTCGGCGTCGTACTGGCGCACGCTTTCGAGCACGCCTTCTTCATGATTGCTCGTCATGAAGTTGAGGATCTCGGCCGCGGTGCGGATGCCGCCCATCGGGCTGCGCTTCAGGTTGTCGCTGCCGGACAGCAGGCCGGTCAGCACGTCGTCGAGCTCGCGCAGCGCGGCCGGCTGGATGCCGTCGAGCGTTGCGATCCGCAGCATCACGTCGTTGCGCAGCCGATCGGTGAAGCACGACGCGATTTCGGACGCCTGGTCGCGGTCGAGGTGCACGAGGATCGTCGCGATGATCTGCGGATGCTCATTCTTGATCAGTTCGGCCACCGCGCCCGAGTCCATCCACTTCAGGCCCTCGATGCCGCTCGTGTCGCTGCCCTGCAGGATCCGGTCGATCAGCACGCTGGCCTTGTCCTCGCCGAGCGCCTTGGTCAGCACCGAGCGGATGTACTCGCTCGAATCGAGCGACAGCGCGGTGTGCTGCTCGGCTTCCTTCGCGAATTCCTGCAGCACGTCCTCGACCTGCTCGCGCGTGACGTTCTTCAGCGCGGCCATCGCGGCGCCGATCTTCTGCACCTCGCGCGGCGCGAGGAACTTGAATACCTGCGCGGCCTCTTCCTCGCCGATCGACATCAGCAGCAGCGCGCTCTTGGTCAAGCCTTCAGCGTTCATCGGACACCCAGTTCTTCACGACGGTGGCGACGATCTTCGGATCCTGGCGGGCGATCGTGCGCGCGTAGTCGAGGTTGCGTTCGTAGCGGCTCCTTTCGTTCTCGAAGCCGAGCAGCAGCGGATCTGACTCGTCGGATTTGTCCGGTGCGGGCAGGCCGTCGAGCGCGACCGGATCGTCCGGCCCCGCGAGCGCCGGGGCGACCGGCGCGGGCGGCGGGAACGCGCGGCGCATCGCCGGGCGCACGAACATGAAATAGAGCGCCGCCGCGGCCGCCGCGATGCCGAGCCACTTCGCGGCTTCCTTCGCCATCGCGATCATGTCCGGCTGGCGCCACCACGGCAGGTCGGCGTACGGGTCGCTGACGGTCGAGAACGCGCTGTTCACGACGTTCACCGAGTCGCCGCGCTTCTCGTCGTAGCCCATCGCGTCCTTCACGAGCTGCTCGATCTGCGCGAGCTTGGCGGGCGGCAGCGGCTGCATCGTCACGTGGCCCTTCGCGTCGGCGACGGGCTGGTAGTTGACGACGACGGCGACCGACAGCCGCTTCACGTTGCCCATCGGCTGCTCGACATGGCGGATCGTCTTGTCGAGCTCGTAGTTGGTCGTCTGGTCCTTGCGGTCGCTGACGGGCGTCGACTGCGGCCCGTTCTGGCCGTTGCCGGCGACGACCGGCGCGGAGGCCGGCTGTGGCGGCGTGTTCGACAGCGCGCCCGGCACGCCCGATGCGCCGCCTTGCGCGAGTTCGGTCGCGCTGCTGGTCTGCTGGCTGCGGATCGCGGCCTGCTGCGGCGCGCCGTTCGGGCCGTAGCTTTCCGAGGTCTGCTCGAGCTTCGAGAAATCGACGTCCGCGCTGACCTGCGAGCGTGCGTTGCCGGCGCCGAAGATCGGCGCGAGGATCGCGTCGATGCGCTTTTGCGTATTGCGCTCGACCTGCTGCACATACTTGAGCTGGCTCGCGTCGAGGCCGGAGGCCGATGCGGTCTGCGTCAGCAGGTTGCCGTCCTGATCGACGATCGTCACGTTCTTCGCCGGCATGTCGGGCACGCCGGACGACACCATCCGCGTGATCGCCTGCACCTGGCCCTCGTCGAGCACGCGGCCCGGGTAGAGGTCGACGAACACCGACGCGCTCGGCGCCTCCTTGTCGCGCACGAACACCGACGGCTTCGGGATCGCGAGATGCACGCGCGCGCCGCGCACCGCGTTGATCGATTCGATCGTGCGCTGCAGCTCGCCTTCGAGCGCGCGCTGGTAGTTCACCTGCTCGGCGAACTGGCTGATGCCGAATTTCTGGTTGTCCATCAGCTCGAAGCCGACCGAGCCGCCCTTGGGCAGCCCCATCGCGGCGAGCTTCAGGCGCGTTTCGTGCACCTGGTTCGACGGCACGAGGATCGCGCCGCCGGCGTCGGCGAACTTGTAGGGAACGTTTGCCTGCTGGAGTGCGGCGATGATCGCGCCGCCGTCGCGATCCGACAGGTTGCTGTACAGCACGCGATAGTCGGGCGCGCGGCTCCACAGCACGAGCGCGGTGATCGCGGCAATCGCGAATGCGACGGCGATCACGAACGGCAGCTTCGGATTGCCCTTCATCCGCGAGATGCCGGGGATGCGTTCCGCGAAGCCGCCGAACCCGAAGTCCGCGCCGGCGCCGCCCGCTCCCGGCAACGCGGCGGCCGCGGTGGCGCCTGGCACCGGGCTGGCGAGGCCCGTGCGGGCGTCGGGGTTGATCAGCGAGTTGGCCTGCGAATCCATGCGAGGAGTTTCTCCGGAGCGGAACGACTGAGCCGCTCGGACGAGCGGACGGACAATGACACGATGCGATTATCGGGACCCGGGAGCGACTCCGATCGACCGAAAAGAGCGGGGTTTCCCCCGTACTTTCGCGGCTTTGGCGCGCACGGCGCTGCTATTCTTTTTCGCGATCCGGCATGGTGCGCGTGGTGCGGCGCCGGCGGAAACGCCCGGTGCGTCCGGGTCTCTTCTCTTATGTCTGGGGACAGCATGGCTGCCAACGTCAGCGGAATCGGTTCGGTGTTGCAACAGATGCAGGCGATGGCCGCGCAGGCGAGCGGCGGCGCCGCGAGCCCGGCGGCGGCGCTCGCCGGCTCGGGCGCCGCGACGGCCGGCACGTTCGCGAGCGCGATGAAGGCGTCGCTCGACAAGATCAGCGGCGACCAGCAGCATGCGCTCGGCGAGGCGCAGGCGTTCGAGGTCGGCGCGGCGAACGTGTCGCTGAACGACGTGATGGTCGACATGCAGAAGGCCAACATCGGCTTCCAGTTCGGGCTCCAGGTCCGCAACAAGCTCGTGAGCGCGTACAACGACATCATGCAGATGTCGGTGTGACGCGACGGGCATCCGGGGACGGCTACCGGCGACGGGCATCCGGGGACGGGCATCCGGGGACGGCCACCCGGCGACGGCCACCCGGCGACGCACACCCGGCGACGCCCATCCGGCGACGCCCATCCGGGGGGCAGCTACCTGGACGGCGACCCCCGGGGCGGCCGGCCCGACGGAGCCGGCGGCCCGCGAGCCTAAAGCTTTTCAATTCCCTTCCGATAACTCCGGTACAAGGCCGCGTCGTGCAATGCAGGGCGGCGGCTTCCGCATAGCCAACGCATCACAAGGAGAAGCGCATGTTTTCCCCAGGACACGCTGGAGCCAGTGCGTACGCGCGTGTCGGCGTCGAGACAGGGGTGATGGGCGCCTCCCCGCACCGGCTGATCGCGATGCTGTACCAGGGCGCGCGGCAGGCCATCGCGCTTGCGCGCATGCATCTGCAGCAGGGCAACGTGCCCGCGCGCGGCGAAGCGATCGGCAAGGCGATCGGGATCGTCGAAAGCGGCCTGCAGGCGGCGCTGAACCGCAACGCGGGCGGCGAGATCGCCGGGCGCCTCGACGCGCTGTATTCGTATATCGGCCGGCGCCTGCTACAGGCCAATGCGCAGGCAAGCGACACGATGCTGGTCGAGGTCGACGGGCTGCTCGCCACGCTCGAGGAAGCGTGGACGGGCATTGCCCCCGAAGTCGCGCGGATGGCCGCGCAGCAGGCAGCGGACGTGGCGCGATGAATCGCAAGGCCGAATACTTCGCTCGCTACGAGGCGCTCGCGGCCGTGTCGGGCCGCATGCTGAGCGCTGCTCGTGGTGCCGACTGGAGCGCGCTGCCGGCGTTGCAGGCCGAATTCCTGCAGCTCGTCGACGGATTGAAGGAGGCCGATCCGGGCGTCGCACTCGACGAATCGGATCTTGGCCGCAAGCTCGCGCTGATCCGCCGCATCCTCGCCGACGACGCCGCGATCCGCGATCTCGCGAGCCCCGAAGTCGCGCGGCTTTCCGCGCTGTTCGAGGCGCGGTGCTCGACCAAGGCATTGGCCGATCTCTACCGCGCTCGC
Source organism: Burkholderia sp. Bp9031 (assembly GCF_003857965.1). NCBI lineage: Bacteria > Pseudomonadati > Pseudomonadota > Betaproteobacteria > Burkholderiales > Burkholderiaceae > Burkholderia > Burkholderia sp. Bp9031. The sequence goes on from NZ_QTPW01000010.1 coordinate 166,595, forward strand.
GGATAGTGCCCGTTTGCCGGGGCCGCGGTTGTCGCGTCCCCGGCTTTGCAACGATGTGGCTGAGGTGAGCAGGCTTCGATCATGACCGGTATCGACTCCGTTGCGGCCGCCCTGCTGGCGAGCCGCCTCGACAGCCTGCTGACCGGCACCGTGACGGCGTCCGCCGGCGGCGCGACCGCGCAGGTCGGCACGCCGGGCGCCAGCGTGTCATCGCCGCCCTCGACGGGCGCACCGCCGGCCGCGCCGCCGGCGTCCGCGCAGACCGCGCTGTCCGACGTGGCACTTGCGCTCGACGCGATCTCCCGCGCGGGCGGCGTCGCGACGCCGGTGATTGCCGGACGCACGCCGCTGCTGGCCGATCCTGCCGTGCTGCTGAGCGCGGCCGCGCCGCCGGACGGACAACCGGCAGCCGGTCCGGCCGCGTCTGCCGCCGCTTCTTCCGCTCCTTTGTCCGCGTCCGACGTCGCGGCTGCGCGCGCTGCGTCGGACGTGTCGCCCGCCGCGGCGCTGCGCGCGGCGCTTGCGCAAGCCGTGAGCGAAAGCGGGCTCTTTTACGAATCCCATCTCGCGCAGTGGCTGGCCGGCCAGCGGCCGCTCGCCGCGCTGATGCGCGAACCGCAGGCGCGTCTCACGACCGCGCCGGTGCAGCCGGCTCCGGATGCCGCGCAGCACGATGCGCCCGATGTGCTCGACGAACTGCTCGCGCAGCGTCTGTCGTTGCCGACGGCCGCGCCGCGACCCGCCACGCAGCTGGGCGCAGCCCCGCACGAGCTCGCGCAGAACGCGCAGGCGGCTGCCCGGCAAGGCGCGGCGTCGGGTATGGCCGGAATGGACGACCCGCTCGGCCCCGACACGCGCTGGACGCCCGCGCGCGCCGAACTGGCCGCCGCATCGGCCGATCCGCAGGCGCAGGCAGTAGCTTCCGTGCATCCGGCGGCCGTACCGATCGTCCGGCAGCAACTCGATGCCCTCGCGACCGACCAGTTCCGCTGGACGGGCGAGGCATGGCCCGGCGCGCGGCTCGACTGGACGATCGAACCCGACGATCCGGGCGGCCACGCGTCGCGCAGCGGCGACGATGGCGGTGACGGTTTCGCATGGCGCACGCGGCTGACGCTGACGCTGCCGTCGCTCGGGACGGTCGACGCGGAACTGGTGTTGAACGGCAAGCAGCTCGTCGCACGGCTGCGCGCGAATTCGGCCGGCGCCGACCGGCTCACGCGGAACGAGGCCGCGCTGCGGCAGCGGTTCGAGGGATCCGGTCTGCAACTCGGCGGGCTGTCGATTCGCGCGGTCGGCGACGAACCGGACAGCTTCGACCCGCGCGTCGCGCAGGCGGCCGCCGCCGCGTATGCGCGCGGCGCGGCTGGCGGCACGCCGGGCGCCGACGACGAGGTGCAGCGATGAGCATGACGTCGCGCAAGCGCGCGGCCGCGCTCGTCTACGATCCGAAAGGCGGCGATACCGCGCCGCGCGTGGTCGCGAAGGGGTACGGCCTGCTCGCCGAGATGATCGTCGCCCGTGCGCGCGATGCGGGGCTGTACGTGCATACCGCGCCGGAGATGGTGTCGCTGCTGATGCAGGTCGACCTCGATGACCGGATTCCGCCGCAGCTTTACCAGGCCGTCGCGGATCTGCTCGCGTGGCTGTATGCGCTCGATCGCACCGAGCCAGAGCCCGAGCCGGGCGACGCCGCGCCGCGCTTTCCGCTGCCGCCGCTGCGCCGCTGAGTACACGGCGGCCGCGGTTTCTTGCGAAAGGCTGTCTCTGTCTTTCGTCATCATTCAGCCGGCATTTTTCTTCTATTGACCGGTATCGGCGTGCAATCCGCACGCTTCATCGGCCATCGGCGGGCGTTTCGCGCTGGCGCGCCGTGCGCCCGCGGATTGAGCGGCTGCGCCATTTGTGTAATGATATCCATTCTCATTTTCATGCTCTCCGGGCGGCACACGTTTTCCGTGCGCCGCCCGTTGCTTTGAACGAATGGACACTCTCGCGTGAACGCGCCCGAAACGATCGCCCCGCCGCAGGCGGGCAGGCCCCCCGCGGGCGTCACCGTGCCGCATCCGGCCGCACGTCCCCTGAGCGACGCCGAACTGGCGGCGCGCCGCCAGCGTTCGCGCCGCGCGACCTTCATCAAATGGCTGCGCAAGGTGCACGGCTGGGTCGGGCTATGGGGCGCGGTGCTCGGGCTGCTGTTCGGCGTGACGGGCGTGCTGCTCAATCACCGCGCGCCGCCGCTGAAGATCTCGACCGGCGAACCGCAGGTCGAGCAGATGCAGATCGCGTTGCCGGACCCGGTGCCGAAGTCGCCTGCCGCGATGACGAAGTGGCTGCAGCACGAGCTGCATTTCGACGGCCGGCCGGGCCGCATGCGCAAGGAGCCTGCGCAGCCGGTCGCCTGGGGCGACAAGCGCGTGATGCAGCCCGAGCACTGGCAGATGGGGCTGTTCGGGCCGCACCAGAACCTGCAGGCCGAATACTGGGTCGGCAACGGCTACGTGTCGGTGAAGCGCACCGGCAACACGTTCCTGACGACGCTGAACAACCTGCATCGCGGCGTCGGCATGAATCTCGGCTGGGTGCTGCTGATGGACACGATCGCGGGGTCGCTGATCCTGTTGTCGCTGACGGGCGTGCTGCTGTGGACGGAGCTGAACAAGCGCCGCACGGTCGGCGTCGTGCTGGTGGCCGGCTCGGTCGCCGCGGCGCTCGCCGCGGGCCTTGCTTGACCCAGGCGCAGCAGTCGAAACACGCCGGCTAGCCGCCGGCGCGCGACGGCCGTGCGCCGGTGTCGGTGTCGGCGGGCCTCAGAGGCCGCAGGTCGCGCCGTTGTTTGCCGCGATCTCGCGGGCGGCTTTCGCCCCCTCGACCTGAAGGATCGTCGGCAGCGACACGTTGTTCTTCGCGGCCGTGACCTCGGCCAGGATCGAGATCGCGATTTCCGGCGGCGTGCGGCTGCCGATATAGATGCCGGCCGGCCCGTGCAGCCGCGCGAGTTCCGCGTCGGTCAGGTCGAATTCGAGCAGCCGCTCGCGCCGCGCCGCGTTGTTGCGCCGCGAGCCGAGCGCGCCCACGTAGAACGCGGGCGTCTTCAGCGCTTCCATCAGCGCGAGATCGTCGAGCTTCGGGTCGTGTGTGAGCGCGATCACGGCCGAACGCGCGTCGAGCTTCATGTCGAGCACCGTGTCGTCGGGCATCGTGCGCACGACGCGCGTGCCCGGCACGTCCCACGCATCCGTGTACTCCTCGCGCGGATCGCAGATCGTTACCTGGTAGTCGAGCCCGACCGCGATCTGGCACAGATAGCGCGACAACTGCCCCGCGCCGATCACGAGCATCCGGTAGCGCGGCCCGTGGATCGTCACGAGCCGTTCGCCGTCGAACGCGAGCCCGTCGGTCGCCTGCGCGGGCGATAGCGACGCGCGGCCGGTCGCAAGCGTCATCGTGCGCGTGATGAGGCGGCCGGCTTCCACTTCGGCGCACAACGCGGCGATCCCGCTGTCGCGCGTGAGCGGTTCCAGCACGAGCTGGATCGTGCCGCCGCAGGGCAGCCCGAAGCGGTATGCTTCCTCGGCCGTCACGCCGTACTTGACGGCTTCCGGGCGCGCATCGGCCGCGATGCCGCTTGCATGCACGCGGGCGATCAGGTCGTCCTCGATGCACCCGCCGGACACGGAGCCGACCACGAGCCCGTCCTCGCGCACCGCGAGCATCGCGCCCTCGGGGCGGGGCGACGAGCCCCACGTCTTCACGACCGTCACGAGCAGCACGCGGCGCCCTTCGTCGAGCCAGCGCGCGCTCGACTTCAACACGTCGAGATCCACACTTTCCATGTCGTTACCTCATTGATTGACGCGCATTATGAACCGCCCGCTGCAGCCTTGCTTGCCGAGCGCCGGCGTGCGGCCGATCGGTGGCGGGATCGGGAGGGCCGGTTCGAGCTGCGGGTTCGAGTTGCCGGTCGGCACCCCGTTCAGGCTGCCCGCCGCGCCGCAAAAGCAAACGGCGCGCCCGCGAGACGGGCGCGCCGTTGAAACGGGGTGACGCAGCGCGTCGCCGCCGGGCGTCAGTCCGCGTGGCCGCGGGCGAGCTTCGAGTTGTGCCGCGAATACAGGAAGTAGATCACGAGGCCGATCACGAGCCAGATGCCGAACGCGGCCCACGTGATGGGCTGCAGGTTCAGCATCAGGAACAGGCATGCGCCGACCGCGAGGATCGGCACGACCGGCACGCCCGGGCAGCGGAACGCGCGCGGCAGTTCCGGGTGCGTGCGGCGCAGCACCAGTACCGCGATCGACACCATCGAGAACGCGGCGAGCGTGCCGATGTTGATCAGCTCGGCGAGCACGTTGAGCGGCACGAGCGCTGCGATCAGCCCGAAGAACAGGCCGACGAGCCAGGTCGTCAGGAACGGCGTCGCGTAGCGCGGATGCACGCGCGACAGCGTCGCCGGCAGCAGCCCGTCGCGCGACATCGCGAAGATGATCCGCGTCTGGCCGTAGCTCATCACGAGGATCACGGTCAGCATGCCGAGCACCGCGCCGAGATCGATGAAGCCCGCAACCCACTTCTCGCCGGCGATCTGCAGCGCATACGAGATCGGGTGCGACACGTTCGCGTACTGGGCCGCCGGCACGATGCCGGTCGCGACCGCCGCGACCGTCACGTACAGCACCGCGCACACCGCGAGCGACGCGATGATGCCGATCGGCAGGTCGCGCTTCGGATTTTTCACTTCCTCGGCGGCCGACGACACCGCGTCGAAGCCGATGAACGCGAAGAACATCACGGCCGCCGCGCCGAACACGCCGTTCCAGCCGTGCGGCATGAACGGCTTCCAGTTCGCGGGCGTCACGTGGAACAGGCCGACCGCAATCACGAGCAGCACCACCGACACCTTGATGAACACCATGATGTTGTTGATGCGGGTCGACTCGCGGATGCCGATCGACAGCAGCGTCGTGATCACCAGCATCACGAGGAACGCGGGCAGGTTGAACCACGTGACGACGCCCGGGATCGCGCCGGGCGCGGCGCTCAGCACGGTCGGCAGCGAGAGCCCGAAGCCTTGCAGCAGCGACTGCAGGTAGCCCGACCAGCCGACCGACACGGCCGACGCCGCGAGACCGTACTCGAGCATCAGGTCCCAGCCGATGATCCATGCGACGAGCTCGCCGAGCGTCGCGTACGAATACGTGTAGATCGAGCCCGCGACCGGAATCGTCGACGCGAATTCGGCATACGACAGCGCCGCGAGGCCGCACGCGATCGCGGCGATCACGAACGACAGCATCAACGCGGGGCCGGCCTGCACGGCGCCCGTGCCGGTCAGCACGAAGATCCCGGTGCCGATGATCGCGCCGATGCCGAGGAAGGTGAGGTCGATTGCGCCGAGCGCTTTCTTGAGCCCGGCGCCGTGCGCACCGGCGATCATGCGATCGACGTTTTTCTTGCGGAAGAGGGACATTGCGGATGAGTCTCCAGCGCGCGCGAAAGCGCGGCGGCGCCGAGTGAGTGAAAACCCGGAATTTTAGCCGATTTGGCGCGGAAGACCCGCTGCGGCGCAGCGGTGTGCTCCGGAATCGTCCGATAAAACAAGCGCTTGCATGCAATGTGCGGCGGCCGTGGCCGGCCTCGCGCAGGCCGGCGCGGTGAATCGCGCGATGCCGGTGAATGCGATGGATCAGGCGCCCGACGCGGGCGCCATGTCGACGAGCCGATTGCTCATCACGTAGAACGTCAGTTCCGCGTTGTTCGACAGCCGCATCTTCTCGAGCAGCCGCGACCGGTACACGCTGACCGTCTTCACCGACAGCGACAGCGTGTTCGCGATGTCGGTGAGGCGCTTGCCCGACGCGAGCATGCAGAGCGTCTGGTATTCGCGATCCGACAGCTTCTCGTGCGGCAGCGGTTCGTTCTCGAACGACACGTATTCGGCGAGCGCCTCGGCCATCGCCGGGCTCACGTACTTGCGGCCGGCCGCGACCTGCTGGATCGCGCCGATCATCTGCGCGGCATTCACCGTCTTCGACAGGTAGCCGGACGCGCCGGCCTTCAGCGCGCGCACCGCGTACTGGTCCTCGCGGTACATCGAGAACATCAGCACCGGCGTGCCCGGCAGCTTGCGCTTGATGCGCTTGAGCAACTCGATGCCGTTCGTGTCCGGCAGCGAGATGTCGAGCAGGATCACGTCGAAGCTTTGGCGGTCGATGGCGGCCACCGCATCGCTGCCGGTCTCGGCTTCGGTCACTTCGCGCGCGACGCCGCGGTCGATCAACAGGTGGCGGATCCCTTGCCGGACGATCGCGTGATCGTCAACGAGCAGGATGTTCAGGCTCATGACGACCTCACGAACGCGATGCGCGGCGCACGGCGGCCGGCACCGAGAACAGCGAGTCCCACGCGAAGCGCGCGGTGACGCGCGTGCCGCGCCCCGATTCCGGTGCGCTCGCGTCGAAGCTGCCGCCGAACGCCTCGCAGCGGGCGCGCATGCCGGCGAGGCCGTAGCCGGCGCGCCGGCTACGGGCAAAACCGGTCCCATCGTCCGTGACGATCAGCGACAGATGCGAGCCGTCCGTGTCGATCTGCACGTCGACGGACGCCGCGCGCGCATGCTTCGCGACGTTCGACAGCGCTTCCTGCGCGACGCGGAAGATCGCGAGCGCGCTGGCGCCGGCGAGCTGCGGGAGCCGCGCGTCGGCCGCGCAGACGAAGCTCGTGCGCAGGCCGGTGCGGGCCGCGTGGCTGTCGACCCACGCCGACAGTGCGCCGATGAGGCCGCCGTCGAGTGCCGGTGTGTCGCGCTCGTCGATCAGCCGGCGGTTTGCGTCGGTTGCGGCGTCGAGCGCCCGCTGCGCGAGTTCGAGCGCGCGCAGGCAGCCGTCCGGCGCATCGGCCGGCAGCCACGTTTGAACGTTTGCGAGCGCGAAACGTGCGGCGGTGAGTTCGGCGCCGAGCCCGTCATGCAGTTCGCCGGCCAGATAGCGGCGGGCCGCTTCGTCGGCGACCATCAACTGGGTGGACAGCGCCGCGATCCGGGCAGCGCAGGCGTCGCGTTTGGGCAGGGTTTCGGCCACGGGTGCGGCCTCGGCGCAGCTGTGCGCGAGCGGCCGCGACGGGAACGGGGCGTGGGCGCCCGGGGGCGCGTTGAGCGACGTATCCATACTCTCCCTGCTGTCAGAAAGCGGTTCAGACACCGGCTGGCTGCGTGGACCGGCTGCCGTTTCGATGACGGCTGCCGCCAGAGAATCGCCTCATGCAGAGGTAACAAAAGTTACATCTTGTAACGTTTGAGTCCGACCCTTCAATGGTCGCCCGATCGGCGACCGCGCGGGGCGAATAATATCTCAAAAAATTGGAAAACGTCATGCTGGACGGACATTTAAGGGTAAATGTGAATAATCGGAACGAAGCCGTTGTAGGAAAAATACCGACACGAAAGCGTCCGGCGAGCCCGTATCAAAATGTAACTATTTGAGATGGGATGGTCCCAGTTTGTTACGAATTCGCCAAGTCGGGACGAAAAAAAACCGGAGCTTTTGCTCCGGTTCTTGATGCGGCACAAATTCGGGGGCGATCAGTCCACGAATGCGCGCTCGATCACGTAGTGGCCCGGCGCGCTGTTCTTGCCTTCGACGAGGCCGGCCTGCTTCAGCAGGTCGGTCGTGTCCTTCAGCATCGCGGTGCTGCCGCACAGCATCACGCGGTCGTTTTCCGGCGAGAACGCCGGCACGCCGAGGTCCGTGAACAGCTTGCCCGTCGCGATCAGGTCGGTGATCCGGCCCTCGTTGTCGAACGCTTCGCGCGTGACCGTCGGGTAATAGACGAGCTTTTCCTTGATGATGTCGCCGAGATATTCGTGGCCCGGCAGGTCGTGCTTGATGTAGTCCATGTACGCCAGCTCGCCCTTCAGGCGGCAGGTGTGCGTCAGGATGACCTTGTCGAAGCGTTCGTAGATGTCCGGGTCGCGGATGATCGACATGAACGGCGCGAGGCCCGTGCCGGTCGACAGCATCCACAGCGTCTTGCCGGGCAGCAGGTTGTCGGCGACGAGCGTGCCGGTCGGCTTCTTGCCGATCAGCACCGAGTCGCCCACCTTCAGGTGCTGCAGGCGCGACGTCAGCGGGCCGTTCTGGACCTTGATGCTGAAGAATTCGAGGTGCTCTTCGTAGTTCGGGCTGACGATCGAGTAGGCGCGCGCGAGCGGCTTGCCGTCGACCTCGAGGCCGACCATCGTGAATTCGCCGTTGTTGAAGCGCAGGCTCGGCTCACGGGTGCAGGTGAAGCTGAAAAGCGTGTCGGTCCAGTGATGGACGGATTGGACGGTGGCGGTGTCGTATTTGCTCATGGCTTTGAAAACGGACGCGCGTAGCGAACGCGTGTAACGGGCCCAAAAACGGGCAAAAAACCGAGTGCGTCGGCCCGATCGCGGATCGGCCGGCCGGCGCGTCGGACACGCGCCTTCTCGATGACAGACGATTGAGGAACTCGCTATTTTACCCTGCTTGGGGCAGATGCGGGCTTGACCCGCGCGGCTGCGCGGATTTGGCGCAACGAATCATTTCAACGAGCTTTCAGCGGTCGGCCGCGAGCTTCGCGCCGAGACCGACGAGCGCGGCGCCGCACAGCGCGTCGAGCGGGCGCCGCACGCGCCGGTAGCCGCGCTGCGCGCGCGGGCTCGCGAACAGGTACGCGACGCACGAATACCAGCCGGCCGACAGCACGCCGATCGTCACCAGCACCGCGCCGTTGAACCACAGCGGCACGTGCGCGGGCAGCATCGCCGCGAACACGCTGGTCCAGAACGCGCACGACTTCGGGTTGGTCAGGCAGGTGAACAGGCCGCCGCGATAGGCGCGCAGGTAGTCGCGAGCGTGCGGCGCGGCCAGCGGCGTGCTCGCATTCGCGGTGTCGGCCGGCGCCGCGTCGCGGCGCACGCCCGAGCGCAGCAGCTTGATGCCGAAATACACCAGATAGACGGCGCCGCCGATCCGGATCGTCTCGTACAGCCATTCGACCTGGTGCAGCACGGCTGCGAGGCCGAGCATCGCGAGCGTCGCCCAGGCGACCGACGCGGTGCCCACGCCAAGTGCCGACGCGGCGCCGAGGCTGCGTCGCCCCGCGAGCGACAACTGCGAAATCATGAAGAAGTTCGGGCCGGGCGTGATCGCCGCGACGAGATAGACGACGGCGATTTGCAGCAGGATCGGGAGGTAGCTCATGGCGGCGCGACGGCGGGGCGGGCAAAGCGCTACTGTAGCGCGCGCAGCGCGGCCGCACTTGCGGCGCTGCTGCATCACGGCTGATCGAGGCGCAGCCGCGCGATATACGGCAGGTGGTCGGACAGCCACGCGGTTTCGCCGGACGGTGCCTGCCATTCGAGCGGCGTGAGCCCGCGCACGAACATCTTGTCGAGCGCGAGCGCCGGCGAGAACGCGGGGAACGTGCGGCCCGACTGGCCGAGCAGCGTCGCGACCTCGGACAACCCGATCTCGCCGAACAGCGCGACCGAATCGTTGCGCCAGTCGTTGAAGTCGCCGGCGAGCACGAGCGGATCGTCGCCCGCGTTGCGCACGATCCAGTGCGCGATCCAGTGCATCTGGCGCAGTCGCGCCGCACGCGTGAGCGCGAGGTGCGCGCACAGCAGCGTGACGGGGCGCGCGCCGGCGAGCGTCGCACGCGCGACGAGCAGCCCGCGCCGCTCGAAGCGGTGCGCGGAGATGTCCCAGCGGCCGCCGAGATCGAGCGGATGCGGCGACAGGATCGCGTTGCCGTGCCGCCACGACGGCTTGAACACGTTCGGCCCGAGCGCGATCTGCCAGTCGAGCGCCTGCGCGATCTCGGTGGCCTGGCAGTGCCACACGTCGTCGACCGCGTCGTCCATCGGCGCACCGAAGCCGGGGGCGAGCATCGGGCGCGGCATGCGGCGCGCCATCGCTTCCTGCAGAAAATACACGTCGGCGTGCGTCGACTGCATCCAGTTGCGCATCGCGTTCCACGCGGTGAAGCCGAGCGGCGAGCGGCCCTTGTGCAGGTTCCAGCTGACCGCGGTGATTTCGTCGGGCGCGGCGTGCGGTTCGGCGAACGGCAGGGACAGGGCGTCGGCGGACATGGCGCTCAGTCCTTTGCGGCGTGCGCACGCACGCGGTAGACGAGATGCGGGTGCTGCTCGACGATCGTCCAGTCGGTCCACGCGTCGCCGCCGACCGCCAGCCCCGGATGGCTCGCGACGATCTGCCGCGGCGACGCGGGCAGGCATGGATCGCTGCGCGTCGCGTTTTCGTCGTCGAGGGTTTCCTGCACGTCGAGCGCGAGCGACACCGTGTGCGCGGCGTCGTCGACGGCGAGCGGCGCGACCGTCACCGAGCGCGAGCGCTCGGTCGGCACGACGCGCGCGGCATTGCCGCAGCCGACGGGCACGGCGGACGGATAGCGATGGGTGTCGGTGCGGGTCTGACCCACGGTGGTGCGTTGCTGGAACGTGTCGATCGTCTGACTGTCGCGCACCACCTGGATCTCCCACGCGACGACGGCCGGTGCGGGGCTCTGCGCATGGGCCGCGAGCGCGATGCTCGCGAGCAGGACGGCCAGGCCGTGTTTCAGCATGGAACTTCTCCGGAAACGCGGGGTAGCGGGGAACGGACGCACATCTTACGCCCGATCGATTTGGACGGTGGTCTGACAGGACGCGTCGCCGCGGGTTCGCAGCACGATCCGGTCCTGATCGAAAGGTAGGTTCGCGTCACGCGTTTTCAAGCGAAAAAGCGCGCGAACTCGGCGACGCTCGCGCGCTCGGTGACGAGGCGGTTCTCGATCGCGTCCGGATCCGCGTGGCCGAGCGACATCCCGCAGACGAGCTGCTCGTTCGCCGGTATCCCGAGATGCTCGGCGACGACCCGGTGGAACGGCACGAACGCGGCCTGCGGGCACGTGTCGAGGCCGCGTGCGCGTGCGGCCGTCATCACGCCCTGCAGGAACATCCCGCAGTCGAGCCAGGCGCCGTGCGTCATCAGGCGATCGAGCGTGAAGAACAGCGCGACCGGCGCATCGAAGAAGCGGAAGTTGCGCGCGTGCTGCGCGTGCATCCGGGCTTTTTCGTCGCGTCCGATGTTCAACAGGCCGTACAGGTCCCAGCCGACCTTGCGGCGCCGGTCGATATACGGCGACACCCATTCGCGCGGATAGTAGTCGTACTCGGCGACATATTTCTCGTCGCGCGCCGGATCGTCGTATGCCGCCGTGAGGGCCGCGGCGAGCGCGTCACGCGCCGCGCCGGTCGCGACGTACACGTGCCATGGCTGGATGTTGGTGCCCGACGGCGCGCGGCTCGCGGCTTCGAGGATCGCCTCGAGCGTGTCGCGCGGCACGGGTGTCGGCAGGAAGGCGCGAATCGCGCGGCGCGACTTGAGCGCGGCGTCGACGGCATGGATCGCGTCGCGGTCGACGCGCGGGGCAGCAGCGGGGACGGACATCGGCATACCTTCGAAACGAAGCGCGCGCGCCGCCGCGCGGGCGCCGTCGGCGAGGCCGGCGCGGCGGCCGGTGAACTTTCGATCATACGCCGTGCGGCGCGATGCTGCAGTGCGCGCGCGGTGTTAGCAGCAGACTCGCGCGGCTGCTTGCTTGCGCGCCGATGCGGGATCGCTACACTGAAATCGTAAGGGTCTGATGGTTGTGTGACGGCAGCGGTAGCGAGGTTGGTATGACGACGGCGATGGTGAAACAGGAACTGGCGGTGGCGTCCTTCAGCACGGTGTACGACCTCGAGCAGGTCGAGACCGCGCTGAACGACCTGAACGAGAGCGCGAGCGACGCACTGCGCGCTACCTACGAGCGGATGCTCAAGACCGGCAATCTGCGCTTTTGCGTGAAGCCGAACCGGATGCCGTCGTTCGACGAGCTCGGCGACGCGCTGCCCAATTTCACCGAGCCGCTCGACGACGTGCGCAAGCAGGTCGCGCTGTGCCTCGAGACCGACGATCGGCTCGAACTGATGCCGATCCTGCTGCTCGGGCCGCCCGGCATCGGCAAGACGCATTTCGCGAAGGCGCTCGCGCAGTTGCTCGGCACCGCGTACCACTACGTGCCGATGAGTTCGCTGACGGCCGGCTGGATCCTGTCGGGCGCCTCGTCGCAATGGAAGAACGCGAAGCCCGGCAAGGTCTTCGATGCACTCGTCAACGGCAGCTACGCGAACCCGGTGATCGCGGTCGACGAGATCGACAAGGCCGGCAGCGACGCGCAATACGATCCGCTCGGCGCGCTGTACGCATTGCTCGAGCACGACACCGCGCGCGCGTTCGTCGACGAATTCGCCGAAGTGCCGATCGATGCGGGCAACGTGATCTGGGTCGCGACCGCGAACGACGCGCAGGCGATTCCGGAGCCGCTGCTGAACCGGATGAACGTGTACGAGATCGCACCGCCCGATGCGGCCGGTGCGCGGCGGATCGCGCAGACGATCTACGACGAGATCCGCACGTCGCACGCGTGGGGGCGGCGCTTCCCGGACACGCTCGACGACGACGCGCTCGACGTGCTGGCCGCGACGCCGCCGCGCACGATGCGCCGCGCGCTGCTGCATGCGTTCGGTGCGGCGCGGCTCGACGGCCGCGACGTGATCGCACCGTCCGACATCCGCGCCGACGAAGGCGCGGCGAAGCGCAGGCCGATCGGATTCTGAGCCGGCGGCGCGCGTATCGCCGAGGCCTGCGCACGTCGCGCCGCGCGTCGCGGCGCGTGCGTACGTGCCGATACACATACGTTCGGCAAGCGGGCGAACCGGGACGTACAATTCCTTTCTCTCCCCTCGACGCGTGAGTGAAGCGAAACGCCATGGAGCAGATGGATTGTGTGGTGATCGGCGCAGGTGTCGTCGGTCTTGCGATTGCGCGCGAGCTCGCCGCGCGCGGGCGCGAAACGATCGTGCTCGAGGCCGCCGACGCGATCGGCACGGGCACGAGTTCGCGCAACAGCGAAGTGATTCACGCGGGGCTCTACTACCCGCGCGGTTCGCTGAAGGCGATGTCGTGCGTGCACGGGCGCGACCTGTTGTACGAATTCTGCGAAACGCACCACGTGCCGCACCGGCGCGTGGGCAAGCTGCTCGTCGCGACGAGTGCCGCGCAGGTGAAGCAGTTGAAGGCGATCGCCGCGCGCGCAGTGGAAAACGGTGTGCTCGACCTGATGCCGCTCACGCGCGCCGAGGCGCAGACGCTCGAGCCCGCGCTCGAATGCACGGAGGCGTTGTTCTCGCCGAGCACCGGCATCGTCGACAGCCGCCAGCTGATGCTCGCACTGCTCGGCGATGCCGAGCGCGACGGCGCGATGTGCGCGCTGAAGTCTCCCGTCGAATCGATCGAGGTGCTGCGCGGCGGCCGCTTCGTCGTGTGCACCGGCGGCGACGCGCCGACCGAGATCGAGGCCGCCTGCGTGATCAACAGCGCGGGCCTCGGTGCGCAGGCGCTCGCGCGCCGCACGCGCGGCCTCGATCCGCGCTGGGTGCCGCCGCTCTATCTCGCGCGCGGCAATTACTTCAACCTGTCGGGCCGCGCGCCGTTCTCGCACCTGATCTACCCGATGCCCGATCGCGCGGGGCTCGGCGTGCACCTGACGCTCGATCTCGGCGGGCAGGCGCGCTTCGGCCCGGACGTCGAGTGGTGCGACTCGCTGCGCTATGAAGTCGATCCGGCGCGCGCGGGCGCGTTCTACGCGTCGATCCGCGCATTCTGGCCGGGCTTGCCCGACGACGCGCTGCAGCCGGCGTACGCGGGCATCCGGCCGAAGCTCGCGGGGCCCGGCGAGTCGCCGGCGGACTTCATTGTGCAGGGCGCCGCGCAGCACGGCGTGCGCGGGCTCGTGAACCTGTTCGGCATCGAGTCGCCGGGGCTGACCGCGTCGCTCGCGCTCGCGCAGCGCGTCGGCGACATGACGTCGCATGCGTGACCCATGCGGCACGCGCGGGGACGGACCGGCCGTGCGAAACCCGTGTGAAATCCCTTATCTCCGGCATTTCGGCGCGCACATTCATCCGCTTGAGCGTTATTCTGTCGAACGGCTGTCGGCAGAGCAGCTTTCAAACCAATAACGTGGAGCGAGTCCCCCATGAAAACAACCCGTCGGAGTTTCCTGATTACGAGCATTGGCGCCGTGTCCGCGCTGGCACTGTCGCGCGAAGCGCTGGCCGATGCGCCGATGCTGTCGGAAACGGATCCGACCGCCGTGGCGCTCGGCTACAAGGCCGATGCCACGAAGGTCGACAAGACGAAGTATCCGAAATACGCAGCGGGCCAGGATTGCGCGGCCTGCATGCTGTACCAGGGCAAGAAGGGCTCGGCTTCGGGCCCGTGCGGCGCGTTCCCCGGCAAGCAGGTGTCGTCGAAGGGCTGGTGCAGCGCATTCTCGAAGATGGGTTGACGTCCGCTGCGGCATCGTGCGATGCCGCAATGTGGCGAAAACCGCAAAACGCCCGCCGTCGGACGACGGCGGGCGTTTTTATTGCTTGAAAACGGTTCCGTCGCTTTCTACACTCGCTGCAAACCAGCGTGCCGCGGCATCCCCGCGCGCCGCGCCGCCCGATACGGCGAATTCACGAGAACGAGGCTCGCATGGCGACGATTGCGAATTCAACCAAAACGATCCGGCCCGAGCGTGCGCTGAACCGGCGCGCGGTCGCGGCGGCCGTGATCGGCAACGCGCTCGAGTGGTACGACTTCACGGTGTTCGGCTTCATGACGGTCGTGATCGCCGAGCTGTTCTTCCCGACGACCAGTGAATACTCGTCGCTGCTCCTGACCACCGCGACGTTCGGCGTCGCGTTCTTCATGCGCCCGATCGGCGGCATCGTGTTCGGGCTCTATGCGGACCGAGCGGGCCGCAAGGCCGCGCTGTCGCTCGTGATCCTGCTGATGACGGCCGGCATCTTCCTGCTCGCGATCGCGCCGCCCTATGCGGCGATCGGCATCGGCGGCCCGATCCTGATCGTGCTCGGCCGCCTGCTGCAGGGTTTCTCGGCGGGCGGCGAATTCGGCAGCGCGACCGCGCTCTTGATCGAAGCCGCGCCGTTCTCGAAACGCGGCTTCTACGGCAGCTGGCAGATGGCGAGCCAGGCGGCCGCGCTGCTGATCGGCGCACTGGTCGGCGCGGCCGTCACGCGCGGGCTGTCGCACGACGCGCTGCACAGCTGGGGCTGGCGCGTGCCGTTCATCCTCGGCCTCGTGATCGGGCCGATCGGCTTTTATATCCGCCGTCATCTCGCCGATTCCGAAGCGTTCCTGCATGCGCAGCAAAGCGCGCGCCGTGCGACGCTCGGCGAAGTATTCACGCGCCACCCGCGCGAGGTGCTGTGCGGGCTCGGCTCGGTGATCGCGCTGACGGTGACGATCTACGTACTGATCAGCTATCTGCCGACCTTCGCGGTGAAGCAACTGAAGCTGCCGTATGCGGAATCGTTCTACGCGGTGATCGTCGGCAACCTGCTGCTGATGGTGCTGTCGCCGATCGCCGGCGCGTGGTCGGACCGCATCGGCCGCAAGGGGCTGTCGCTGTGGTCGCTCGTGCTGACGCTCGCGCTGATATACCCGTTGTTCGCGTGGCTCGACGCCGCGCCGAGCATCGGGCGGCTGATCACGGTGCAGGCCGTGCTGTCGGTGACGCTCGCCGGCTACTACGGGCCCTTCGGCGCGATGATCGCCGAGCTGTTCCCGGCCAACGTGCGCTCGACCGGGCTGTCGATCGCGTACAACGTCGCGGTGATGCTGTTCGGCGGGTTCGGGCAGTTCATCGTCACGTGGCTGATCAAGGCGACGGGCACGCCGCTCGCGCCGACCTATTACGTGATGGCGGGGCTCGCGCTGTCGATCGTCGCGGTCGCGTTCGTGCCCGCGCGCAGCGCCGATCTCGACGCGCCGGCCTGACGGTACGTGCCAGGACAGGCATCTCATCGTTTCCGAAAACGCAACGATGCGCGGCGAAGCCCGGAAATCACGCGGACATACCGCGTGACGCACGTTCGCATGCACGCACGAATTGTTTAGTTATCGAAGGAAACACGCGCCGGATCGGCGAAATGGCCGCTCGCGCGTGCAGACGCACTTTTCGCGTGTCCAAGACATCGGCAAAAACCCGCGTGGATGCGTCTAGAAGAGTTTTTTCTCCGGCTTGTTGCAGAATCGCTAGCTCAAGTAATATCCGCGTACCCGGCCCCCTGGGGGACCGGTTCCGATCTGGAGACCTGGAGGAAACATGGAATACAACCGTCTGTTGCACACCCTGCGTGTTACCGCCATTGCAGGCGTGGCAGCGGCATCGCTCGGCGTCGCGGGTTCTGCATTCGCACAGATCCCGAACAAAACGCTCGTCTACTGCTCAGAAGGCAGCCCGGCGGGTTTTGATTCCGCGCAATTCACGACCGGCGTCGATTTCACCGCCGCCACGTTCACCGTCTACAACCGGCTCGTCGAATTCGAGCGCGGCGGCACCAAGGTCGAGCCGGGCCTCGCCGAGAAGTGGGACGTCTCGTCCGACGGCAAGGTGTACACGTTCCACCTGCGTCATGGCGTGAAGTTCCACACGACCGACTTCTTCAAGCCGACGCGCGAATTCAACGCGGACGACGTCGTGTTCACGTTCGAGCGCATGCTCGATCCGAACCAGCCGTTCCGCAAGGCCTATCCGGTGTCGTTCCCGTACTTCACCGACATGGGCCTCGACAAACTGATCACGAAGGTCGAGAAGGTCGATCCGTACACCGTGAAGTTCACGCTGGCCGAGCCGAACGCGCCGTTCATCCAGAACATGGCGATGGAATTCGCGTCGATCCTGTCGGCCGAATACGGCGACCAGCTGATGAAGGCCGGCAAGGCCGCCGACATCAACCAGAAGCCGATCGGCACGGGCCCGTTCATCTTCCGCAGCTACACGAAGGACGCGACGATCCGTTTCGACGGCAATCCCGATTACTGGAAGAAGGGCGCGGTGAAGATCTCGAAGCTGATCTTCTCGATCACGCCCGATCCGGGCGTGCGCGTGCAGAAGATCAAGCGCAACGAATGCCAGGTGATGAGCTATCCGCGTCCGGCCGACATCGCGACGCTGAAGGCCGACTCGGGCATCGACATGCCGTCGCAGCCGGGCTTCAACCTCGGCTACCTCGCGTACAACGTCGAGCACAAGCCGGTCGACAAGCTCGAAGTGCGTCAGGCACTCGACATGGCGATCAACAAGAAGGCGATTCTCGAATCCGTCTATCAGGGTGCGGGCCAGGCCGCGAGCGCGCCGATGCCGCCGACCCAATGGTCGTACGACAAGAACCTGAAGATGCCCGCGTACGACACCGCGAAGGCGAAGGCGCTGCTCACGAAGGCAGGCTTCCCGAACGGTTTCGACATCACGCTGTGGGCGATGCCGGTGCAGCGCGCGTACAACCCGAACGCCCGCCTGATGGCCGAGATGATCCAGGCCGACTGGGCGAAGATCGGCGTGAAGGCGAAGATCGTCACGTACGAGTGGGGCGAGTACATCAAGCGCGCGCACGGCGGCGAGCAGGACACGATGCTGATCGGCTGGACGGGCGACAACGGCGACCCCGACAACTGGCTCGGCACGCTGCTCGGCTGCGAAGCGATCAAGGGCAACA
Organism: Burkholderia sp. Bp9031; assembly: GCF_003857965.1. NCBI lineage: Bacteria > Pseudomonadati > Pseudomonadota > Betaproteobacteria > Burkholderiales > Burkholderiaceae > Burkholderia > Burkholderia sp. Bp9031. The sequence goes on from NZ_QTPW01000010.1 coordinate 184,233, forward strand.
ACTTCTCGCACTGGTGCTACAAGCCGTTCGACGACCTGGTTCAGAAGGGGCGCACGACGACGGGCCAGGATGCGCGCACGAAGATCTACACGCAAGCCCAGCAGATCTTCGCGCAGCAGCTGCCGTTCTCGCCGATCGCGAACTCGACGGTCTACCAGCCGGTACGCAAGACCGTGGTCGACATGCGCATCGAGCCGCTCGGCTATGCCCGCTTCGATGGTGTCGGCGTGAAGTAATACGGCCCGTATAAGCTGTCTACGAAGACTGGCTAACTCATCCGGCGGCGGGAGGCCAAAAGCTTCCCGTCGCCGGTCGCACATTTCCCACAAGAAAATACGAGACGCATCATGTTCAGATTCGTGTTGCGCCGCGTGGGCATGGTGATCCCGACCTTCATCGGCATCACCATCCTGGCGTTTGCGCTGATTCACCTGATACCGGGCGACCCCATCGAAGTGATGATGGGCGAGCGCGGCGTCGATCCCGCGATGCATGCGGAGGCAATGAAACGGCTCGGGCTCGACCAGCCGCTGCCCGTGCAGTACATCCACTACATCGGCCGTGCACTGCACGGCGACCTCGGCACGTCGATCATCACCAACACCAGCGTCGCGGGCGAGTTCTTCGCGCGCTTCCCGGCGACCGTCGAGCTGTCGCTGTGCGCGCTCGTGTTCGCGCTCGCGGTCGGCCTGCCCGCCGGCGTGATTGCCGCGCTGCGGCGCGGCTCGGTCGTCGATCACGGCGTGATGGGCACCGCGCTCACCGGCTACTCGATGCCGATCTTCTGGTGGGGGCTGATCCTCATCATGGTGTTTTCGTCGTATCTCGGCTGGACGCCCGTGTCGGGCCGTATCGCGGTCGAATACGACTTCCCGCATCCGACGGGCTTCATGCTGATCGACGCGCTGCTCGCGCCGGACGAAGGCTCGTTCAAGTCGGCGGTGAGCCACCTGATCCTGCCGTCGATCGTGCTCGGCACGATCCCGCTCGCGGTGATCGCGCGGATGACGCGCTCGTCGATGCTCGAAGTGCTGCGCGAGGACTACATCCGCACCGCACGCGCGAAAGGGCTGTCGCCCGTGCGCGTGGTCGTCGTGCATGCGCTGCGCAACGCGCTGATCCCGGTCGTCACCGTGATCGGCCTGCAGATCGGCACGCTGCTCGCGGGCGCCGTGCTGACCGAGACGCTCTTTTCGTGGCCCGGTGTCGGCAAGTGGCTGATCGATGCGATCGGCCGCCGCGACTATCCGGTCGTCCAGGGCGGCATCCTGCTGATCGCGACGCTCGTGATCGTCGTGAACCTGGTCGTCGACCTGCTGTACGGCGTGCTGAATCCGCGCATCCGCCACACGAGGTAATTCCATGAGCAATCTGCAAAACACCCTGCCGACCGAATCCGCGCCGGCCGGCGGCCGTGCGCTCGCGCTGCGCGAGTTCTGGGCCAACTTCTCGCGCAACCGCGGCGCCGTCGGCGCCGGCGTCGTCGTGCTGGTGCTGATCCTGGTCGCGATCTTCGCGCCGCTGATCGCGCCGCACAGCCCGGTCGAGCAATACCGCGACTTCGTGAAGATCCCGCCCGCGTGGCTTGACGGCGGCAACTGGAAATTCATCCTCGGCACCGACGAAGCGGGCCGCGACATTCTTTCGCGCCTGATGTTCGGCGCGCGGATGTCGTTCTGGATCGGCTTCGTGTCGGTCGTGCTCGCGCTGATCCCCGGCATCGTGCTCGGGCTGGTCGCCGCGTTCTTCCAGAAGTGGGCCGACACGCCCGTGATGCGCATCATGGACGTGCTGCTCGCGCTGCCGTCGCTGCTGCTCGCGGTCGCGGTCGTCGCGATCATCGGCCCGGGCCTCACCAACACGATGTTCGCGATCGCGATCGTCGCGCTGCCGGCCTATGTGCGTCTCACGCGCGCGTCGGCGCTCGGCGAGCTGCAGAAGGAGTACGTGACGGCGTCGCGCGTGGCCGGTGCCGGCACGCTGCGCCTGATGTTCTCGCAAGTGCTGCCGAACTGCACGGCGCCGCTGATCGTGCAGGCGACGCTCGGCTTCTCGTCGGCCATCCTCGACGCGGCCGCCCTCGGCTTCCTCGGCCTCGGCGTGCAGCCGCCGACCGCCGAGTGGGGCGCGATGCTGGCCTCCGCGCGCGACTACATCGACAACGCATGGTGGATCGTGACGATGCCCGGCCTGTCGATCCTGATTTCGGTGCTCGCGATCAACCTGCTCGGCGACGGGCTGCGCGACGCGCTCGATCCCAAGCTGAAACGGATGGCGTGACATGACACAAATGACACAAGATCTTCTGACCATCCGCAATCTCGCGGTGAACTTCAACGGCCTGCCCGCAGTCGACCGGATCAACCTGTCGATCGCACCGGGCGAGGTGGTGGGCGTCGTCGGCGAATCGGGCTCGGGCAAGAGCGTGACGATGATGGCGCTGATGGGCCTGATCGATGCACCGGGCAAGGTGACGGCGGATGAAGTCACGTTCAACGGCGTGGACCTGCTGAAGGCGTCGCCGAAGGCGCGCCGCAAGATCGTCGGCAAGGACATCGCGATGGTGTTCCAGGACGCGCTGACGAGCCTGAACCCGAGCTACACGGTCGGCTACCAGATCAAGGAGGTGCTGAAGCTGCACGAAGGCCTGCGCGGCGATGCGCTGCACCGGCGCGCGCTCGAGCTGCTCGACCAGGTCGGTATTCCCGACGCGAAGAACCGCGTCACGTCGTTTCCGCACCAGATGTCGGGCGGGATGAACCAGCGCGTGATGATCGCGATGGCGGTTGCGTGCAACCCGAAGCTGCTGATCGCCGACGAGCCGACCACCGCGCTCGACGTGACGATCCAGGCGCAGATCATGGACCTGCTCGTGAAGCTGCAGAAGGAGCGCGGGATGGCGCTCGTGCTGATCTCGCACGACCTGGCCGTGGTGTCGGAGGTCGCGCAGCGCGTCGCGGTGATGTATGCGGGCGAGGTGATCGAGACCAATCGCGTGCCGGACATCTTCCGTGCGCCGCATCATCCATACACCGAAGCGCTGCTCGCGGCGATTCCCGAGCACAATAAGGGGGCGCGTCGCCTTGCCGCATTGCCCGGCATGGTGCCGGGCCGCGATGATCGCCCGTCCGGGTGCCTGTTCGCGCCGCGCTGCAAGTACGTCGTCGACGACTGCCGCAAGGCGCGGCCGGCGCTCGATACGCTGGTGTCCGGCAACGATGCGATGCGCGCACGCTGCATCAAGCCGCTCAATGTTTCCAACCTCGACCTGACGGGAGGTGCACGATGAATGCAGTCAATCAAACGCGTGCCACGCCGCACGACGAGGAAGCCGTGCTGGTGGCCGACGGCCTCGCGAAACACTATTCGGTGAAGCGCGGGATGTTCGGGCAGGGCACGGTGAAGGCGCTGAACGGCGTGTCGTTCTCGCTGAAGCGCGGCAAGACGCTCGCCGTCGTCGGCGAATCGGGCTGCGGGAAGTCGACGCTCGCGCGCCAGCTCACGATGATCGAGACGCCGACGGCGGGCAGCCTGACGATCGACGGCAAGAACGTCGCCGGCGCAAGCCGCGAGACGGTCGCCGACCTGCGCCGCCGCGTGCAGATGGTGTTCCAGAACCCGTTCGCGTCGCTCAATCCGCGCAAGACCGTCGAGCAGACGCTTTCCGAGCCGCTCGAGATCAACGCGAACCTGACGGCCGCCGAGCGCGGCGCGCGCATCGCACAGATCATGCGCACGGTCGGCCTGCGGCCCGAGCACGCGAAGCGTTATCCGCACATGTTCTCGGGCGGCCAGCGCCAGCGGGTCGCGATCGCGCGCGCGATGATCCTCGATCCGCGCATCGTCGTCGCCGACGAGCCGGTGTCCGCGCTCGACGTGTCGATCCAGGCGCAGATCCTGAACCTGTTCATGGATCTGCAGGAGCAGTTCAAGACGAGCTACGTGTTCATCTCGCACAACCTGTCGGTGGTCGAGCACGTCGCGGACGACGTGATGGTGATGTATTTCGGCAGCGTCGCCGAGCTCGGCGACAAGGCGACGATCTACGCTCGGCCGCGCCATCCGTACACGCGCGCGCTGATGTCGGCGACGCCGGCGATCTTCGAGGAAGACCGCCGCGTGCAGATCAAGCTGCAGGGCGAGCTGCCGTCGCCGCTCAATCCGCCGTCGGGCTGCGCGTTTCACCAGCGCTGCCCGTACGCGGTCGAGCGGTGCCGCGTCGAGGAACCGCAGCTGCGCGACGTCGACGGACGCCGCGTGGCCTGCCATCGCGCCGAGGAGGTGGGGGAGGCGAATGCCTGATGGTTTGGCGGCGCGCGCGCCTGGCGTGCGCCGTTCGGGGGCCGGCAGCGCGCGCATGATGCGCGCGTGCCGCAACGCACGGCGCTGGAGCGTGCGCACGGTCACGGGCGCGGCGCTGGCCGGCGCATGCGTGGCCGCCAGCATGCTGGTGCCGGTCGATGCCGCGCGTGCCGAAGGGCGCGCGCCGGCGAGTTCGCCGATCCATCCATCGCAGGTTCCGCCGCCCGGCATGAGCCTGCCGGGCTTCCACGCGCCGTCCGTGTCGAACGGCACGGTCGCGCGCGGCACGGTGCGCGTGCAGCCCGCACGCATGCCGTTCTATGTCGCCACCAAAGGCAGGGTCACGCTGTACCTGCTCGGCACGCTGCACACGGGCGACCCGTCCGACTATCCGGGCGCGCAGCCGTTCCGGCCGCGCATCCTCGCGGCGCTCGCCGCGTCGCCGACGCTTGCGCTCGAGCTGTCGCCGGACGATCTGCTCGAATCGCAGGACGACGTGTCGAAGTACGGCGTGTGCCGCTATCCGTGCCTGCAGCGCCTGCTGCCCGAGCCGCTGTGGCAGCGCCTCGCGGCGCGCCTGCGCGGCAACCCGGCCGCGCTCGTGGAGATCCGCCGGATGCGGCCGTGGCTCGCGGCGCTGGTCGTCGAGACCTACGACTCGCTGTCCGCCGGCCTGCAGACCGAGTACGGCACCGAGGCGCAACTGCAGAACGTGTTCCTGAAGAAGAAGGGCGGCCGCGTGATCGGGCTCGAGACGCTCGCCGAGCAGATGCGCGCGTTCACCGGGCTGACGCTCGCCGAACAGCGCGAAATGCTCGCGCAGGACATGGTGCAGACGCCGGCGCAGAACGCCGACGACATCAAGTCGCTGCACCGGCTGTGGCAAATTGGCGACGCCGATGCGATCTCGGCGTGGGCGGTCGCGAAGAGCGAGCGGCTGGCCCGTTCGAAGGCGCTGTCTGCGTCGATCGACAACAAGATCCTGTACGAGCGCAACCGGCGCTTCGTTGCACGGATGACGGCAATCGCCGCACCGAACCGGCCGGTATTCGTCGCGATCGGCGCGCTGCATCTGGGCGGCCCGCGCGGAGTGCTCGAATTGTTGCGCCAGCAAGGATACCAAGTCGACGCGAACTGATCGCGCCGGGTGCCGCGCACCGATCCTCCCCTGTTTGATCGACGCTGCGCGCGCGGCGTGAAGCGCCTGCGCGGCCGCGCGGTTCGATAAGGAAAACCCTCGAATCCTCAGGAAATAGCGTTTAAAACGATTGACATCCCGTTCTGCCAATATCTATTCTTCATCCCACAAGTTGAAAAAATGAAAAGAATAGAAAAGTTCTACGGGGTAGCAGAAAACAAAGCGCGGGGTTAGCGTAGCCGGCACGTGATGATCGTGCCGGCCGCGGAGTGTCTGCATGCACGGCGGGGCCAAACATCGTCGGCACAACAAATGCATGCGACAGACTTGCGGATAAGCGACGCTCCGTCGTCCGGCCGGGGGAAGCAGCAATCGGGCGGCGGCGGACGTTTTTTAATCCGGAGCATTTTTCCGGTCACCGTCGACAGACGGTTTCGGGGGGCGAATCGACAGACGGCGAAGTCCGCGGCGATTGCGCCAACAGAAAAGCGCCACGAGGGCGCTTTTTTCTTGTGCGCGGCAGATTTTGCAAGGCGGCAGCGGGGCGGACGAACCCGTCACGCGCCTTCGTCGGCCTGCAGCGCGCCGGGCGCGACGACGTCGACGCCTGCCGCTTCGAGCGCCGCGCGGATCCGCTTCGCGAACGCGAGCGCATGCGGGCCGTCGCCGTGCAGGCAGACGGTCTGCGCATTGAGCGGTACCCACTCGCCGCTCACCGCCCGCACCCGCCGCTCGCGCACCATGTCGAGCGTGCGCGCGAGCACCGCGTCCTCATCGTCGATCAGCGCGCCGGGCTGGCTGCGCGGCACGAGCGAGCCGTCCGCGCGGTAGCCGCGATCGGCGAACACTTCCTCCACCGCGGCGAGCCCCGCGTGGCGCGCGGCCGCGACGAACACGCTGTTCGCGAGCCCGAACACGGCGAGCGACGGATCGAAGTCGTGGATCGCGGAGACCACCGCGTCGGCGATCATCGGGTCGCGCGCGGCCTGGTTGTATAGCGCGCCGTGCGGCTTCACGTGCACGATGCGGCTGCCTTCGGCCTGCGCGATCGCCGACAGCGCGCCGAGCTGGTACAGCACGCCCGCATAGATGTCGCCGGCCGGCAGCTGCATTTCCTTGCGGCCGAAATTCTCCGGGTCGTGAAAGCTCGGGTGTGCGCCGATCGACACGCCTTTCTGCACGGCCCAGCGCACGCAGTCGCGCATCGCATTGGCGCCGCCTGCATGCCAGCCGCACGCGATGTTCGCCGACGTGACGAGGTCGAGCAGCGCCTCGTCCGATCCGCATCCTTCGCCGAGATCGGCATTCAGATCGATTTCCATAATGTTCCTCGTCCACTGATGGCGTGGCGCGTCCTCCGTGTTGCTTCCGCCATTGTCACGCCGCGCGCGACTGCGCGCGGCGGCGCGCTTCCTCGCGCATCTCGATCGCGACGTCGATCTGCCGCAGATAGGCACGTTCTGCGGTCAGGGCGGCGCGCGCGGCGTCGGGTGTCGTGCGCACGAAGCGGATCGGCAGGTTGAGCCGTGCTTGTGCAAGTTTCCAGAGATCCGCGCGGATCACCGTGCCGATCTTCGGATAGCCGCCGGTGGTCTGCGCGTCGTGCATCAGCACGATCGGCTGGCCGTTCGGCGGCACCTGGATCGTGCCGGGCAGCACCGCGTGCGACAGCAGCTCGGCCGGCCGCTCGCGCGCGAGCTCGGCGCCGGCGAGCCGATAGCCCATCCGGTTGCTGTTCGCGGTGACGAGCCATTCCTCGTCCCAGAACGCCTGCTGCGAATCGGCCGCGAACGACGCGTAGTCGGGGCCCGGCAGCACGCGCACGGGCATCGCCCATGGCGCATGCGCGGGACGGTGGCGGCGCGGCGGCTCGTCGACGCGCACGAACGCGCACCACGCGGGCGCCTTCACGCCGAACTCGGGCGCATCGGCCGCGAGGCAGCCGGCGCCGGCCGGCGGCACACCGATCGGGAGCCGGTCGCCGTCGCGCAGCGCGCGGCCGCCGAGGCCGCCGAAGCGCGACGCGAGATCGGTGCTGCGCGAGCCGAGCATCGGCAGCACGTCGATGCCGCCTGCGATGCACAGATAGCCGCGCATCCCGCGCTTCGCGGCCGGCAGCACGAGCGTCTGCCCGGCCGTGACCGGCAGGCTCCACCATGAAAACACGGGCTTGCCGTCGAGCGTCGCGCCGAATTCGGTGCCGGTGATCGCGATGCGCGTCGCGCGCGTGAAGCGGAACGCGGCCGGACCGATCGTGATCTCGACGGCCGCCGCGTCGGGGCGATTGCCGACGAGGCGGTTGCCGACCTCGAGCGCGAGACCGTCGAGCGCGCCGCCTTGCGCGACGCCGAGATGGCGTGTGCCGCGGCGGCCGAGATCCTGCACGGTCGACAGCGGGCCGGCGCGGACGACCTCGATCGTGCCCGGTGCGGTGTTCTGGCTCATGTCGCGTCGACTCCGGCAATGGTGAAGCGCACGCGGTCGCCGGGCAGCAGCAGCGTCGGCTGCGACCGCGTCGGGTCGAACAGCACGTGCGACGTGCGGCCGATCAGCTGCCAGCCGCCGGGCGACGTGGCCGGATAGATGCCCGTCTGCGCACCGCCGATGCCGACCGAGCCGGCCGGCACTTCGAGGCGCGGTGCCGCGCGGCGCGGCGTGTGCAGCGACGCATCGAGGCCGCCGAGATACGCGAAGCCCGGCTGGAAACCGACGAAGAACACGACGTATTCGCCGGCCACGTGGCGCGCGACGACTTCATCGGCCGACAGCCCCGTATGCGCGGCGACGGCCGGCAGGTCGGGCCCGGCGGCGCCGCCGTATTCGACCGGGATCTCGATGTCGCGGCCGTCCGCGTGCTCGACGTCGGCGGTTTCCCACGCGTCGCGCAGCGCCGGTGTGAGCGACTCGGCCGTCGCGGCGAGCGCGTCGAACACGATCGTCAGGTTGTTCATGCCCGGCACGACGTCGATCACGTCGGGCCACGCGCGCGCGACCTCGGCGACGGCCCAGACGCGGCGCTGGCAATCGAGCGTGGCGGGCGGCGGCACCTCGCAGACGAGGGCGGCATCGCCGAGCGGATAAATGCGGGGTTGCGTCATCGGACTGGCACGGTTCGGACGGCAATGTTAGCGCACATTGTCAATAAAATATCGACAACTTCCCAATAAGCGTTTTCGCCTAGCCCGGATGCGGCGGCTTCTGTCGTACACTCGGCACACTCTGACATCCGGCTTGCGCCGCCTTTCCATGAAGCGTCCTGCGACCAAGATCGTGTCATCCGAACACCTCGTTTCCGATTCGAGCGCGGAGCTGTCGGAGCTCGAATACGGGCTCATCATGGCCGGCAACGCATTCAACCGCTGGATGGTGCGCTGCATGTCGGCGGCGGGCGCGAAGGACATGACGGCGGTCGAGGTGTCGCTGCTGCATCACGTCAGCCATCGCGAACGCAAGAAAAAGCTCGCCGACATCTGCTTCGTGCTCAATATCGAGGATACGCACGTCGCGACCTATGCGCTGAAAAAACTGATCGCGCGCGGCTATGTGAAGAGCGAGAAGAGCGGCAAGGAAGTGTTCTTCTTCGCGACCGACGCGGGCCGCGAGCTGTGCCTGAAGTATCGGGAGGTGCGCGAGCATTGCCTGATCGAGACGCTGAAGGACAGCGGACTCACCAACGCGCAGATCGGCGACGCGGCGCAGCTGCTGCGCCACGCATCGGGCCTCTACGACACGGCCGCGCGCGCGGCGGCCTCGCTGTAAACGATTGCGGACGGGACGGTGAACGCGGTGACGCGCGGCATGCCGCTGACGCGGTGTCGCGCGCCGCGTCATCCGGCAGCGGCCGGGTAAAGCGCGCCGTCGGTCACGATCCAGCGCATCGCGAGATCGTGTGCTTCGGCCGGCAGCGCATCCACGCGGCACGCTTCATACGCGATGCCGACCGTCACCGGCAGCGTGTCGCCCGGCCACGTCGCGAGCGTGCGGTCGTAATAGCCGCCGCCATAGCCGAGCCGGTAGCGCTGCAGATCGAATCCCACACACGGAATCAGCAACAGGTCGGGCACGACGACGATTCCCGACGCCGGCTCCGGAATCCGGTGATGCCCTTCGCGCATCGGCGTGTGCGCATCCCACGCATGGAACGCGAGCGGGGTGTGGCGCTCGCCGATCACCGGCAGCGCGGCACGGCGGCCCGTGCCGGCCGCGGACCACGCGAGCACCGCGTCGCGCGCGTCGAATTCGCCCGGCAGCGGCCAGTAGAAGCCGACCGTGCGCGGTGCGAGCTGCGCGAGCAACAGGCGCAGCCGTGTGTCGAGTGCGGCGTTTGCATCGGGCTGCGACGCGGCGTCGCGACGCGCGCCGGACAGCGTTTTGCGCAGCGCAACCTTCGGGTTCGGCACAGGGTTGCATGCTATGCTTTCGCTCACTTCGTGCTCCATTCAAAACGATGTCGAACAGCCTTTTCCGAGTATATCGCGCGCTCGCGCTCGCGCTGTCGGCCGCCGCGCTCGTCGCGGGCACGGCCGCGTGTGCGGCACCGAACGACGACACGCTCGCCGGGGACGACCAGATCTTCGTGCAGCTTCGCGAAGCCGCGCGCCGCAACGACGCCGCGAAGGCCGCGCAGCTCGCGTCGACGATCCCGAATTATCCGGTCCCGTCCTACGTCGAGTATTTCCAGATCAAGCCGCAGCTGTTCGATTCGACGGGCCGCGCGCGTGTCGACGCGCCCGACGCCCCCGTGCAGTCGTTCCTGCAGCGCTACGACGGCCAGGCGATCGCCGACCGCCTGCGCAACGACTACCTGCTCGTGCTCGGCGCGCGCCACGACTGGCGCAACTTCGACGATCAGTACAAGCGCTTCGTGCTCGACGACGACACGCAGGTCAAGTGCTACGCGCTCGAATCGCGCGCGGCGCGTGGCGAGAACGTCGCCGAGGCGGCGCGCGCGCTGCTCGTCGAGCCGAAATACTACGGCGACGCCTGTGTCGACCTGATTACGGCACTGACGGTCAACCAGCAGTTCACGAGCGACGACGTGTGGCAGCAGGCTCGCCTCGCGTACGAGCAGAACTACACGACGCTCGGCGGCAAGATCGTCGACGCGCTCGGCCCGCGCCCGGTCGGCTTCGACCAGGCGACGAGCGCGCCGCCGCTGTATCTCGCGCGCGGCGTCGGCCCCGACGCCGCATCGCACCAGCTCGCGCTGATCGCGCTCGGCCGCATGGCGCGCAACGATCCGGACGCGGCAGCAGGGATGCTGACGTCGGTCGCCGGCTCGCTGACGAAGCAGGAGCAGGCGATCGCGTGGGGCGCGATCGGCTACCAGGGCGCGATCAAGCGCTCGCCGCTCGCGTCGGTCTGGTATGCGAAATCTGCGAACGCGCCGCTGTCGAACCCGGGCTACGAATGGCGCACGCGCGCCGCGCTGCTCGTCGGCAACTGGCCGATGGTGCGCTGGTCGATCGAACAGATGCCGCCGTCGCTGCGCGACGATCCGGCATGGATCTACTGGCATGCGCGTGCGCTCAAGCAGAGCGGCGACACGCTGCAGGCGAACCAGGAATTCGAGCAGGTCGCGGGCCAGTTCAACTTCTACGGGCAGCTCGCCGGTGAAGAACTCGGCCAGCGCACGTCGATTCCGCCGCGCACGAAGGTGAGCGACGCCGAGGTCGACGCGATGAGCAAGATCCCGGGCTTCGCGCTCGCGCAGCGCTTCTACGGGCTGAACCTGCGTCTCGAAGGCAACCGCGAATGGAACTGGCCGCTGCGCGGGATGACCGATCGCCAGCTGCTCGCGGCCGCCGAATACGGCAAGCGCATCGACCTGCTCGACCGCACGGTCAATACGGCCGACCGCACGAAGGCCGAGCACGACTTCACGCTGCGCTACCCGTCGCCGTATCGCGACATCGTCGAGCGCTACGCGCAGTCGTCGGGCCTCGACATCGAATGGGCGTACGGGCTGATCCGCCAGGAGTCGCGCTTCATCACGAACGCGCGTTCGTCGGTCGGCGCGGGCGGGCTGATGCAGCTGATGCCGGCCACCGCGCAACTCGTCGCGAAGAAGCTCGGGATGGGCGCGATCACGCGTGCGCAGATGCACGACATCAATACCAACATCCAGCTCGGCACCTGGTATCTGGCGGACATCTACAACACCTTCGACAGCTCGCCGGTGCTGGCGACCGCCGGTTACAACGCGGGCCCTGGCCGGCCGCGCCAGTGGCGCCAGGTGTTGACGCAACCGGTTGAAGGCGCGATCTTCGCAGAGACGATTCCATTCAACGAGACGCGCGACTACGTGAAGAACGTGCTGTCGAATACCGTCTACTACGCGGCGCTCTTCGAGGGCAAACCGCAGTCGTTGAAGAAACGTCTAGGCATGATCTCGCCCTGATCCGCAACATACACACTGCCGCGCGAGACGCGGCAGTGTTTAAGGGGCTGTTCACGCTAACAACGGGCTTGCGCTGGCCGCCAGAAGGGCCGAGCGCAAGGATTGCGACGAAGCGAATACTCGACGTATTCGCAAGGAGCATGACGCAGCGATCGGCCCTTCTGGCGGCCAGCCCCGCGAATGATTTTTTCCAAACAGGGGAACGAGCCTTGCCGGCCGCATTGCGGCGTCGCGCGTCGCTTGTTTGGCTAGGCCAAACGGCGCTCCTTGCTTCTTGCACGCGCCCGAAGGAAGTCCCCTTGGGGGGCAGCCGGCAAGGCTCGTTCGCAAGCCCGTTATTAGCGTGAACAGCCCCTTAGAGGTCTCGAACATGGATGATCGCCAGACTGTCGCGCTGTTGGGCGGCACCGGCTTCATCGGCAGCCGGCTCGTCAACGCGCTGCTCGACGCCGGCAAGCAGGTGCGGATCGGCACGCGGCGGCGCGAGCACGCGCGCCACCTGCAGATGCTGCCGGTCGAGATCGTCGAACTCGATGCGTTCGATACGCGCACGCTGGCCCGCTTCGTCGCCGGCGCGCACGCGGCCGTCAATCTCGTCGGCGTGCTGCACGGCGGCCGCGGCACGCCGTACGGGCCCGGGTTCGAGCGCGCGCACGTCGCGCTGCCGGCCGCGCTCGCCGCCGCATGCGTCGAAGTCGGCGTGCGGCGCGTGCTGCATATGAGCGCGCTCGGCGCCGATTCGCACGGCCCGAGCATGTACCAGCGCTCGAAGGGCGACGGCGAGGCCGCGTTGCATGCGGTCGCGGCGACCGATTCGCTGGCACTGACGATCTTCCGCCCGTCGGTCGTGTTCGGCCCCGGCGACGCGTTCCTCAACACGTTCGCGAACCTGCAGCGCACGCTGCCCGTGCTGCCGCTCGCGATGCCCGACGCGCGCTTCCAGCCGGTGTTCGTCGGCGACGTCGTGCGCGCTTTCGTCAACACGCTCGATCTCGCGGGCGCGCACGGCAAGACCTACGAGCTCGGCGGCCCGACCGTCTATACGCTCGAGCAGCTGGTGCGCTATTGCGGCACGCTGGTCGGCCGGCAGGCACGCATCGTGCGGCTGCCCGACGCGCTCGCGAGGCTGCAGGCGCGCGTGTTCGAATGCCTGCCCGGCGAGCCGGTGATCACGCGTGACAATCTCGCGTCGATGTCGGTGCCGAACGTGCTGTCCGGGCCGCTCGCGCCGGAACTCGGGGTGTCGCCCGCGAGTCTCGAGAGCATCGCGCCCGCATATCTCGGCCACGCCGCGCGGCGCTCCCGCTTCGACTGGTTCCGTTCGCGCCGCTAGGTGCCGCGAGCCGTCGCTTTCCGTCATTCACTTTCGCGCTTATCGGAACACCGCCATGAAACTCGTCATTGGAGACAAGAATTACTCGTCGTGGTCGATGCGGCCGTGGCTGCTGCTCGCGCATTTCGGGATTCCGTTCGACGAGATCGCGATCGAGCTGCGTCGCGACGACACGGCCGCGCGCATCAGCGAGTACTCGCCGACCGGCAAGGTGCCGTGCCTGATCGACGATCACGGCACCGCGATCTGGGATTCGCTCGCGATCGCCGAGACGCTCGCCGAGCGCTATCCGCAGTTCCCGATGTGGCCGGCCGATTCGCTCGATCGCGCGCATGCGCGCTGCATCTCGGCCGAGATGCACTCGGGCTTCGCCGCGCTGCGCACGCAGATGGGGATGAACGTGCGTGCATCGATGCCGGGGCGCGGCGCGACACCGGATGCGCTCGCCGACGTCGCGCGCATCGACGCGCTGTGGGGTGCGTGCATCGAGGCATCGGGCGGCCCGTTCCTGTTCGGCGAATTCGGGATCGCCGATGCGATGTATGCGCCCGTCGTGATGCGCTTCAACACGTATGCGCCGGCGCTGTCGCCGGAGGCGGCCGGCTACGCGGCACGCGTGACGGCGCTGCCGGCGGTGCAGCGCTGGATCGAGGCCGCACGCCGCGAAACCAACGTGATTGCCGAATACGAACCCGCGCCATGAACATCTACGCAGTAGGTGGAGCGATCCGCGACGAATTGCTCGGCGTGCCGGTGCAGGACCGCGACTACGTGGTGGTGGGCGCGACGCCCGAGCAGATGGCCGCGCAGGGCTTTCGGCCGGTCGGCAAGGATTTCCCCGTGTTCCTGCATCCGGACACGCAGGAGGAATACGCGCTTGCGCGCACCGAGCGCAAGACGGCGGCCGGCTATCACGGTTTCCAGTTCTATTACGCGCCGGACGTGACGCTCGACGAGGACCTCGCACGGCGCGACCTGACGATCAACGCGATGGCGCGCGAAGTGAGCCCGGAGGGCGCGCTGATCGGGCCGGTGATCGATCCGTTCGACGGGCAGGCCGACCTGCGCGCACGCGTGTTCCGGCACGTGGGCGACGCGTTCGTCGAGGATCCGGTGCGGATCCTGCGGATCGCGCGCTTTGCCGCGCGCTTCGCGGATTTCACGGTCGCCGACGACACGCTCGCGCTGATGCGGCGCATGGTCGAGGCAGGCGAAGCGGACGCGCTGGTGCCCGAGCGCGTGTGGCAGGAGATCGCGCGCGGGCTGATGGAGGTGAAGCCGTCGCGGATGTTCGCGGTGCTGCGCGCGTGCGGCGCGCTCGCGCGCATCCTGCCCGAGGTCGACGCGCTGTGGGGCGTGCCGCAGCGCGCCGACTACCACCCGGAAGTCGACACGGGCGTGCACGTGATGATGGTCGTCGACTATGCGGCGAAGCAGGGCTATTCGCTGCCGGTGCGCTTCGCGGCGCTCACGCACGATCTCGGCAAGGCGACGACGCCCGCCGACGTGCTGCCGCGCCACGTCGGCCATGAAGGCCGCAGCGTCGACCTCATCAAGCCGTTGTGCGAGCGGCTGCGCGTGCCGAACGAATGCCGCGAGCTTGCGCTGGTGGTCGCGCGCGAGCACGGCAACCTGCATCGCGTGATGGAGATGGGCGCGGCCGCGCTGGTGCGGCTCTTCGAGCGCAGCGACGCGCTGCGCAAGCCGGCGCGCTTCGCCGAGATGCTGCAGGCGTGCGAATCGGACGCGCGCGGCCGGCTCGGGCTCGACACGCAACCGTATCCGCAGGCCGAGCGGCTGCGCGTGGCGCTGGTGGCGGCGCGCAGCGTCGACGCGGGCGCGATCGCGCGCGGTATCGGCAACGATGCGATGCAGATCAAGGACGCCGTGCATCGCGCACGGGTCGAGGCCGTCAAGCAGGCGCTGGCGATCGGCGAATAGTGCGGAAGAAGCGGGTGGCGCGGTGCGCCGCCCGGCCGCCAGCCGTCATTTCGTCGTGCGGGCGGGGGGGCGGCGGGCCGGGGTGGCGGCGGCCGGACGTTTGCCGGCGGCCGCGCGTGGCTTGCCGGCAGCCGGCTGGGTTGCCGCTGCGCGGGCCGGTGTGTCGGTGGACTGAGCGGCGTCCGTGTCGCGCTCGCGTTTCGGCGCCGCTTCACGGCGGCTCACGCGCGGCTCGCCCGGCGCCGCGCCGGCATCGCGCGCAAGCGGCCTGATTTCCCTCTCCGCGGACCCGAATTCGGCGCAGCGGTCGTCGAAGAGCGGCAGCGTGCCGACCGCGATGAGTTCGGCGGGCCCGTCGCCAACGTTCGCGACGCGATGGCGCTTTCTCGCATCGAAGTGCAGCGAGTCGCCGGGCGACAGCGGGTAATCCTTCTTGCCGATCGTGTAGCAGACGTGGCCGGTCAGCACGTACACGAACTCGTCGCCGCCGTGCGCGACCCATTCCGAACGGTAGCCCTCCATCATCCGGACCTTGAGCGCGTTGATCTGGCTGCCGTCGAAGGTGGTGGACAGCCGCTCGTACCACTGCGACGTGGCGTCGACCGCATACGGTTCGCGGCGGCCGGCGTGCGAGTCGGGCTGCGCCTGGCGCGGCTGGTCGATCAGCGTGCCGAGCGGCACGTTCAGCGCCTTCGCGACGTTGACGAGCGACGACAGCGAGATGCCGGTGAGATGGCGCTCGACCTGCGACAGGAACCCGATCGACAGGTTCGCCTCTGTCGCGACTTCCAGCAGCGTCTTCTTCGCCTCCCGGCGCAGGCGCCGAATGCGCTGGCCGATACGCATGATGTCTGAATCCATGAATCTCTTTCGTGGCAACGAGTCGGAAGGCGAGCGGAGGGCGGGGCAGTCGCCGGGACGTTGCTTTTCCGCGAATCGCACGAAGCACGGCCGTCGGGACGGCGATGCCGGCGCATTGTACCGCGCAGTGGCGCACGCACGGCGCCACGCCGCGCAGGGGCGCGCGGCCGTCGTGCACCGTGCCGGTAACACCATGCCGGGAATTTTAGCCCTACGAAAATTTTAGCTTGACCTCAATTTCAGCGTGCTCTAGATTCTGTCGCGCGCATCAAACAAAGTTAAGTGAGACAAAAATTTTCCCGAAGACCTGCCGCTGGAACGGCACCGCGGCCCGGCTGTCTGCCGCGCCGCGCGTCGGCTGTGCACGGGTGGCGTGCCGCTCCCGGCGTGCGCCATGCCGCGCAACGCCGCCGGCCGCCGACAACAATCCATAACGGGCATCCGATGATCGATCGACTGAAATACAGTTTCTCCGGCCTTCCCTCGTATGACGCGTCCGTTGGCGACGCGCAGGCGGGCCTGTCGCGCGTGATCGACGCGCTGCGGCTCGACGCCGTGGTCGTCACGTCGCAGGACGAATACATCACCGAATACCTGCCGCGCCGCAACAACCCGCGCTACGCGGTGTCGGGCTTCGACGGCTCGGCCGGCTGCGGGATCTTCCTGAGCGCGGCGACCGCGCAGGCGCTCGGCGTGCCGCCGTTCGTGCTGTTCGTCGACGGCCGCTATCACCTGCAGGCCGAACAGCAGTGCGACCCGGCGCGCGTGCGGATCGAGAAGCTCGCGATGGACGTGACGATCTGGCAGGCGCTGGCCGACTGGCTGGTCGCGCATGCGAGCCGGCTCGCGCGGGTCGGCTACGACGCGCTGCGGATCAGCGTCGCGCAGCGCGACCGGCTGTTCGCGCAGACGCAGGCCGCGTCGCTCGACTGGACGAGCCTCGCCGAGCGCGAGATCGACCGCGCGATCGCGCTGCCAGGCTGGGTGGTCGAGCGGCCGATCTTCGAGCTGCCGGACACGATGACCGGCGCAAGCGTCGCGCAGAACCTCGACGCGCTGAACCGCCGGCTCGCCGCGCACACCGGCGCGGCACCCGGCAAGACCGCGTTCTTCACGTGCGCGTCGGACGATCTCGCGTACCTGCTGAACAGCCGCGGCTATCACATCCCGAACGCGTCGTCGCACCTGGGCTTCCTGTTCGCGGTCGGCGAGCAGGTCGCGCTGTTCCTGCCGGAAGGCTGCGACCGGTGCCCGGTCGAGCTGGCGTCGTATCCGGCGCTGCACGTGATCCGGCGAGACTTCGCCGAACTCGAGCGCTTCCTCGCGCGGTTCGCGGTCGACCACGTGTGCTACGGCTTCGAATCGGTCAATTGCGCGCTCGTTGAGTCGGTGCGCCGCGTATGGCCGCACGCGCGCCACGCCGATTTCAATCCGGTCGAGGCGATGCGGGCCGGCAAGACGCCGCAGGTGCTCGACCGGTTCCGGGACGCATTCGCACGCAGCTCGGCGGCGATCGCCGAGACGATGCGCTGGGCGAAGGCCGGCGAGCCGGGACAGCGCCATACCGAATACGACCTGGCCCGCACGATCAACGACGCGTACGGTGCCCGCTCGGCGGTCGCGCTGACGTTTCCGTCGATCGCGGCGAACGGCTCGAACAGCGCGTTCGCGCACTACACGGCGGCAAGCGCCGAGGTCGAGCTGACGGAGGGCGAACTCGTGCTGCTCGACAGCGGCGCATACTACGACGCCGGTTTCGCGACGGACTGCACGCGCGTCGTGTTGCGTCGCACGCAGCCGGAGACGGTCGCGCAGCCGTGGCAGCGCGAGATCTACACGGTCGCGCTGAAGGCCTGCATCAAGGGGCTCGTCACGCGCTTCCCGAAGACGGCGACGGGCGGCGACGTCGATGCGGCCGTGCGGCAGGTGTGCCGCGACCACGGCTATGATTTCGGCCACGGCACCGGGCACGGCGTCGGGATCCACGTGCACGAAGGCGGCGTGCGGTTCGCGCCAGGCGCGAAGTACGGGCTGGTGCCGAATGCGGTGATTTCCGTCGAGCCGGGCATCTACGTGCCGGGCAAGGGCGGCGTGCGGATCGAGAACATCGTGATCGTGCGCGCGGACGACGACGAATCGGACACCGTCGCGTTCGAGAACATCGTCACGGTCGGCTACGACTGGGACCTGATCGATGTCGAGCTGCTGGACGACGACGAGCGCGCGTACCTGCGCGACTACGAACGGCTTTGCGTGGAGCGCGGCACGCAGGTCACTGCGTGTCCGCTGCTGTAAGGCGGGGATGGCGCGCGCGGCCGCGGCAGGGCCGCGGTGCGCAGCCGGCGCGTCGGTACGCCGGCGTGGTCAATACATCAGTGCAATCAGCGCATCAGCGCCGACACGCGCCCGTCGGGCCCGTAGACGCCGGCCGGCGCGGGCGCCGAGCGCAGCACCGCGAGCGCGCGCTCGTTGTAGTCCATCCGGATCCGGATCAGCATCCCGTTGGTCGCATTGGCCTGGCGCGCGCGTTCGGCGGCCTGCAGCAGCAACTGCCAGCGGCCGGCAAGGCGCGCATCGCGCTCGGCGGCCTGGTCCATGCCTTTCTTGCCGGCCGGAAAGCCGAGCGCGGACAGCTGCGTGTCGCGCGTGCGTTCGAGCTGCGCGAGCCGGTCGATCAGCACGCTCTTCTTCTCGACGATGCCGGGCAGCATTTCCAGCGGCTCCGGGGTCGTGAGCGCCTTTTCCTCGTAGGCGAGCAGGGACGCGAACGCTTCGACCGTCGCGTGTTCGTCGTTGACCGTGGCCAGCAGCTCTTCTCTCATCGCGTCATGCTCGTCGCGCCGGCACGCGGGTGCGCATGCCGGCAAACCAGGGGGCCGGTCAGGGCGTGACGGGCCCCGGGCCGGTTCAGTTGCCCTGCGGGCGCTGCTGTTGCAGCAGGTCGCGGGCGGTATTCAGTACGCCGTCGGCGATCTTGTTCACATCGATCGTCAACGTGCCGTTGTTCAACGCGTCCTTGATCGACTGGACGAGGGCCGTGTCGATGTCGGCGCTGCCGGAGGCCGACAGCGAACGCAGCTGGCCCGACAGACCCGACAGGTTCACGGTCGTGTCGCCGCCGGTCGATCCTGCGTCGGCCGCCTGCGCGGGCGACGACGAAGCCGCGCCGGATTGCGCGCGGGTCGCGCCGTTGCCGGTCGACGCGAGTGGGCTCGGGTTCGGAGTGGAATCGATCTTCACGATGGGTTTCCTGTACGGTATGACCCAGATAACGGCCGGGTCGGCCCGAACTTTAGCATCGTGAACCCGAAATTCTCCGAATAAACAATTCTTTGCAATCTTGCGGCGGGATCCGTCCCTACAGCGGAATTTCCACGGTCCCGGCGTCCTTGACGATCGCCGTGACGATCTGCCCCGCGGCCATCCTGACCCGCACCGACTGGCCCGGCGCCGCATTCGCGAGCGCGCTGCCCTCGGCCGAGATCGTGAAGCCGGGCCCGGCCGCGACGACCCGCACCGTCTGGCCGGCCGACACCGACGCGGCGCTCTTCAGCATGTCCTGGCGCAGCGGCAGCCCGGCCGAGATCCGGGCCAGCGCGGTCGCGCCGACCGCCTGCGCGGGATCGGTGATCACTGCGAGCGGCAGCACCGTCAGGTCGCCGTCGCGCGCGACGAGGTCGGCGGCGGTGAGCGGCTCGCCGGGCGGGATCTGCCGCGCGGCGACGTAATAGGTGGCCTGCACGGCGACCTTCGCCTGCAGGTAGACGGTCCACGGCCGTTCGCCCGCGCAGCGCACGCCGACCGTCGTGCGGCCCCACAGGCGCGCGCCGGTCGGCAGGAACGGCTCGAGCGTCGTGCACGCGGCGAGCCCGCGCGGGAATGCGGCGGCGACGGTGGCGGTGGTCTTGCCCGGCAGGCCCGCGATCTGCTGCTGCAGGAATGCGAGGGCCGTGCGTCGGATCGCGTCGGGGTCCTGCTGGCCGGGTGGCGCCGCCTGCTGGAGCGCGGCGGCCGCCTGGGCCGGGGGGGCGGAAGTCATCGGCGCGCGCGGCGCCGGCGCGGCTGCAGCGGGGCGGGCTGCCGCGGTGCGCGTGGCGATCGCCGGGCGCGCGGGATTCGATGCGGGTTCGGCCGTACCGGCGACGACGGTCGCGACGGCGCCCGGATCGGTGGCGTGCGGCATGCGGTAACCGTACCCGTAACCGGCGCTCGCGCGCGCGGCCGCGTAGGCGGGGCGTGGCGCGGGCGTCGGCACGACGGCCGGCGGCGGGACGCTCGTCACGACCATCGAGCCGGCCGCGGCCGTGCCGGTCATGCCGGTCGCACCACTCGCACCGGCCGCCATCGCCATGCCCGCACCCGCACCCGCACCCGCACCCGCACCCGCACCCGCACCCGCACCCGCACCCGCACCCGCACCCGCACCCGCACCCGCACCCGAAGCCGCACCCGAAGCCGAAGCCGAAGCCGAAGCCGAAGCCGTTCCCGCCTTCCCGCCGAACTGCCCGCCGCTCGCCGCATTCGCCTGCGCGAGCGCGGTTTCGGCCGTCTCGCCGCGTCCGGGAATCACGATCATCCCGTCGTCCGCGTGGGCAGCCGACACCATGAGCCACAGCGCCGCGGCGAGCGCGAACGCACGCGGCACGCGTGTGCCGCGTGCGGCGTTTTCGCGAAGTGCGCTGCCTGTCATCGCCGTGTCCTCGAAACCGTTGATCCGATTCGCATTCTAGGGAGCCGGGCCGTCGCGCAAACGATGAATAGAGGGGGCCTTTGCCGCGTTATTCGTCCGATTGCCGGTTGCGCCCGACGCCTACCATCGCTGTCATGGAAAAAAGCCCCTTGGGCCGCCATCCGGCGCAACGGGCGTGCAGCGCTTCATACGGAGAGACGCACACATGCTGGACAAACTCGATGCCGAATTCGCGTTCGGCCGACAGGCGCTCGACGTGCGCGCCTATCGGCAGGAACTGCTGTCGTCGAACATCGCGAACGCCGACACGCCCGGCTACCAGGCCCGCGACGTCGATTTCGCGTCGACCCTCGCGCGCTCGCTGAAGCAGACCAGCGGCGGTCTCGCGCCGAGCAACGCCGCGCAGCTGCCGATGGCGCAGCCGGCCGGCGTGGCGAGCGGGATGACGATGGTGTCGACGGCGCCGGGCCACATGGCCGGCACCGCGAAGCTGATTCCGACGGGCGGCCCGGCCGACGACTACGGTCGCGCGCAGTACCGGATGCCGCTGCAGCCGTCGCTCGACGGCAACACGGTCGATCTCGACGTCGAGCGCGTGCAGTTCGCGAACAACGCGCTGCACTACGAAACCGGGATGACCGTGATGACCCAGCAGATCAAGGCGATGATCGCCGCGATCTCGACGAACTCGTAAGCGCGCGGCGCTTGCGCACCCGAACAAGGAGCCTCCATGCCCTCGTTGATGAACATCTTCGGCGTCGCCGGTTCGGCGCTGTCCGCGCAATCGCAGCGCCTGAACGTCACCGCGTCGAACCTCGCGAACGCCGACAGCGCGACCGGCCCCGACGGCAAGCCGTACAAGGCCAAACAGGTCGTGTTCGCGACCGACCCGATCGGCGGCGCGCGCACCGCGTCCGGCCAGGGCGTGGGCGGCGTGCGGGTGACGAAGGTGGTCGACGACCCGTCGCCGATGAAGTCGACCTACGACCCGTCGAACCCGTCCGCCGACGCGAACGGCTACGTGCAGATGCCGAACGTCGATCCGGTGCAGGAGATGGTGAACATGATCTCGGCATCGCGCTCGTACCAGGCCAACGTCGAGACGCTGAACACCGCGAAGACGCTGATGCTCAAGACGTTGACGATCGGCTCGTAAGCCGCGCGCCGAGCGACGTTCCAGACCGATACCCCAGACCAGACAGTTCCGACAGTTCCGACACAAGGCACCCCGGATGACATCCTCCAGCACGACGATCGGCAGCAACGGCACCAACGTGTCGACCCTGCCGACCGACACGATGAACACCAACAACGTGTCGATGACCGGCACGTCGGCGAGCGATCTGCAGGCGACGTTCCTGAAGCTGCTCGTCACGCAGTTGCAGAACCAGGATCCGACGAGTCCCGTCGACAGTTCGCAGATGACGTCG
Organism: Burkholderia sp. Bp9031; assembly: GCF_003857965.1. Classification (NCBI taxonomy): domain Bacteria; kingdom Pseudomonadati; phylum Pseudomonadota; class Betaproteobacteria; order Burkholderiales; family Burkholderiaceae; genus Burkholderia; species Burkholderia sp. Bp9031. The sequence continues at coordinate 206,328 of NZ_QTPW01000010.1, forward strand.
CAGCTCGCGCAGATCAACACGGTGAGCGGCATCGCGCAGCTGAACACGTCGCTCACGTCGCTGTCGACGCAGCTCGCGGCCGGCCAGCAGACGCAGGCCGCGCTCCTGATCGGCACGAACGTGCTCGCGCCGGGCAACGCCGTCGCGGTGAAGGGCGGCGCGGCGTCGCCGTTCGGCGTGTCGCTCTCGAGCGACGTGTCGAACCTGACGATCACCGTGAAGAACAGCTCGGGCGCCGTCGTCAACACGATCAATGCGGGCCAGCAGTCGGCCGGCACGGTGCCGTTCAACTGGACGCCGACGGACGCGTCCGGCAACGCGCTGCCGGACGGCAAGTACACCGTGAGCGCGCAGTACACGGGCAGCGACGGCAAGACGTACGCGCCGACCGTGCTCGCGGCCGCGCAGGTGCAGAGCGTGATCAAGCAGGCCGACGGCACGGCGGGGCTCGTGCTGTCGAACGGCACGACGGTGGGGCTCACCCAGGTCGCGTCGATTTTCCCGAACGCCGCGTCGTCGTCCGGCGGCACGACCACCACCAACTGATCCAGCTTTCTCGAAAACGGAGACCGAAATGGGTTATCAACAGGGTCTGAGCGGCCTCGCCGGCTCATCGACCGCGCTCGACGTGATCGGCAACAACATCGCGAACGCGAACACGGTCGGCTTCAAGTCGAGCACCGCGCAGTTCTCCGACATGTATGCGAACTCGATCGCGACGTCGGTCAACACGCAGATCGGGATCGGTACGACGCTCGCATCGGTGCAGCAGCAGTTCGGCCAGGGCACGATCAATACGACGAACTCGTCGCTGGATGTCGCGATCAACGGCAACGGCTTCTTCCAGATGTCGAACAACGGCGTGATGAGCTACACGCGCGACGGCACGTTCCAGCGCGACAAGAACGGCTACATCGTCAATGCGCAGGGCATGAACCTGATGGGCTACGCGGCCGACAAGAGCGGCGTGCTGAACACCTCGCAGACCGTGTCGCTGCAGGCGCCGACGACCAACATCGCACCGACCCCGACGACCAGGATCACCGGCCAGTTCAACCTGAACTCGCAGGACACGGTGCCCACCAAGACGCCGTTCGACCCGACCGACACCACGACGTACAACTATTCGACGTCGGTCCAGGTGTATGACTCGCTCGGCGGCTCGCAGGCGGTCAACATGTACTTCGTGAAGTCGGCGACCGGCACGTGGGAAGCCTACGCGGGCGTGCAGGGCAGCACCGCGACCGACCTCGGCACGGTCACGTTCGATTCGTCGGGCGCGATCCAGAGCACGACGACGGGCACGCCGCCCGCGCCGACCACGTCGGTCGGCCAGTTCCAGTTCACCGTGCCGACCACCGACGGCTCGGCGACGCCGCAGCAGCTCACGCTCAACCTGACCGGCACCACGCAGTACGGTGGCAAGGACGGCGTGAACAACCTCGCGCAGGACGGCTACGCGAGCGGCACGCTGACGACCTTCTCGATCGGCTCGGACGGCAAGCTGACCGGCAGCTACTCGAACGGGCAGACGGCGGTGCTCGGGCAGATCGCGCTCGCGAACTTCAACAACCCGAACGGCCTCGTCAACATCGGCGGCAACCAGTACACCGAGACGGCCGCGTCGGGCGTGCCGCAGATCTCCGCGCCGGGCAGCACGAACCACGGCACGCTGCAGGGCAGCGCGCTCGAGAACTCGAACGTCGACCTGACGTCGCAGCTCGTCAACCTGATCACCGCGCAGCGCAACTACCAGGCGAACGCGCAGACGATCAAGACGCAGCAGACCGTCGACCAGACGCTCATCAACCTGTAATGCGCGGATAACCGGCAGCCATGGACCGACTGATCTACACGGCGATGACGGGCGCGTCGCAGTCGCTCGACCAGCAGGCGATCGTCGCGAACAACCTCGCGAACGCATCGACGACGGGCTTTCGCGCGCAGCTCGCGACCTACCGCGCGGTGCCGATGAATTTCGGCGACGGCAGCACGATCGACCCGACGACGACGCGCACCTACGTGCTCGCGTCGACGCCCGGCGCGGATTACGCGCCGGGTCCGATCACGCGCACCGGCAACCCGCTCGACGTCGCCGTACAGGGCGCCGGCTGGCTGTCGGTGCAGACGGCCGACGGCGGCGAGGCGTACACGCGCGCCGGCAACCTGCACGTCGATGAAAACGGCCAGCTCGTCAACGCGAGCAACCTGCCGGTGATCGGCAACGGCGGCCCGATCTCGGTGCCGCCCAACGCGGAAGTGACGATCGGCAAGGACGGCACGGTGTCCGCGCTGATGCCGGGCGACCCGCCCACCGCCGTCGCGATCGTCGACCAGATGAAGCTCGTGAACCCCGACCCGGCCACGCTCGCGCGTGGCAACGACGGGCTGTTCCGCACCGCCGACGGCAATCCGGCCGATGCCGACCCGAACGTGGTCGTCACGCCGAATTCGCTCGAAGGCAGCAACGTGAATCCGGTGACCGCGATGGTCGCGATGATCGACAACGCCCGGGCGTTCCAGCTGCAGTCGAAGCTGATCCAGACGGCCGACCAGAACGAGCAGTCGGCGAACCAGCTGCTCAACTTCAGCTGAGCGGCACGGCCCTCGCTACCAGGAGAAGATTCAACATGAACCGATCGCTCTACATTGCCGCCACCGGCATGAATGCGCAGCAGGCGCAGATGGACGTGATCTCGAACAACCTCGCGAACACCAGCACAAACGGCTTCAAGGCGTCGCGCGCGGTGTTCGAGGATCTGCTGTACCAGACCATCCGCCAGCCGGGCGCGAACTCGACACAGCAGACCGAACTGCCGTCGGGCCTGCAGCTCGGCACCGGCGTGCAGCAGGTCGCGACCGAGCGCCTGTACACGCAGGGCGGCCTCACGCAGACCGGCAACTCGAAGGACGTCGCGATCAACGGCGCGGGCTTCTTCCAGGTGCTGATGCCGGACGGCACGAACGCGTACACGCGCGACGGCTCGTTCCAGACCAACGCGCAGGGCCAGCTCGTCACGTCGAGCGGCTACCAGATCCTGCCGGCGATCACGGTGCCGCAGAACGCGCAGTCGCTGACGATCGGCAAGGACGGCGTCGTGTCGGTCACGCAGCCGGGCTCGAGCAACGCGGTGCAGATCGGCTCGCTGCAGATCGCGACCTTCATCAACCCGGCCGGCCTCGAGGCGAAGGGCGAGAACCTGTTCGCCGAGACCACGTCGTCGGGCGCGCCGAATGTATCGCAGCCGGGCCTGAACGGCGCGGGCGTGCTCAACCAGGGCTATGTCGAGGCGTCGAACGTGAACGTCGTGCAGGAGCTCGTCAACATGATTCAGACGCAGCGTGCGTACGAGATCAACAGCAAGGCCGTGACGACGTCCGATCAGATGCTGCAGACCGTCACGCAGATGAAGAGCTAACCGGAAAGTCCAGTCGTCGCCATGAAGCAGGTTCGCCTCCTCCCGTCAGCCCCCGTCCGCGCCGCGTGCGCGGTCGCGGTGGCCGCGCTCGCCGGTTGCGCGCAGATTCCGCGCGACCCGATCATCCAGCAGCCGATGACGGCGCAGCCGCCGATGCCGATGTCGATGCAGGCGCCCGGCTCGATCTACAACCCGGGCTACGCGGGCCGTCCACTGTTCGAGGACCAGCGGCCGCGCAACATCGGCGACATCCTGACGATCATGATCGCGGAGAACATCAACGCGACCAAGTCGTCGGGTGCGAACACCAACCGGCAGGGCACCACCGACTTCAACGTGCCGACGGCCGGCTTCCTCGGCGGGCTGTTCGCGAAGGCGAACCTGTCGGCGGCCGGCAACAACAAGTTCGCGGCGACGGGCGGCGCGAGCGCGGCGAACACGTTCAACGGCACGATCACGGTGACCGTCACCAACGTGCTGCCGAACGGCAATCTCGTCGTCAGCGGCGAGAAGCAGATGCTGATCAACCAGGGCAACGAATTCGTGCGTTTCTCGGGTGTCGTGAACCCGAACACGATCTCGGGCGCGAACTCCGTGTACTCGACGCAGGTCGCCGACGCGAAGATCGAATACTCGTCGAAGGGCTACATCAACGAAGCCGAGACGATGGGCTGGTTGCAGCGCTTCTTCCTCAACATCGCACCGTGGTGATGACGATGCAGCAGCCTCTTTTCCACCGCCTGTCCCGCCGCATCGCGTTCGGCGCGCATGCCGTCGCGCAGCTCGCCGCCGCATGCGTGCTGGCGGCGTGCGCGTTCGGCACGGCACCCGCGCACGCGGAGCGCCTGAAGGACCTCGCGCAGATCCAGGGCGTGCGCGACAACCCGCTGATCGGCTATGGCCTCGTCGTCGGCCTCGACGGCACGGGCGACCAGACGATGCAGACGCCGTTTACGACGCAGACGCTCGCGAACATGCTCGCGAACCTCGGCATCTCGATCAACAACGGCTCGGCCAACGGCGGCCCGTCGTCGCTGAACAACATGCAGCTGAAGAACGTCGCGGCCGTGATGGTGACCGCCACGCTGCCGCCGTTCGCGCGGCCGGGCGAGGCGCTCGACGTGACCGTGTCGTCGCTCGGCAACGCGAAGAGCCTGCGCGGCGGCACGCTGCTGCTCACGCCGCTGAAGGGCGCGGACGGGCAGGTGTATGCGCTCGCGCAGGGCAACATGGCGGTCGGCGGCGCAGGCGCGAGCGCGAACGGCAGCCGCGTGCAGGTGAACCAGCTCGCGGCCGGCCGGATCGTCGGCGGCGCGATCGTCGAGCGCTCGGTGCCGAACGCGATCGCGCAGATGAACGGCGTGCTGCAGCTGCAGCTGAACGACATGGACTACGGCACCGCGCAGCGGATCGTGTCCGCGGTCAATTCCAGCTTCGGCCCGGGCACCGCGACAGCGCTCGACGGCCGCACGATCCAGCTCGCCGCGCCGGCGGATTCCGCGCAGCAGGTCGCGTTCATGGCGCGCCTGCAGAACCTCGACGTGAGCCCGGACAAGGCCGCCGCGAAGGTGATCCTGAACGCGCGCACCGGCTCGATCGTGATGAACCAGATGGTCACGCTGCAAAGCTGCGCGGTTGCGCACGGCAACCTGTCGGTGGTCGTCAACACGCAGCCGGTGGTGTCGCAGCCGGGGCCGTTCTCGAACGGGCAGACGGTGGTCGCGCAGCAGTCGCAGATTCAGCTGAAGCAGGACAACGGGGCGCTCAAGATGGTCACGGCCGGCGCGAACCTCGCCGACGTCGTGAAGGCGCTGAACACGCTCGGCGCGACGCCGGCGGACCTGATGTCGATCCTGCAGGCGATGAAGGCGGCCGGCGCGCTGCGCGCCGACCTGGAGGTCATCTAAGGGTCTGCCTACTCATGAAACGTACATGCGAATGCCCGAAATCGGCCGTCCCCCAAGGGGACTTCCTTGCGGGGCGCAGGGCAAGGAGTGAGGAGCGCCGTTTGGCCGAGCCAAACAAGAGACGAAGGACGCCGCCATGCGGCCGATTTCGGGCATTCCCGTGGAATGCAATTTAAATTTGGCGTTGCCCCGAGACGGGCCGCTCGCGGCGTCGCGATCCTTGCGAGCGGCCCGTCTCGGGGCAACGCATGCACGTTTCATGAGTAGGCAGACCCTTATGGCAGCTAATCTCCCGAACGCGAACGACCTCACGCAACGCTTCGCGCTCGACGTGCAGGGCTTCGACGCGCTGCGCGCGCAGGCGAAGCAGTCGCCGCAGGCCGGCGCGAAGGCGGTGGCTGGCCAGTTCGACGCGATGTTCACGCAGATGATGCTCAAGAGCATGCGCGACGCCACGCCCGACGGCGGCCTGCTCGATTCGCACACGTCGAAGATGTACACGTCGATGCTCGACCAGCAGCTCGCGCAGCAGATGTCCAAGCGCGGGATCGGTGTCGCCGACGCGCTGATGAAGCAGCTGCTGCGCAACGCGGGGCAGGGCGCCGGCAGCGATACGGCGGCCGACGCCGGGGCGGCCGGGCTTGGTGCGGCCGGCTTCGGCGCGGCGGGCAACGAAGGCAGCCTCGCCGCGATGAACGCGATGGCGAAGGCGTATGCGAACTCGGCGAACAACGGCGGGCTTGCCGGCGCACGCGGCTACTCGGCCGGCAGCGCGCTCACGCCGCCGCTGAAGGGCGCGAGCGGCGTGCAGGATGCCGACGCATTCGTCGACCGGCTCGCCGGTGCGGCACAGGCGGCGAGCGCGACCACCGGCATCCCGGCGCGTTTCATCGTCGGCCAGGCCGCGCTCGAATCGGGCTGGGGCAAGCGCGAGATCCGCGCGAGCGACGGCTCGACGAGCTACAACGTGTTCGGCATCAAGGCCAACAAGGGCTGGACGGGCCGCACGGTGTCGGCGCTGACGACCGAATACGTGAACGGCACGCCGCGCCGCGTCGTCGCGAAGTTCCGCGCGTACGATTCGTACGAGCACGCGATGACCGACTATGCGAACCTGCTGAAGAACAACCCGCGCTACGCGGGCGTGCTCAGCGCGAGCCGCAACGTCGAGGGTTTCGCACACGGGCTGCAGAAGGCCGGTTATGCGACCGACCCGAATTACGCGAAGAAACTGATCTCGATCATGCGGCAGATCGGCTGACAGGCCCGCCCGTCGCCCGCCTGCCGTCTTTCGGACCGCGCCCGGCACCCGCCGCGCGCGGTTTCAACGTTTGCGCGAAAAAAAGCGGCAATTCGATCTAAACTTTCGGTGAGCACTGCCGCTAAGTGTGTGAGACCTGCAACCGGGCCCGTGTTCTGGCCCGGTTTTACTGCGTCCCGGTTGCCCCGGGCGCCCATGAAAAGAAAACCGGCTAGCCATGAATATCGAAACGTCGACCGATCAGGGCCTGGATGCGGGCCATTCCGGGCCCGACTATGCCCGCCGCAATCCGCTGGAAATCGGCGTGCAGTTGCGCAACCTCGTGAACCGCGGCGACTTCCTGACCGTCCAGTACCCGGGCGGCCAGCTCGTCACGCGCCTGCTCGAGGTCGACGTCGGCGCGCGCACGTTCACGTTCGACTGGGGCGCGCTGTCCGAGCAGAATGCCGGCATCCTCGCCGCGTCGCACTGCACGTTCTCGGCCGCGCCGGACGGCGTGCGCGTCGAATTCACCACGAGCACGCCGCGCGAGACGCGCTACGAGGGGCTGCCCGCGTTCGTCGCCGATTTCCCCGACGTGCTGATGTGCATCCAGCGCCGCGAGTATTTCCGCGTCGATGCGCCGATCGTCGATCCGTTCCTGTGCCGCGGCAAGCTGCCGGAGGGCGAGAGCTTCGTGTTCGAGGTGCATAACCTGTCGCTCGGCGGCGTCGGGCTGCGCACGGCCGACGAGCGCGCCGAGGCGCTCGAGGTCGGCACGCTGCTGCCGGACGTCGAGCTCGAGCTGAACGGCCACGGCAAGCTGTCGCTCGACCTGCGCCTCGTGTCGCAGCGTTCGACGCAGATGCCGAACGGCTCGCGGCGCTACCAGCTCGGCTTTCGCTTCATGTCGCTGCCGGGCAGCGCGGAGAACACGCTGCAGCGCCTGATCACCCAGCTCGAGATGAAGCGCCGCTCGCTCGCGCGGGCCTGACGCACCCGCTCGCGGCTCCGCTCGGGGCCGCCTTCGCACCGGCGCCGGCAGTGGCCGCCGGGGCCCTCGAACGGCGCGCGCACGTGCGCGTCGCGCGTGCATTTTTTCCTCAATTTTTCCGATCCGCGGCCGTTATACCGGGAGTCACGCAACCCGGCGGCCGCAGCGCGGCCGGCTCATCAGGATCGCGCATGTCCAACACACTCATGAACCTCGGCGTCAGCGGCCTCAATGCCGCGCTCTGGGGCCTCACGACGACCGGTCAGAACATCAGCAACGCAGCGACGCCCGGCTATTCGGTCGAGCGCCCCGTTTATGCCGAGGCGAGCGGCCAGTACACGTCGAGCGGCTACATGCCGCAGGGCGTGAACACCGTCACGGTGCAGCGGCAATACAGCCAGTACCTGAGCGACCAGTTGAACAGCGCGCAGTCGCAGGGCGGCGCGCTGTCGACCTGGTATTCGCTCGTCGCGCAGCTGAACAACTACGTCGGCAGCCCGACGGCCGGCATCTCGACCGCGGTCACCAGCTATTTCACCGGGCTGCAGAACGTCGCGAACAATGCGTCCGACCCGTCGGTGCGGCAGACCGCGATGAGCAACGCGCAGACGCTCGCGAACCAGATCACCGCAGCCGGCCAGCAGTACGACTCGCTGCGCCAGAGCGTCAACACGCAGCTCACCAGCACCGTGTCGCAGATCAACGCGTACACCGTGCAGATCGCGCAGCTGAACCAGCAGATCTCCGCGGCGAGCAGCCAGGGACAGCCGCCCAACCAGATGATGGACCAGCGCGACCTCGCGGTGTCGAACCTGTCGAGCCTCGCCGGCGTGCAGGTCGTGCGCAGCGACAGCGGCTACAGCGTGTTCCTCGCGGGCGGCCAGCCGCTCGTCCTCGCCGACAAGAGCTACCAGCTCGCGACCGTCACGTCGCCGTCCGATCCGAGCGAGCTGACCGTCGTGTCGCGGGGGATCGCCGGCGCGAACCCGCAGGGCCCGAACCAGGCGCTGCCGGATGCGTCGCTGTCGGGCGGCACGCTCGGCGGCCTGCTCGCGTTCCGCAGCCAGACGCTCGACCCGGCCGAGGCGCAGCTCGGCGCGATCGCGACGAGCTTCGCCGCGCAAGTCAACGCGCAGAACGCGCTCGGCCTCGACTTGTCGGGCAACCCCGGCGGCAATCTCTTTACGACCGGCACGCCGACCGTCTATTCGAACCAGGGCAACACCGGCGACGCAACGCTGTCCGTGTCGTTCGCGAACGCGTCGCAGCCCACGACGAGCGATTACACGCTGTCGTTCGACGGGACCCACTACACGCTCACCGACCGCGCGACCAGCACGGTGGTCGGCCAGATGGCCGGCCCGATGCCGGTTTCGCTCGGCGGCCTGAATTTCTCGGTGCCGTCCGGCGCGATGAAGGCCGGCGACCAGTTCACCGTGCTGCCGACGCGCGACGCGCTGAACGGCTTCGGTCTCGCGACGTCGACCGGCTCGGCGATCGCGGCGGCGTCGCCGTACGCGTCGTCGGCGAGCACGACGAACACGGGCACCGGCACGATCGGCTCGCTGTCTGTCACGAGCGCATCGGCCGCGGCCAACGCACACAACTACACGATCACGATGGGCGGCACGTCGGCCGCGCCGACCTATACGGTCACCGACAACACGGCCGTGCCGCCGACCACGTCGGGCGCGCAGCCGTTCCAGACCGGTTCGCCGATCACGCTGACGGCGGGCGTCGCGGTGACGGTGTCGGGCGCGCCGGCAGCCGGCGACACGTTTGCGGTCGCGCCGAACACGGGTGGCACGAACGACGGCAGCAACGCGCTCGCGCTGTCGAAGCTCGTCAATTCGAAGTCGTTCGGCAACGGCTCGACCACGCTGACCGGCGCCTATGCGAGCTACGTGAACGGCATCGGCAACACGGCGAGCCAGCTGAAGTCGTCGAGCGCCGCGCAGACCTCGCTCGTCGGCCAGATCACGACCGCGCAGCAGTCGGCGTCCGGCGTGAACCAGAACGAGGAAGCGGCGAACCTGATGCAGTATCAACAGCTTTACCAGGCGAACGCGAAGGTGATCCAGACGGCGGCGACGCTGTTCCAGACCGTGCTCGGCCTGTTCAATTGATTCCGGGGACAGAAGCGATGCGGATTTCCACTGCCCAGTTTTACCAGATGAACGTCGCGCAGATGAGCGACCAGCAGGCGCAGCTCGCGCAGCTGTATCAGCAGATCTCGAGCGGCGTGAGCCTGTCGACCCCGGCCGACAACCCGGTCGGTGCGGCGCAGGCCGTGCAGTTGTCGATGACGTCGGCGACGCTTTCGCAGTACTCCGCGAACCAGAACGTCGCGCTGTCGTCGCTGCAGAAGGAGGATCAGGCACTGACGAGCGTCAACAACCTGCTGAACAGCATGCACACGATCGTCATGCAGGCCGGCGATGGTTCGCTGGCCGACAGCGACCGGTCGGCGCTCGCGACGCAGCTGGAGGGCTATCGCAACCAGTTGCTGACGCTCGCGAACACCACGGACGGCGCGGGCAACTACCTGTTCGCGGGCTTCCAGTCGACCACGGCGCCGTTCGCGGATGCCGCGGGCGGTGGCGTGACCTACAGCGGCGACAGTGGCGCGCGCCAGGTGCAGATCGCCGACACGCGCTCGATCGCGCAGGGCGACAGCGGCACGAACGTGTTCCTGTCGGTGCCGATGCTCGGCAGCCAGCCCGTGCCGGCCGCGGGCACCGGCAATACGGGCACGGGTACGATCGGTGCGGTATCGATCACGAACCCGTCGGCGGCCACCAACGCGCACCCGTTCACGATCACGTTCGGCGGCACGTCGACCGCGCCGACCTATACGGTCACCGACAACACGATCGGGCCATCGAGCCAGACCGCACCCCAGCCGTACTCGGACGGTGCCGCGATCGCGCTCGGCAACGGCCTGACGGTGCCGGTATCGGGCACGCCGGCATTGGGCGACACGTTCACGGTGACGCCCGCGCCGCAGGCCGGCACCGACGTGTTCGCGTCGCTCGACACGATGATCGCCGCGCTGAAAATACCGATCGGCAGCGATACGGCCGCCTCGGCCGCGCTGACGAACGCGATGACGACCGGCACGACGAAGCTGAACAACACGATGACGAACATCCTCACCGTGCAGGCGTCGGTCGGGGGCCGCGAGCACGAAATCCAGGCAATGCAGGCCGTGAACCAGACCAATACCGTGCAGGTCAGCAGCGACCTGGCGGACCTGACCAGCACCAACATGGTGTCGACGATCAGCCAGTTCCTGCAGATGCAGAATGCGCTGTCAGGCGCGCAGAAGGCCTACGCGCAACTGCAGAACCTGTCGCTGTTCCAGTACATCAATCCGTGACACCCGCGGCGCACTGCCCGGTGTGAGCGCCCGCTTACATCACACAGTGCGCCGGTTAAGCGCTGTCGGCGGCTGTCGGCGCTATCGTGCCGCCCGGGTGCCAGCCCCGCGGGCACCGCCGTCGCCCCGGCGGTTCGCGCTTGCCAGCCCCATTTCCGCTCCGTAAACTCGCGCCAGATTCCAGACCGGCGCACCGTCCGCAGCCGGCGTTCGACAGGAGCCCTTTTCCCATGTCCGATTCCTACTTCCCGCGCTGGCGGGTGCAATCGACCGGCGCGTCGCGCGTGGTCGGCCCCGACGAACGCCTTGCGTGGCCGCAGATGGTCGCGATGGGCGTGCAGCACGTCGTCGCGATGTTCGGCTCGACCGTGCTCGCGCCGCTGCTGATGGGCTTCGACCCGAACCTGTGCATTTTCATGTCGGGCATCGGCACGCTGCTGTTCTTCGTGCTGGTCGGCGGCCGCGTGCCGAGCTACCTCGGCTCGAGCTTCGCGTTCATCGGCCTCGTGATCGCGGTGACGGGCTACGGCGGCAGCGGCCCGAACCCGAACATCCCGGTCGCGCTCGGCGGGATCATCGCGTGCGGCGTCGTGTACGTCGCGCTCGGCGCGCTGGTGCAGGCGATCGGCACGCGCTGGATCGAGACGCTGATGCCGCCCGTCGTCACCGGGGCGGTGGTCGCGGTGATCGGGCTGAACCTTGCGCCGATCGCGGTCAAGGGCGTGTCGGCATCGACCTTCGACTCGGTGATGGCGCTCGTCACGGTGCTGTGCGTCGGCGGCGTCGCGGTGTTCGCGCGCGGGATGATGCAGCGCCTGCTGATCCTCGTCGGGCTCCTGATTGCCTATGCGATCTACGCGATCGCGACCAACGGGATGGGTCTCGGCAAGCCGATCGATTTCGCGATCGTCGCGCATGCCGCGTGGTTCGGGGTGCCGAGCTTCCGCGCGCCGGTCTTCGATCCGCACGCGATGCTGATGCTCGCGCCGATCGCGGTGATCCTGGTCGCGGAGAACCTCGGCCACATCAAGGCCGTCAGCGCGATGACGGGGACCAATCTCGACCGCTACGTCGGTCGCGCGTTCATCGGCGACGGGCTCGCGACGATCGTGTCGGGCAGCGTCGGCGGCACGGGCGTGACCACCTACGCGGAGAACATCGGCGTGATGGCCGTCACGCGGATCTATTCGACGCTGGTGTTCGCGATCGCCGCGCTGATCGCGATCGGGCTCGGCTTCTCGCCGAAGTTCGGCGCGGTGATCCAGACGATTCCGGGCCCGGTGCTCGGCGGGGTGTCGATCGTCGTGTTCGGGCTGATCGCGGTGACGGGCGCGCGGATCTGGGTCGTCAACAAGGTCGACTTCTCCGACAACCGCAACCTGATCGTCGCGGCGGTCACACTGGTGCTCGGTGCCGGCGACTTCTCGCTGAAGTTCGGCGGCTTCGGGCTCGGCGGGATCGGCACCGCGACGTTCGGCGCGATCATCCTGTACGCGCTCCTGCGCAAGGAGAAGGAACCGGGCCCGGTGGTGTGAGCGGGAGTGGGCGGTGCAATGCCGCCCGCCGGTGCGGACCTACGCGCCGGTATTCGACTGCCCCTGCAGCCACGCGCAGAACTGCGCGACGAGCGGATCGTCGGCCGGCGCGCGCGGCGCGATCCACCAGTAGCTGCGCGTCGCGATGCGCGGCCCGTCGAGCGGCATCACCAGGCGCCCGCTCGCAAGCTCGTCGTCGATCAGCGGCAGCGGGCCGAGCGCGACGCCCAGCCCGTCGACGGCCGCCTGCAGCGCCAGGTAGAAGTGGTCGAACGACTGCCGCTTGCGCCCCTTCATCGCCACGCCGGCCGCCGCGAACCAGTCGCGCCAGCCTTCCGGCCGCGTATCCGAATGCAGCAGCACGTGCCGCGCGAGATCGTCCGCGCGGGTGATCGGCGCGCGCTTGAGCAGCGCGGGGCTGCAGACCGGAATCACGCTTTCGTCGAGGAAGTGGCCGCTCGTGCAGTTCGGCCAGTGGCCGGGGCCGCGGCGGATCGCGACGTCGAAGCCGTCGAGCGCGTCGAGCGCGTCGAGCGGCGCGTTCGACGTGGACAGCTTCAGCTCGACGTTCGGCACGTCGCGCTGGAACCGCGACAGGCGCGGCAGCAGCCATTTCATCGCGAAGGTCGGCAGCGCATTGATGCGCAGCACACGTGCGGCACCGGTGTTGCGCAGCTGCTCGGTGGCGAGCGCGATGCTGTCGAACGCGGCGCGCACGGTGTCCAGGTAGCGGCGGCCTTCGTCGGTGAGCTTCACGCGCTTGCCGTAGCGGTGGAACACCGGCTTGCCGAGCCACGCCTCGAAGCCGGCGATCTGCCGGCTGATGGCACCGTGAGTCACATGCAGCTCGTCGCCGGCGGCGCTGAAGCTTTCATGTCGTGCCGCTGCTTCAAAGGCCCGAAGCGCGGAAAAAGGTGGGAGGTCGCGTGCCATGCTTGTGATTTTAGATCACAAGGACGCGCCGATAAAATCGTTTTGCCGGCATCCCGAACGGCGGTAACCTCGGGGCACCGTTTGATGAGGAGCCCCATGCAATCCGTTTCTCCGCCGCCTGCTGCGTCTCCGCGCCGGATCGGCCTCGCCGAGCTGTTCACCGGCTTCCTGTCGCTCGGCCTGATGTCGTTCGGCGGCGCGCTGCCGTTCGCGCGGCGCACGATCGTCGACGAGCGCAAATGGCTGTCCGCCGACGAATTCACCGATCTGCTCGGCCTGTGCCAGTTCCTGCCGGGCGGCAACGTGATCAACCTGTCGGTTGCCGTCGGCATGCGCTTTCGCGGCGTCGCGGGCGCGTTCGCCGGCATTCTCGGGCTGATCGCGGGCCCCACCCTCGTGGTCGTCGCGCTCGGCGTGCTGTATGCGAAGACGCAGGGCGATCCGCGCGTGCAGCACCTGTTCGGCGGGCTCGCCGCCGCGGCCGCGGGCCTGCTCGTCGCGATGGCCGTGAAGGTCGCGAAGCCGCTGCTGCAGGCGCCGCGCACCGCGGCCGGCATCGCGGCGCTCGCGTTCGTCGCGATCGCGGTGCTGCGCATTCCGCTCCTGACCACGATGCTGGTGCTGACGCCCGTGAGCATCTGGTTCGCGTCGCGGCGCCGCGAGACGCCGGCATCGCAGCGCACCGCCGCACGCGACGGAGGCCGGTCATGAACGACACGCTGATCGCGATCGCGACGATCTTCAGCCAGCTGTCGCTGCTCGCGTTCGGCGGCGGCAACACGATCCTGCCGGAGATGCAGCGGCAGGTGGTCGACGTGCATCACTGGATGAGCGCGCACGAGTTCACCGCGCTGTTCGCGCTCGCGCAGGCGGCGCCGGGACCGAACATGATGATCGTGTCGCTGGTCGGCTGGCATGTGGCCGGCTGGTCCGGGCTGCTGGTCGCGTCGATCGCGAAGTTCGGGCCGTCGTCGGTCGTCACGGTGCTCGCGCTGCATGCGTGGGAGCGCTTTCGCGACCGGCCGTGGCGCCGCTACGTGCAGCAGGGGCTGATGCCGGTTACGGCCGGGCTCGTCGCGGCCAGCGCGGTGCTGATCTCGGAAGCGTCGAACCGTTCGGCAATCCAGTGGGGCATCACGGCCGCCTGCGCGGCGCTCGCGTGGCGCACGCGCATCCATCCGCTGTGGCTGCTCGCGGCCGGTGCGGTTATCGGGCTCACCGGCATCGGTCAGTGAGCGGCGCACGACCGGCCTCCCGTGCGCGATACTGGCGCGACTCTTCACGGGAGGCTTGATGGATCTCGACGGCGCCAGCCGCAACCTCGCCGTCGCCGCGCTGCTCACGCTGTCCGGCGGCTACCTCGACGCGTACACCTATGTTGGCCACGGTCACGTGTTCGCGAACACGATGACCGGCAACGTCGCGCTGCTCGGCATCAACCTGTCGGCCGGTGAATGGGCGGCCGCGCTGCATCACGTGCCGCCGCTCGGCGGCTTCGTGGTTGCGGTGTTCGTCGCGCATCTGCTCGGCCTCGCCGCGCAGCGTGGCTGGATGCGCCACACCGCGTTCGCGAGCCTGATCGTCGAGATCGCGTTTCTCGGCATTGCCGCGAGCGGGCTCGTCGGCGCGTCGAGCGCGTGGCTGATTCCCGGCATCTCGTTCGTCGCGACGCTGCAGACGCTGTCATTCACCCATCTCGAGGAACTGTCGTACACGTCGGTGATGACGACCGGCAACCTGCGGCGTGCCGCGCAGAAGCTGTTCGTCGGCCTGATTCCGCGCTACGACGCGGGTGCGCTGCACGACTCGGCGCTGCTCGCGACGATCAGCTTCTGCTTCCTGGCCGGCGCGGTGGTCGGCGGCCTCGTCACGCGGCTCGTGCCGGACGTCGCGCTGTGGGGCGCGGTGCTGCTGCTCGTCGGTGCGTTCGCGGAAATCGTGCGGCGGGCGTGGCGGCGCGCGGGCGGGGGAAGCGACAGCAGGGGGGGCGCGGGCGGCGCGGGTAGCAATGGCAGCACTCCTGACGGCGGGAAGCCGCGGCCGACCTGACGCGCGCCGATCCTTACAGCACCGACCCGTTTTCCGCCGTCGCCGCGCCCCGCATCCGCAGCGCGAGAGGCAAGCCCGGCGCGGGAAACGTTGTTGCCGGGCGACAATCGCGCCTTACCACGCGTTTCAATTTCTTTCAGCAAGCGCACTCGTCTTATGATTCAGCCCACATCGCGCGCGCCATGAGCGTGCTCGATCGCCACCCGGCTGCGCACGCGGCCGGCCATGAATGGAGACACCCACAAAAAGGAAAGCTCATGAAGCAGACCACCCGACTCGCAGCCATCGCAGGGGGCGCGGCCCTGGCCTTCGCCAGCCAGTACGCAGCCGCACAAAGCTCGGTCACGCTCTGGGGCGTCGCCGACGCCAGCATCCGGTACCTGACCAACGCAAACGCCAAGAACGACGGCCTGCTGTCGATGACCAACGGCGCGATCACCAACAGCCGCTTCGGCATCTACGGCACGGAAGACCTCGGCGGCGGCCTGAAGGCCGTGTTCAACCTCGAGAGCGGCGTGAACCTGCAGAACGGCGCGTTCGCCGACAGCGGCCGCCTGTTCAACCGCGCGGCGTACGTCGGCCTGCAGAGCCCGTACGGCACGGTGACCCTCGGCCGCCAGAAGACCCCGCTGTTCGACCTGCTGTCGGACACCTACGATCCGCTGACGGTCGGCAACTACCTCGAAAACGCGTGGCTGCCGGTCGCGCTGGGCGGCGGCCTGTATGCGGACAACCAGATCAAGTACACGGGCAAGTTCGCGGGCCTGACCGCGAAGGCGATGTACTCGACGGGCACGAACTACGAATCGACCGGCGCGGGCGGCTTCTCGGGCCAGATCCCGGGCTCGCTCGGCAAGGGCAATGCCTGGGGCGTGTCGCTGTCGTACGTGATGGGGCCGCTGAGCATCGCGGCCGGCGCGCAGCAGAACAGCGACAACTCCGCACGCAAGCAGACGATCTACCACGCGAACGTCGTGTATGCGTTCAGCAAGGCGAAGGTCTACGCGGGCTACCTGCGCTCGAAGGACGACACCGGTTTCGTCGACAGCCTGCTCGCGCAGCAGTCGATCCCGGTCGCGAAGGGCACGGGCCGGATCGACGACGGTCCGTTCGCGGGCGTGAGCTGGCAGGTCAGCACGCCGCTGACGCTGACGGGCGCGTTCTACTACGACCACATGCGCAACGCGATGACCGCGAACGGCACGCTCGCGAGCGGCAACCGCTACGCGATTGTCGGCATCGCCGAATACGCGCTGAGCAAGCGCACGGAAGTCTACGGCACCGTCGACTTCAACAAGACGAACGGCGCGGCGAACGTCGAGCTGCCGGGCCGCAGCAACCAGACCGGCATCGCGATCGGCCTGCGCAATATCTTCTGACGAAAATCGGAACGCATGTGCCGGCTCCGGCTCCGGCTCGGCGCGCATCGAAGAGGCTCCCGCGGGAGCCTCTTTTTTTTCGTCACGCGAGCTTCAAGCGCGCGAACGACCATTCAGCGATCACTCCATCGGAAACGGCCTGTCCGTAAGCGTTCCGTCGGCAATCCGGAACATACTTTGACAGTGCGCGCGAGGCGTTTCCGCTACGCTGCGTGGATGATCCGCGGTGTGCCGCAGCACGCGCGCGGGCGTCGTTCCGGCGCGCGTTTTGCGTGCGGCCGGCCTGGTGCGTAACTTGTGTATCCGGTGATGACAAACACGGTCTGCCGGTTTTTTTTCGTGGGACGATGCGCTCACGATTTTCTTGAAAGGGGATGACAATGGGTATCCTGAACACCGTGGGTGAAATCGCTGGCGCCGTGGCGGCCGTCGAGGCAGCGGAGAAGGTCGATCCGGATGCGGGCCTGCTGACCAAGGCGGCGGCGGCCATCGCCGGCTTCAAGGGCGCCGAAGCGATCGAAGGCATGCTCGAGAAGAAGGAAGAGCAGCCCCCGCAGGCAGACGATACGCAGGCGACGGACGGCAGCGACACGTCGCAGGCCTGAGCATGGCGCTGGTTCCGCCGCGGGTGCGCCGTTCGCGTGCCCGGGCGGACCGGTGCCGCGCGGCCGGCAGGCCGGGCATGTGGTCGATCGGTGACGCATGGCACACCCGGCAGCCGGTTTGACCGGCGAGAGGCGACGTCTCTCGCCGTTTTTTATGAGCGCGCGCTGCGGCGCCACGCTCCGCACGAATTCCGGAATCTTGCTATCGTGCCGTCATCCGAACTGCTGAACAACGATGAGGGCTTGCGATGGATTTCAACTACGATCTGTTCGTCATCGGGGCCGGCTCCGGCGGCGTGAGGCTCGCCCGGATGTCGGCGTCATACGGCGCACGCGTCGGGATAGCGGAAGAGGAGCAGATCGGCGGCACCTGTGTGCTGCGCGGCTGCATCCCGAAGAAGCTGCTCGTCTACGCATCGCACTATCCGCACGAGCTCGAGGACGCGAAGGGCTTCGGCTGGACCTTCGGCGCCGGCACGCTCGACTGGCCGGCGCTGATCGCCGCGAAGGATCGCGAGATCAACCGGCTCAGCGACATCTATATCAACCTGCTGCGGCAATCCGGCGTCGAGATGCACGCGGGGCGCGCGACGCTCGTCGACGCGCATACGGTCGCCGTCGGCGATCGCACGATCCGCGCGCGCCACATCGCGATCGCGACCGGCTCGCGCCCGTCGCTGCCGCCGCGGCCGGGCATCGAACACGTGATCACGTCGCGCGAGGCGCTGTCGCTCGCGAAGCGGCCCGAGCGCATCGCGGTGGTCGGCGGCGGCTATATCGCGGTCGAGTTCGCGGGCATCTTCAACGGCTTCGGCAGCCATGTCGATCTCTTCTATCGCGGCGAGAAGATCCTGCGCGGTTTCGACGACGACGTGCGGCAATTCCTGACCGACGAGATGACCAAGCAGGGCGTCGCGATCCATTCGCGCGGGGTGGTCGAGTCGATCGCGCGCGCGGACGACGGCACGCTCTCCGTGCGCGTCGGCGATGCACAGCACGGGCCGTACGACGCGGTGCTCTATGCGACGGGCCGCGTGCCGAACGTCGAAGGGCTCGGGCTCGAACGCGCGGGCGTGCTGCTCGACGCGCGCGGCGCGATCGCGGTCGATGCGTATTCGGCGACGTCGGTCGAATCGATCCATGCGATCGGCGACGTGACGTCGCGGCCGCAGCTCACGCCGGTCGCGACGCGCGACGGCGCGCTGCTCGCGGCGACGCTGTTCGGCGGGCGCCGCGTCGCGACCGATCACGAATGGGTGCCGTCGGCCGTGTTCAGCCAGCCCGAGGTCGCGACGGTCGGGCTCACCGAGGCGCATGCGCGCGGCGTGTACGGCGAGCTCGACATCTACCGCACGTCGTTCAAGGCGCTGCGCCACACGCTGTCGGGCCGCGACGAGCGCACGCTGATGAAGCTCGTGGTCGCGCGCGACAGCCAGCGCGTGGTCGGCGCGCACATGGTCGGCCGCGACGCGGGCGAGATCATCCAGGGCATCGCGATCGCGATTCGCGCGGGCGCGACGAAGGCGCAGTTCGACGACACGATCGGCATTCACCCGACCGCGGCCGAGGAGTTCGTGACGATGCGGCAGAAGGTGGTCGAGTAGCGGGAACCGTGCCGTCGCACCGGGTAAAAGGGAGACGGCCGCGCGCGAGCGCGGCCGTTTCGCATGGGGCGGCCGTGCCGCCGGCTCAATGCACGCCGAACGCGTCGAGCAGCCGATACCAGCTCATCGCGAGCACCAGCGCAGGCGTGCGCAGCGTCGCGCCGCCGGGGAAGTCGCGATGCCGGACCTTGTCGAACAGGTCGAAGCGGCTCGCCTGGCCGTCGATCGCCTCGGCGATCAGCTTGCCCGCGAGCGCGGTCGTGTTCACGCCATGCCCCGAGAAGCCCTGCGCGAAATACATTGTCGGCGCGACGCGCCCGAAATGCGGCGCGCGGTTCATCGTGATGTCGACGAAGCCGCCCCATGCGTAGTCGACCTTCACGTCCGCGAGCTGCGGGAACGTCTTCAGCATGTCCGCGCGCATCGCGTCGGCGAGATTGCGCGGCGGCCGCGTCGAATAGCTGACCTTGCCGCCCCACACGAGCCGCGTGTCGGGCGCCGGCCGGAAATAGTCGAGCACGAAGCGGCTGTCGCAGACGGCCGCGCGCGCGGGCATCAGCGCGGCGGCGCGCGCTTCGCCGAGCGGCTCGGTCGCGATCACGTAGGTGCCGACCGGCATGATTTTCTTCGACAGCGCAGGCGCGAGCGTGCCGACATACGTGTTGCACGCGAGCACGACGAAGCGCGCGCGCACCTGCCCCTGGTCCGTTTCGACGACATGACCGCCCGTGACGTCGCGCACGCGCGTGACGCAACTGTCCTCGTGGATCCGCACGCCGGCATCGGTCGCCGCGCGCGCGAGCCCGAGCGTGTAGTTCAGCGGATGCAGGTGGCCGCTGTCGGGGTCGTACAGGCCGCCGCGATAGCGCGCCGACTGTACGTAGTCGCCGAGCGCGTCCGCTTCGACGAAATGCAGGCGCTCGTAGCCGAAGCGCTTCGCAGCCTCGTCGCGCCAGCGCTTCAGCGCATCCGCGTCGCGCTCGGTGTTCGCGGCGGTCAGGTAGCCGGGCACGAGCGCGCAGTCGATGTCGTGCTTCGCGATGCGCGATTTCACGAGCGACAGCGTTTCGAGCCCCATGTCCCAGATCCGCTTCACGTCGCCTTCCGGCATGAAGTTGCCGAACGTATCGATGTCGCACGCGAAGCCGCCGATCAGCTGGCCGCCGTTGCGCCCGCTTGCCGCCCATCCGACCCGCGACGCCTCGAGCACGGTCACCGAATGGCCGCGCTCGGCGAGGTTGAGCGCGGCGGACAAGCCGGTGAGGCCCGCGCCGATCACGCACACGTCGGCGGTGGTCGCGCCGGCGAGCGGCGCATGGCGGGTCGTATCGTTGGCGCTAGCCGCGTAGTACGACGCGGCGTGCGGCTGGTTGGCGAATGTCTGCATGATAAGGATCGCGAAGGAAGGGGGCTCAGAACAGCTCGCGCACGCGGTGGTACAGCATCCCGAGTTCGAGCGCAGGCTGCCGCCACGCGTCGCCGCCGGGAAAGCGCCGGTGGCGCAGCCGCGCGAACAGGTCGAACGCGCCCATGTCGCCCGCGATCGCGCTGGCGATCGTGCGTCCGGCGATCCCGGTCAGCGCGACGCCGTGTCCGCTGAAGCCCTGGACGTAGAAGAAGTTCGGATCGAGCGCGCCGAAGTCGGGCGCGCGATTGCGCGTGACGTCGACGAAGCCGCCCCATGCGTGCTCGACGCGCACGTCGGCGAGCTGCGGAAACACGCCGACCATGCGCTGCCGGATCGTTTCGGCGAGCGTGTCGGGCGACGCGCCCGCGGAGTTCGCGCGGCCGCCGAACAGCATCCGGTGGTCGGCCGACAGCCGGAAGTAGTCGAGGAAGAAGTTGTTGTCGCACACGGCTTCGCGCTGCGCGATCAGCGCATCGGCACGTGCGCGGCCGAGCGGTTCGGTCGCGATGATGGTCGACGCGATCGGCGCGATGCGCGCGGCGGTGGCGGCCGGCAGTATGCCGCCGGGGCCGGCGTTGCAGCACGACACGACGAAGCGGCAGCGCACTTCGCCAGACGGCGTGCGCACGACCGGCCGGGCGCCGCGCACGACGTCGAGCGCGGGCGTATGCGCATGGAGCGCGACACCTTCGCGGCGCGCGGCGTCGGCGAGGCCGAGGCAGTACTTGAGCGGATGCAGGTGGCCCGACAGCGGATCGTAGACGCCCGCCAGATAGCGGGACGACGCGATGCGTGCACGGATCGCGCCGGTGTCGAGCCACGACAGCGACGGATGGCCCCAGCGCGAACGCGCGGCCTCCATCCATGCGCGCAGGTCGTCGATGCGGCGCGGCTTCGTCGCGACCGTCAGGTAGCCGCGCGTGAAGTCGCAGTCGATCCCGTAGCGCGCGATCCGCTCGGCGATCAGCGCGACGCCGTCGAGCGACAGCGACCACGCGGCGCGTGCGCCGGCGGCGCCGAGCTGTTGCTCGATCACCTCGTCCTTCGCGAAGCCCGTGATCGCCTGGCCGCCGTTGCGGCCCGATGCGCCCCAGCCGGGCCGGTGCGCGTCGATCACCGCGACCGACAGCCCGCGCGCACGGCAGTCGAGCGCCGTCGACAGGCCCGCGAAGCCCGCGCCGATCACGCACACGTCGACGTCGATCGCATCCTCCAGCACGGGGTCGTCGGCTGCCGGCCGCGTGGCGGTCGCTTCGTAGTACGAGTCGCGCGCGAGCGCATCGGCACGGCGGGTGAAAGACTGCGTCATCAAACCGGCTCCCTCGAAGATGGCCGGCGCCGGTGCGCGATGCACCGCGAGCCGGCCGGGTGAAACGGCGCGGGACGCCATGCTTGCGACACGGCATCCCGCGCGGCCTGCATCAGAACGAATAGATGAACTGCGTTGCGAGCAGGTCGTTGGACTTGCCGTACGAACCGTCGTTGCGCAGGAACACCTTGTTGTTCGCCCAGTCGTGCCGGTATTCGACCTTCACGGTGATCTGCTGGGTCGGATAGAACAGCAGGTCGAGCGCGACGTCCTGGCGGATCGCCCCCTTGCAGTCGAAGCCCAGGCCGCCGTTCGCCTTCGACGTCGCGAGGCAGTCCGCATCGACGCCGAAGCCGTTGTACGGATCCATCCCGTTGCCGTTCAGCGCGATGCCGCCACCGCCGCCGCCGTTCTTGCTGTTGACGAGCGCATCGTAGCGCAGCGTCACGCCCATGCGGCCGACCACCGGCGCGTTGAACTTGCGGTGCGCGAGCAGCGACAGGCCGTACCACTGCGCGAGCCCGCCGTTGTACGCCGCATGCTGCTGCTGGCCGTAGTCGAGTTCCGCGTTGTACTGGATGTCCGCGAGCGTGTAGGTCGCATCGGCTTCCGCGAAGAAGAACGTGCCGTATGCGTTCGGCGCGGCGCCGCCCACACCGTACGACACGTTGCCGGTCGTCGGGTCGATCGCGCTCGGCAGCGTCTGGCGGCCGATGTTGAACGACCCGCCGATGTCGAGCGCGCTCGACCACGTATAGTCCACGCGGCCGGTGAAGGTCGGCACCTTGTTGCTGGTCGTGATCGGATCGCCGAGCGCGTTGGTGCCCGTCTGCGTGACCGAGCCGTACGTGCGGTACTGCTCGTTGCCGAGGAAGAACTTCCACGCCCAGTTGCCCTTCGTGTAGTTCGCGCCCGCACCGACGTAGCTGCCTGGATCGGAGAAGTCGTACAGCAGGTTGTGCGTGAGCGTGAGCATCTGGTTCGACTGCTGCACCTCGTAGCCGCCGAAGCTCGGGATCAGGCCGGCGACGAGCGTCGTCGTCGCGCTGATCGGCACGTTGACGACCGCGGTGTTCAGCAGGTTGTCGGTGATCGAGCCGCGCGAGTTCTGCAGCAGCGTGATGCCGTTGCCGCGGTTCGGCATCAGCGTGATCTCGGCCGACGGCGCCATCGGGCCGACGCCGAAGGTCTTCTTGATGTCGAGGTAGAGGTCGCCGAACGTGCTGTTGAAGTAGTTGTACGCGTTCTCGTGGTTCGCGAACAGGAACGACGACGTGCCGGCCGCGCGGTTATAGATGTAGGTCGGGTCGATGTAGCCCGTGACCGACAGGCCGGCGAGCGGCCCGGTGTTGGCCGCGTCGGTCAGCGAGTCGACCTTCAGCTGCTGGTTCGCGATCTGCTGCTTCATGTCGCTGACTTCGTCGTTGGTCAGCGCGGCCTGGGCACGGCCGTAGTCCGGCGAGGACGGATCGGCGGCCACGATCACCGGTTTGCCGCCGGCCGTCGTGCCGGCCTGCGCGACCGGGGCGCCGCCGGGCTTCGCGGCGAGCTGCGCCTGCATCGCCTTCATCTGCTTCTGCAGCGCGGCAACCTGCGCCTGCAGTGCCTTGATTTCGGCGGAGGTCGAGCCGGCCAGCGCGATGCCCGGCAACGCGCCGGCCACCAGCAGGCAGATCAGTTTCTTCTTCATTGCGGATTCTCCTAGTCGTGCGCTTGTCAATGTGCGTTTCGGTTGGCGCGCCGCATCGCGCGGCGCGCCGGTCTTGTTATCGAGGGATGGGGAAGCGGGGCTTCATGCCGCCGCGAACGCGGCCTTCATGTCGGCCACCCGACGCCGTTCGCGCGCGATCATCATCTGGTTCACGACGATCACGCCGATCGTCACCGCCGTGATGAACAGTGTCGCCAACGCGTTCATCTCCGGGTTCAGCCCGAGCCGCACGCGCGAGAACACCACCAGCGGCAGCGTCGTCGAGCCCGGCCCCGACAGGAACGCCGACAGCACCAGGTCGTCGATCGACAGCGTGAACGACAGCAGCCACCCCGACAGCAGCGCCTGCGAGATCAGCGGCAGCGTCACGACGAAGAACACCTTCAGCGGCGTTGCGCCCAGATCCAGCGCCGCTTCCTCCAGCGACTTGTTCATCTCCTTCACGCGCGACTGCACGATGATCGCCACGTACGACACGCACAGCATCACGTGACCGATCCAGATCGTCACCATCCCGCGCCCCTTCGGCCAGCCGAACATCTGCTCCAGCGCGACGAACAGCAGCAGCAGCGAGATCCCCTGGATCACTTCCGGAATCACCAGCGGCGCGTTGATCATCCCCGTGTACAGCGTGAAGCCCTTGAAGCGGCCGAAGCGCGCGAGCACGAAGCCCGCCCACGTGCCGATCACGACCGACGCGGTGGCCGTCAAGAGGCCGATCTTCAGCGACAGCCACGCGGCGGTGAGCAGCTCGTCGTCTTCCAGAAGCGCCGCGTACCACTTCAGCGAGAAGCCCGACCACACCGTCACCAGCTTCGACTCGTTGAACGAGTACACGACCAGGCTGATGATCGGGATGTACAGGAACAGGAAGCCGAAGGCGAGAACGCCCGTCGACAGCGGTTTGCTCGGCTTGATCATTTCGCTTCCTCCAGTTCCTTGACCTGGTAGTACTGGAACAGCGCCATCGGCACCAGCAACAGCAGCACCATCGCGACCGTCACCGCGGACGCCATCGGCCAGTCCATGTTGTTGAAGAACTCATCCCACATCACGCGCCCGATCATCAGCGTGTCGGCGCCGCCGAGCAGCTCCGGAATCACGTACTCGCCGACCGCCGGGATGAACACCAGCAGGCTGCCGGCGATGATCCCGTTCTTCGACAGCGGCAGCGTGATGCGCGTGAACGCGACCCACGGCTTCGCACCGAGGTCGTATGCGGCCTCGAGCAGCGTGAGGTCCATCTTCACGAGGTGCGCGTAGAGCGGCATCACCATGAACGGCAGGTACGAATAGACCATCCCGATGTAGACGCCCGCGTCGCTGTGATAAAGGCGCAGCGGCGTGTGGATGATGCCCAGCGCGATCAGCGCGTGGTTCAGCAGGCCGTCGTCCTTCAGGATGCCGATCCATGCGTACACGCGGATCAGGAACGACGTCCAGAACGGCAGCATCACGGCCATCATCAGCACGTTGCGTCGCGCCGGCTCCGAGCGCGCGATGTAGTACGCCATCGGGTAGCCGATCAGCAAGCACAGCACCGTCGACACGGCGGCCATCTTCAGCGAGCTGAGGTAGGTCGCGATGTACAGGTCGTCCTGCAGCAGGAACGCGTAGTGCGATAGCTGCAGCGCGAAGTGCACGACGCCGTCCTTGAACTCGACGAGCGACGTGTACGGCGGGATCCCCATCACCTGGTCGGCGAAGCTGATCTTGAACACCAGCACGAACGGCAGCGCGAAGAAGATCGTCAGCCACAGGAACGGCACGCCGATCGCGACGCTGCGGCCCGACGGCAGGAAGCGCGACAGCGCGGCGAAGCGGCTGCGGCGGGCGCGGCCGGCGCCGGCGCTTGCGGTGCCCGTCGACACCGGGGCGGACGAAGTGGAAGCGGAGGTTCTCATCATGTCGCCCTCACTGCGTCAGCACGACGCCGCTGGCCGGCGACCACGACACGAACACGTCGTCGTTCCACGACGGCGCACCGTCGTGCATCAGGTGCGAGCTCGACAGGTTCGACACCACCGTCTTGCCGCTCGGCAGACGCACGTGATACAGCGAGTAGCTGCCCATGTAGGCAATGTCGGTCACGACGCCGCGCGCCCAGTTGTGATGCGAACCGGGTTTCTCGCGCGATACCTGCACGCGCTCGGGCCGCACCGAGATGCCGACCGGCATCCCGAGCGGGCCGGTCACGCCGTGGCTCACGTACATGCGCGCTTCGAGGTCGTCGCTCTCGACGAAGATGTGGTCGGGCTCGTCCTCGACCACGCGTCCTTCGAACAGGTTCGTCGACCCGATGAACTCGGCCGAGAAGCGGCTGTTCGGGTATTCGTACACTTCGCCCGGCGTGCCGATCTGCACGATCTTGCCTTCGCTCATCACCGCGAGGCGGCTCGCCATCGTCATCGCCTCTTCCTGGTCGTGCGTGACCATCACGCAGGTCACGTCGACCTTCTCGATGATGTTCACCAGTTCGAGCTGGGTCTTCTGGCGGATCTTCTTGTCGAGTGCGGACATTGGCTCGTCGAGCAGCAGCAGCTTCGGGCGCTTGACGAGCGAGCGGGCGAGCGCGACGCGCTGCTGCTGGCCGCCGGACAATTGGTGCGGCTTGCGCTTCGCGTACTTGCTCATCTGCACGAGCGCGAGCGCGTCGGCCACGCGTTCCTTGATCTCGCTCTTCGGCGTGCCTTCCTGCTTCAGCCCGAACGCGACGTTCGACTCGACCGACATGTGCGGGAACAGCGCGTACGACTGGAACATCATGTTCACCGGGCGGCGGTACGGCGGCAGCGACGCGAGGTCTTCTCCGTCGACGAAGATCTTGCCGGAGGTGGCCGTCTCGAGCCCCGCGAGCATGCGCAGGAGCGTGGACTTGCCGCAGCCCGAGCTGCCGAGCAGCGCGAACAGCTCGTTTTTCGCGATCGTCAGGTTCACGTTGTCGACGGCCGTGCTGTCGCCGAACTTCTTCACGACGTTTTCGATGCGCACGAACGCGTCGTTCTTCGAACGGGCCACGGCGGCCGGTTGGGTATGGCGTGCGGCAGCGGAAGAGGGTATCGATTGCATGGGAGTCACCATTCGTTCTTCACGGATTGCAGGCGTGAGCGTTCCCGCGCGAGGCGCGCAACGCGACTCGCGGACAACGGCTCGTGCCGGATGGAACAGGGCGCGCGGTGCGCGCGGGCGGACGGAATGTCCGCGGATCCCGGGCGGGCAGGCGTTCAGCCGATGCCTGCGCCGCCGCGAGGGTTCGCGATCAGTGGCCCGTCTTCAGCTGCGCCCACAGACGGTTCTCGAGGCGCAGGATGTCGGCCGGCATCGGCTTCATCAGCACCATCTTCTTCAGCACGTCCTCAGGCGGGTAGACGGTCGGGTCCTGCGCGACGGCCGGCGTGACGAACGGGTGCGCGGCCTTGTTCGCGGTCGGGTAGAACACCGTGTTGGTGATCGCCGCGTTGACCTTCGGATCGGACACGTAGTTGATCCACTTCAGCGCGGCCTCGGGGTGCGGTGCGTCCTTCGGGATCACCATCACGTCGAACCACAGCAGGCCGCCTTCCTTCGGGTTCGCGAACTTGATGTCGTACGAACGCTTCGCTTCCGCCGAGCGGCGGTGCGCGATGCCGATGTCGCCCGACCAGCCGAGCGCGACGCACACGTCGTTGTTCGCGAGGTCGTTGATGTAGCCGGACGAGTTGAACTGGGTGATGTACGGACGGACTTTCTTCAGGACTTCGAATGCAGCCTGGTAGTCGCCGGGGTTGGTGCTGTTCGGATTCTTGCCCATGTACTGCAACGTGGCCGCGAACACGTCAACGGCCTGGTCGAGGAACGACACGCCGCAGCCCTTCAGCTTTTCCATGTTGGCCGGGTCGAACACGAGTGCCCAGCTGTCGACCGGCGCCTTGTCGCCGAGCGCCTTCTTCACCGCCTGCGCGTTGTAGCCGATGCCGTCCGTGCCGTAGGCCCAGGGAACGCCGTACTGGTTGCCCGGATCGGCGTCCGAGATCATCTTCATCAGCAGCGGATCGAGGTTCGCGAGGTTCGGAATCTTCGACTTGTCGAGCTTCTGGTACACGCCGGCCTGGATCTGCTTGGCCATGTAGTTCGACGTCGGCACGACGATGTCGTAGCCCGAGCTGCCGGCAAGCAGCTTCGCCTGAAGCGTGTCGTCGCTGTCGTAGTTGTCGTACTTGACGTGGATGCCCGTCTGTTTCTGGAAGTTCGGGATCGTGTCGGGTGCGATGTAGTCGGACCAGTTGTAGACGTTCAACTCGTCGGCGGCATGCGCCGACGGGCTGGCGACCGACGTGAACGCGGCCGCGGCGGCAAGGGCCGCGACGGAACAGGCTTGGCGAAGAACGCTGGAACGCATGGTGGAATTCCCCTGGATGATGGTGGCGTGCGGCGCCCGCCGCACGCCTGTAGGCAAAGCCGTTACGAAAGGCCCAGCTGCTGGGCGGTCGCATCGACGGCCTTCTTCGCCTTCGATACGAGTTCGTCGATTTCCTGACGCGAGATCACGAGCGGCGGCGACAGCAGCATCCGGTCGCCAGTCGCACGCATGACCAGGTTGCCGTTGAAGCAGAAGTCACGGCAGATCGTGCCGACGTCGCCGCCGTTCGCGAAGCGGCGGCGTTCGGCCGGCGCTTCGGCGAGCTGCAGGCTCGCGACCATCCCGTGACCGTGCACTTCGCCGACGATCGGATGACGCGCGAATGTCTCGCGCATCAGCGCCTGGAAGTACGGGCCCGTGTCGGTCTTCACGCGCTCGACGATCCCTTCGTCGCGCAGCAGCTTCAGGTTCGCGACCGCGACGGCCGCGGCGACCGGGTGGC
>NZ_QTPW01000011.1:0-217376 GCF_003857965.1 Burkholderia sp. Bp9031
AACACCAGCGGCCCGATCACCATCTTGATCAGCCGCAGGAACACGTCGGACACGAGGGAGATGTAGCCGGCAATTTCAGTCGAGACCTTCTTGTCGGGAAATTGCGTATAGATCATGTAGCCAACTGCGATGCCGATCAGCATTGCAATCAAGATGTGAATGGCTGAGGCGTTTCCTTTCTTTCTCACTTTGAATCTCCATGTTTTGCATCGAAGAACTGATGCCGGGAGCGACGAAATACGACGTGGTCGCTTCCGGCAGCATCAGCGTCGTGACGCTTTCCGTAAGTCCGGCTGCCGACAGCCTTCTTCGAATGCAGTCAGCGACTGTGCCCAGCATTCGTCGGGCCATCGGAGTTCCGCCTGCAGGGTCAACGGGCGATAGACAGCCGAATAGAGCGTCCCGTAGCCGCGTGACCACGCGTCCTGATACAGGGGTTCGCACAGTAGTGCATCAATCGCCTGTTGGGCAGTGCCGGACATGTGGCAATGCGTTTGCAGGGCGGTCAACCGCTCTCTCGATCGGGTCGCGTGCGCATGTTCGGGCCATTCGACCGCATGCTGAAAGTTGGTGACGGCGACACGACGCGTGATTTCGGTGGGACGATCCGGGTTGACGAAGACGGTGGCCCAATCTGCATGGCGATCCAGTAGCGTGACGCTGTAACTCATATGTACCGGCACGCGCTGCAGGATGGCTGCTGCTTCGGCAGTTGTCCGTGCCGTTTCGAGCACGTACCGCAGCACGAGCGGGATGCCGAAACCGACGCCGGACACGGTACGTCCTCCGAAAGAGAGCGATACGGCGAGTCCGCTTTCGTTGATGCCGTCGAGCGCTCCCCACAGGCAATCGACCATTGCCGCGACACGCGGCCCCACCCAGCGCGTGGCAAGCCAGCTTCCTTCGAGTAGCGCGGGCGCAAAATCGTAATTGCGCAGCAGCATCGGTTCTCCGTGGCCGGCTGGATCAATCCATACGCCCTGCGAGCATCCTGCAATGTAGGGCGGAGGACACCACAGCGACAGGAAGCGTGCCTCGACGTCGCCGCCTCCCGCGAGGTCGACGAGGCGCTCCCAGACGGGAACCAGTTCGGGCATGTGCTCGCGTAGTGCGCGCCGACACGTGAGGTAGCTGGGCCGGCCGGCTACGCCACTCCGCAGGAACCATGCGCGATAGCTGGGCCACGCGTGTTCGAACAGCGCGCGCCATTTGTCGCCGGGGATATCCTCGGCGATGGCGCGGAACGACACACTGATGGACATGGCGGTGCCTTACAGGATCTTGAACGAACCGGGCGTGGGCACCGCGTCCGGCGTCGGTGCCATGAGTGGTTTGCCGGCGTAGTAGTTCTTCAGTCCACGCACCCAATCTCGCGCACGAATGTTGAGCCGGAAGTTGTCATCCATCGACCGTCCGCGCGTGATCAGGATGCCAAGGTCCGCGCCCTCATAGCGATAGTCGCCGGGACCGGTGATGCGCAGGAAGAATGCCTCGCGTTCGCTGTCGATCGCGCGGCGGTGGTAATCGAAACGGTGGTAAGACACGCTGCCGTCGTCGGCCATGCGGTAGATGCCGGTTGCCGGTGCGTGCGTGACCTGGTCGACTTTGTCATCGTTGAACTTCAGAACGACTTGCGACCACGAATCGATGAAGTGTGGCTGCGCCCATCGCTCGTTGATCTCCTTCACGTTCAGATTGAACGGCACGCCGGAGAATTCGAGCAGGTGGAACAGGAACAGCGGTGCGTCAGCGTATGCGAACGCCGCGTGGTTCGTCATCGGGCTTGCACCGCAGATACGTGGATTGAGTTCGCCGAGATACACTTCGCCGGAATCGACGTCGATCAGGAAATCGAGGTCGAAGTAGCCGCGGTAGCCCTCGTTCAAGAGCTGGTTGCCGAACTTCTCCGCCATCTCGCGGGCCTTCGCACGAACTTCTTCGGTGAATGCCCCCGGGAACACTTCGTTGCCGCACCAGCCGCCCTTGTATGGCGTCAGCTCACGAGCGCCGACCACTTCGGTCAGGAGCGGGCCGACGAGCGTGCCGGACTGCGTCGCGCACGCTTCGAGCGTCGCACCGCGACAGTTGATTCGCTTCATGATCTTGACTTCGGGATCGCTGACGATTTCATCCTTGTGCTTGTTGAAATCATCTTCCGACGCGATGAAGAATGTCGTGTGGCCCGAGTCTCCGAATGCGGACTGCACGACGAGGTCCTTGCCCAGACCGTTGCGATCGGCAATTTGCAGCAGGTGTGCGTAGCTGTCGACTTTCTCGAGCGCGTTCGGCACCGAATGCACGCCTGCCTTGTTCCCGATGCGCACGGTCTCCATCTTGTTGTCACAGCGGGTCCGCAGTGCGGCCGGGGGGAACCAGACATCCAGGCCGATCTCTTCCGCAAGCGCCTCCGTCTTCTCGTCGAACATCAGGAATGTCGCGACCGGTCGGCCACCGCGACGCTCGATCAGATCGATCACCTCCTTGTGCGCCAGCAGATGGTTGTTGATGTCCTCGATCGACTGGAATTCGTCGTGCGGCGATTCGGACGGCACAAAGACGTTCGGATGGCGTCCGTCGAAGCAGTCGATGTAGTTGATGTACATGAATCGATTCACCCATCTGTCCACGCCGAGCAGATTGAAGTTCGTTGCGCTGATGAAGTAGATGGGACGCTCGTTGCGGTGGAACATCAGCAGGAGATCCGCGATGCTGTTGACAGATTTGCTCACTTGTCGCTCCTTGTATCGATTCTTGTTCGATTTCGTTTTGCTGCGTCTTGGTTCAGTTCGGTAGCACCGGGCTTTACGCCTTGGCGCAGGCGTATGCTTGTTGCGATGGCGTGGACGTGACTTGACGAGCGGCCGCAACGCGTGCGGCTGTACTCTGTGCCGCGCATTCGAGCGCCGTCTCGGTGAAGATTCGGAAGCCCAGTTCGGCGCGGAAGCCGTGGATCTCGCGCACGTCAAGCGCGGCCATGAACTGAAGGATTTCGGGGCTGATGACCTGTCCCGGTACGAGGATCGGGAAACCGGGCGGGTAAGGGATCACGAACAGCGCGGACACGAGCTCGCGGCCGGAAGCAATCGCGCGAGCGGCTTCGTTCATGTCGATGTATTCGCAATTTGCATCGTCATATGAAAGGAAGAACGCGCTGCGAATATCACCGTCTCGGGTTTCGGTGCGATCGTCGACACTGCGGCCGCGAAACGCGAAATGGAAACGCGAGAAATCCGGCAGCGGCGGTTGCTCCTGTGTCAGCGAACGAACCCGTTTATCGTGAATCCTCCGCTCGACCGCGCTCATGTCGACCACGCGCGCGTCGACATCGCGTGCAATCTTCACCAGGACCTCGATGAGGTAGGCGATTGCCGAGCGGGTCGTACCGATATTCGTCATGAAAAGAACCGTGTTGCGAGACGTCTTGTTGATCTGGATACCGTATTTATCCATCAACTCCGTGTTTTTGAACGTGTCGCCATCCATGCCCGTCGAACCGATGACGAGTGTCGCGCGCGTCGGATCCAGCACGAACTCGTCGGTACGCCACGCGGCTTCGAGATTGCTCCATCCGGTCTCGTCGTTGAAGTAGCTGCTGACAGCCGACTCTCGATAGGCAGGCGGTACGATGTCCCCGACGCGCAGGAAGCGGAAGTAGCGACTGAGAAACGGGTGTTGCTTGACCTGCTCGCGAAGACTCATTGCGAGTTCGAGCTGGCGCTGGATCAATTCGTAACCCTCGAGTTCGACCTGACGGCGTCCGACGTCGAGTGAGGCGAGGATTTGATAGTTGGGAGACGTCGACGTATGCGTCATGTACGCTTCATGGAACGATTCTTCGGCCTTGTCCTTGAAATCCTGGTCCCACACGTGAATCATCGAGCCCTGGCGCAGCGCGGTGAGCGTCTTGTGTGTCGAGTGCGTCGCGTACACGCGCACCCGCGCGCGCGACGGATCGGGAAGCAGGCGTGCGTCCAGAAGCTGTGCATCGTCGTTCCAGTCGAGCGTGGCGGCGAACTCCGCGTGGCGTTTCGCGTAGGCCGGGTCCTTGAACGTATCGGCGAGCTTGGTCGCGTTCGCCATCGCAGTACGCTGCCGATAGATCGGGTGACAGCGCGCGAAGGCAAACCACGCCTCATCCCACAGGAAGACGAGATCGGGCTTGATCGCCAGGCACTCCATCATCACGCGCTCGACGTCGTAGACGATGCCGTCGAACGTACAATTGGTCAGTAGTACCATCTTCACGCGATCGAGTCTTCCAGCGCGGCGAAAATCGAGCAGCGTCTCTTTGATGTGACGGATGGGTACGGCGCCATACATCGAGTACTCGTCCAGCGGATAGGAGTCGAGGTATGCCACCTGTGCGCCTGCGAGCACCAACCCGTAATGATGGGACTTGTGGCAATTTCGATCGACGAGCACGATGTCGTCGGGCCTGACAAGTGCCTGAACGACGATCTTGTTGCAGGTCGACGTTCCATTCGTCGCGAAATAGGTGCGACGCGCGCCGAATGCACGCGCGGCATACTCTTGCGCGAGCTTCAGCGGTCCGCTCGGATCGAGCAGCGAATCCAGCCCGCCCGACGTCGCGGAGGTCTCGGCCATGAAGAGATTCATGCCGTAGAACTGCGCCATATCGCCGATCCAGTTGCTGTTCATGATCGACTTGCCGCGTGCGAGCGGCAGTGCATGGAATACCCCGGTCGGTTGCTTTGCATAGTCGCGCAGGGCATTGAAGAACGGCGTCCGGTGACGCTCGGCGACACCTTTCATGATCGAGCCGTATAGCTCGAGGTGGTCTTCCTCGCCAAAGAAGATTCGCTTGAAGACCTCGCCGACGCGCGCGGCGATGTCCTCGACGCTCACGTCCGTCACGAGATACAGGTCAAGTTCCGGGCGGATCTGCGCGATCCGGCGGCCAAGCAATGGGCCGCGCTCGGATTCGGGCATGGACTCGACGCTGTCGTCCACTCCGTCCAGAAAACGGCGCAGCATGCCGTTGTGGTTCGCCGATCGGAACGGAAAGCCGTGCCGAATCACCACTGCCTGGAGATTGAAGTTGACGAGAGTCGCGATCAATGCATCTTCGAAGCTCGGCACGATGACGATATCGAAGATGAAGTCGTCATCTGGGCTGCGCTTGCGCTGAACGCGGCGACGCAGCGCGTCTTCCTCGCTTGGCGACATTTCATCGACAATCAGCACTTCAAAATAGGGGCGCGCGAGCTGTGCCTGTCGTTCGCTATCGGTTTCGATTTGAGAGGGAAGCTCGTTTTCGCTGTCGAGCGTGTTCGCGTCGTGACGGTAGGTGCGGGCCGCCAGAACGCGATGAATGCGACGCGCCGCCTGATGCGCGCGGCTCATTTCTTCGCGTTCGATCCATTGTCGAAGCTCCCCGAATACTCGTCGGCCGGGGAACGCCCAGTAGCTTTCGATCGGTGTGAGCAGATCGACGGTGCGCCACACGCTGGCCAGCCGCAGTACAAACTCAGGATCGTCGGTTGACAGGATTGCCAGGCGACTAAGATCGTCTACCAGATTGATCCAGCCGTCCATGCGTCGCTCCCAGACGCTGCGATGGTTGCTCAATTGTGTAACGAACGGCGGCAACGGTTGCTCCGATCTCATATCTGCTATCTCCTTGATTCGATTTTTGTTCCCGGCCATATGGTTCGGAATCCGTCCGGCGGTGCTGGCAAAACGTCCGTCTTTCAATCCGGCTTTGTAAGTGGTCCTAATGTATTAAGATATGAAAAATCAGGATTGTCTCTTTCGTAGACGGGGAATTCGCAGCTTCTGTCCCTGAAGCTTTTCAGAGGCTGGCCGAGATTTCGCAACCCGTGCTCTCGCTCGCGACGTACGCGTTCGAAGTCGACTGCGATCGGGATGATCTCGCTTCCGCTGCCGGCCTGATGCAATACGTAGCCGGATGGATCGCAGACGATCGAGCGGCCGACACCACCGTCTTCGATGCCGTTGATGTCGAAGAAGTAAAGCTGGTTCTGAGCGGCTGATGCTCGGGCGATCGAGAGTTCGACGTCGCGGTCGATCGTGTCCGTCATCGTCGGATGCAGGATCACTTCCGCTCCCATCGCGGCGAGCGTGCGCGTGGTTTCCGGAAACCACATGTCGTAGCAGATCGACACACCGATCCGTCCCATGCCTGGCACGTCGAACACGCAGAACTCGGTGCCGCTCTCGACGTCGCGCTCGTACGGGCGGAACGGAAACAGTTTTCGATAGCGCGCGATGACATCTCCACGCGGATCGATTACCGGTGTGGTGTTGTAGATGAGCGTGCCATTGGGTCCGTCGACCTGCTCGAACAGGGAACCCGGAATCAGCCAGAGCCCCGTTTCATGAGCAAGTTCTGCCAGACGCGCCTCGGTGGCACCGGGCAGCGATTCGGCGTTGCGATGCAGCGGACCCAGCGGCGCGAGTTCGGAGAACAACACCATGTGTACCCACGGAAACCGGACTCGAATGTGGCGCAGGTAATTGCCGATGACTTCGACGTTGCTCTCGAACGCGGATACCCGCATCTGAACGCCGGCGATGCCGAAAATATTGTGCATGGTCTTTCTCAACATTCGATAGAGTTCGGGCAAACGCAATCTACCGTCACGACTGCCTCACGATCGGGCTCGATGGCGGGGCCGTGCGAGGCACGTGGCTCATCGAGGCAGATCCTTGCCGGACCATACGCAGTGTTGTTGAAACGGGAATGCGAGTGGTGTCGGCGCGACGGAATGGTCTCGGCGAGACGCGGGACATCAAGGGGATGCGACGCGATAGCAGAGGGCGAAGCGTGAGCTGTAGTGAGTGGAAGCATGATTGATACGTTCGTCATGACAGTCTGCTGAACGAAAATGATCGGGATGATCGGTGGCATGCATTCTAGAACCAACATGCCTGAGCGAATGGGTCCAACAAATTCATTGTGGTTGGATCCAAGTCGGAAAAGTGTCACCGTGCAATGACTGCCCCGAGGGGGCGGGGCGAATCGATGCGCGGAGCGGTGCGGCAGGTCCGGAGATCGCGACCGAGGCGATTGATGCCGCTAAATTTCAGCTGCTTATTCCGCAACTGCCGGCTCTTCTGCCCGATGCAGCCAAGCCTGGCCCGTATCTCGCCCGGGGCATTCTTTTTTCGGGGCACATTATTCGGATAACGCATGGCCTTTGCGTGCCGAATATCGGTCGCATACCGTCCGCAGGTTGAGGATATCGAGCATCGTCGCTTCACTGATATCGTCGCAGGCCCGTCAGGCGGGCCGAAATCGTCAGTTGACCTCGGCAGGGAGAACTTGACGGAATGAAGCGGGCGAATTGATGGCAGGTTGCAACATGAATGGGTACGTGCGTGATCACCACGAGTCGGATTTGAGATCAGGGGAAATCAGATGAGAGAATCCCCGTTGATCGAATGGCTGCTCACGTTGGCGCACTGGAGTCGTCGCACGCCGTGCGGGACGCCACTGAACCGTAGGCTGTTCGACGACCTGCGCGAAGCGATTCTTTCAGGCCGCATTGGCCCGGGCGCGCGGTTACCCGCGTCCCGCGACCTTGCACGCGAGTTGCATGTGGCGCGGAATACGGTGATCTACGCATACGATCGTCTGACTGCGGAAGGATATGCACGTGCTTCCGGTGGCAGCGGCACATATGTGAGTGACACGGCACCTGATGCGTCGTTGATCGATCGCATGGCCGGCACGAGTCGGACCACGAACGACTGGATCGCGCGCCAGGGATCACGACTCGCCGCCCGCGCAATGGATCTGCTCGTCAACGCGGGTGCATCGGATTATCAGGTTGGCGCATTCGTCCCGGGTATTCCGGACATCGGCGAGTTTCCGCGCGTCGTATGGCAGCGACTGATCGCGAAGGTCTGGAGAACTGCGGGGCAGGGTCAGTTGGGCTACGGCAGTCGTCATGGCTATCCGCCGCTCAAGCGCGCACTGGCCGAATATCTGACGCTTGCCCGTGGCGTCGCGTGCTCGCCGGAGCAGATCATCGTGACACAGGGTTCGCATCAGGCGATCGATCTGTGCGCGCGCCTGCTTGCCGACCCCGGCGAACTGGTATGGATCGAGGATCCGTGCTATTGGGGAGCGCGCAGCGTGTTTCGCGGCGCGGGGCTCGATCTGGAGGCGATACCGGTCGATGCGCAGGGAATCCAGTTGCCGAGTGCATTTGGCCGGAGCCCGAGATTGATCTTCGTCACACCGTCGCATCAATATCCGAGCGGCGTGGTGATGAGCCTCGCGCGGCGCAGGTTGCTGACGGAAATGGCGCGCGCGCAAGGCGCGTGGATCATCGAGGATGACTACGACAGCGAATTCCGGTATTACGGTGCACCCCTGCCGTCACTGCAGGGGCTTGATCCACATCGGAACACGATCTACATCGGCAGCTTCTCGAAGGTGCTTTACCCGGGGTTGCGACTTGCGTTCCTGATCGTGCCGCCCGATCTCGTCGACGCGTTTGCCGTTGCCCAATCGGAGGTCTATCGCGGTGGGCAACTGACAATCCAGGCGGCCTTGGCGGAGTTTATCGACAACGGGCATTACTCGGCCCATGTGCGGCGGATGCGCAAGATATACGCAGCGCGCAACACGCTGCTGACGACGTCGCTCCGGCGGCATCTTGGCGATCGTATCGACGTTGCAGGAACGGATACCGGGCTGCATCTCACGGTGGCGCTGCATGGCGCGAATGACCACCTGGTCTCGCAAGGGGCGTTGGCTCAAGGGATCGTCGCACGGCCGTTGAGCTCGTATTTTGCCGTGCCGTCGAATGCGCGAAACGGTCTGGTGCTGGGTTACGGAGGGGTGTCCGACGATGCGATCGAGGGGGCGGTACAGAAGCTTGCGATTGCGATCGACGTAGCCGAGACCAAGGGGCGATGCTCGCGGGAGACAATACCGACTTGACCGGGGCGCGATCGAGGTGGCGCATGATTTCGTCACGCGCCGTTGCGTGACGACATTATCAAGCGTAGTCGATCGACGGACATGTCACGTCGAGGATGCGCGGCGCGTGCCGCGATCGCTTCGTCCAGGCGGACGAAGCGCCGTTGCCGTGCAGTGATTACCGGAACATTCTCAACCAGTCGAACAGGCCGGGATGCGGACGCCGCCTCGGCGTCGGCGCCGGTGCGCTGCGCGGCCGGAAGTCGGGCGAGAACTGGGCACGCGGGTCGATCGCTTGCGCACGCAGCGCCGCATCGTAGAACGAGCCGACGATCGGCAATGCGCTATGCGCGCCCGCACCCCAATAGTCGCTGCGCAGTGTCACGCTGCCGTCGTCGAAGCCGACCCACGCGCCCGCCACCAGTTGTGGATGCATCAGGATGAACCATCC
This sequence comes from Burkholderia sp. Bp9031, assembly GCF_003857965.1. Taxonomy (NCBI): domain Bacteria; kingdom Pseudomonadati; phylum Pseudomonadota; class Betaproteobacteria; order Burkholderiales; family Burkholderiaceae; genus Burkholderia; species Burkholderia sp. Bp9031. The sequence goes on from NZ_QTPW01000011.1 coordinate 9,366, forward strand.
GTCCGTGTTGTCCTGCGTCGTGCCGGTCTTGCCCGCGACGTCGATGCGAATCCCGTAGCGCGAGCGGATGTCGGCACCGGTGCCGTAATCGACGACGCCGCGCATCACGTCGACCAGCGTTTGTGCCGCCGCTACCGGCAGCGCGCGTTCGGGCGGCGTGCTGCCGAATGCGGCGAGCACCTTGCCGTCGCGATCCTCGATGCGCGTGATCATCTGCGGCGCGACGTACACGCCGCGGTTCGCGATCGTCCCGTACGCGGACACCATCTCCTTCAGCGTGACGGGGCTCGTTCCGAGCGCGAGCGACGGCACCGCGTCGAGCGGGCTCTCGCGCACGCCCATCGCACGCGCGAGCTGCGCGACCCGGCCCGCGCCTTCACGCTGCATCACCTGCGCGGTGATGCGGTTGCGCGACAGCGCGAGCGCGTCGCGCAGCGTCATCGGTGCGTCGGTCGGCGGCTCCTCATCGGTCGGACGCCATACCGCGTGTGCACCGATCGGGATCGCGACGGGGCGATCGACGAACGTATCGTCCGGTCGCATCCCGTCCGCGAACGCGGCGCCATAGACGAACGGCTTGAACGTCGAGCCCGGTTGACGCCGCGCCTGCATGACGTGATCGAACGGCTCGCTGCCGAAGTCGGGGCTGCCGACCCATGCGCGGATCGCGCCGTTGCGCGGATCGATCGCGACGAAGCCGGCCTGGACCTGCGTCTTGCGATCGCACAGCGCATGGATGAACGCGCGATTCGCACCAAGCTGCTTCAGCGCCGCCGCATCGTTGAGCCCGGCGTCGCGCGCGTCGCGATAGTCGGGCGTCTGCCGGATGAAACCGCGGAACAGGTCGTTGCGCAGCCCGCAGCCGGACGCGTTGTGCCACGCGCTGTCGGCGATCGCCTGCAGGCGATCGGTTTGCTGCGTGAGCGCTTGCGTCGCGATGTCCTGCAACTGCGCATCGAGTGTCGTGCGCACGACGAGGCCGTCGGAGTAGAGATCGTAGTTGTTGCGGTCGGCCCATGCGATCAGCCACTTGCGCAACTGCACGGCGAAGTGCGGGGCAGGGCCCGGCTGCGCGGTCTGCGGCTCGAAGTCGACGCGCAGCGGCCGGCGCTGCAGTTTCGCGAGCTGCTGCGGCGACAGCATCCCCATTGCCTGCATCCGCGCGAGCACGATGTTGCGGCGCTGGACCGCACGTTCCGGATTCAGCACCGGGTTGTAGTAGCTGTTGCCCTTCAGCATCCCGACGAGCGTCGCGCTTTCGACGATGTCGAGCTGGTTCGCCGATTTGCCGAAATAGGTGCGCGCGGCCATTTCGACGCCGTACGCGTTGTACAGGAACGGCACGGTGTTCAGGTAGGTTTCGAGGATCTCGTTCTTGCTGTACACCGTCTCGATCTTGAACGCGGTGATCAGCTCCTTCACCTTGCGCGTGAGCGTCGGCGCGCGGCCGACTTCGTCCGGATACAGGTTGCGCGCGAGCTGCTGCGTGATCGTCGAACCACCCTGGCGGCTGCCCGAGAACGTATGCAGCCCCGCCGCGAGCGTGCGGCGCAAGTCGATGCCGTGATGCGAGTAAAAGCGGTGGTCCTCGGTCGCGATCAGCGCGTCGACCATGTGCGGCGAGATCTGCTTGAGCGGCACCCATTCGCGGTTGACGGGCCGGAATTCGGCGATCAGCTGGCCGTCGGCCGACAGCACGCGCGCGGGACGGTCGATGCGCGCCTTGCGGATGTCGCCGATGCTCGGCGTGAACGGCACGAACGCGAGCAGGACCAGCAGGCCGAGCACCGGTATCGCGGCGAGTGTCAGTGCGACGCCACGGCGAGTGGGATGGCGCAGGCGATGCCATGCGCCGGCGCCCAGCGCGCGGGCACCGTCACGGCAGCGAAGCCACAGGTTGCGAAGAAACGGCACGAAGCGATTCACGGCGGCAGGAGCGCGATCGGAAAAGGCGCGATCCTAGCAAACCGGGCAGCGTTGCCTGTGGTCAAAATGCCGGTTTTCCTGCAGGAGTTACAGAAGATTACGTTTGTTGCCCGCGGACAACTTTTGCCCGCGTACGCGGGTGCGATTCGTCCGATGAATCGGCGCCGGCCGCGTCGCCGACCACATCGGCGAGCCGCTGCGCGGCCGCTTCCATCCGCGCGCGATCGAACCCGCCGAAGCCGAGCACGAGGCCCGGCCGCCCGGTGCCCGGCGCGAACATCGGTGACACCGCGCGCACCGCGACGCCCGCCTGCGCGGCGCGCGCCGCCACGTCGAGATCGTCGATCCCTTCCGCGAGCCACAGCACGACGTGCATCCCCTGATCGCCCGGCTGCACCCATGCGCGCTCGCGCGGCAGCCGCGCGCCGAGCGTGTCGATCAGCAGCGCGCGCTGTTCCGCGTAGACGCCGCGCACGCGGCGAATGTGGCGGTCGAGATGGCCTTCCGCGATGAAGGCGGCGAGCACGTGCTGATCGGCGGTCGGCGCGTGGCGGTCCATCAGCACGCGCGCGCCGCAGAACGCCGGTACGAGGTCGTCGGGCGCGATCACGTAGCCGAGCCGCAGCGACGGAAACAGGATCTTGCTGAACGTGCCGAGATAGACGACGCGTTCCGGATCGAGGCCTTGCAGCGACGGAAACGGATAGCCCTCGTAGCGCAGCTCGCTGTCGTAATCGTCCTCGACCACCCATGCGCGATGCGTGCGTGCCCAGCCGAGCAGCGCGTTGCGCCGCGCCATGCTCATCGGCATTCCGAGCGGGTACTGGTGCGACGGCGTGACGAATGCGGCGCGGGCGTTCGCTGCGATGCGGATGCCTGCCTCGACGTCGATACCGTCCGCGTCGACCGGCACGCGGACCATGGCGTTGCGCCGCCCGGTGCTTTCGAGCAGCGCGGTGATGCCGCGATAGGCGGGATTCTCGACCCACGCGCGATCGTCCGCGCCGAGCAGCACCTGGCTCGCGAGGTGAAGCCCCTGCTGCGTGCCGCTCGTGATCACGACCTGATCGGCGCCGCAGCGCACCGAGCGTGAGCGGCGCACGTAGTCGGCGATCGCTTCGCGCAGCGGCAACGCGCCTTGCGGATCCGCATAACCGGACGGTGCGCCGGCGCCGCGTGCGCGCAGGCGGTTGCCGAGGCGGCGCCAGATGTCGTCGGGCGCGGTCAGCCCGACCGGCACCGAGATCGCGAACGGCACGGCCGGCAGCGGACGGAATTCGCGGGCGATCCGCGCGAACGTCGCGGCCGGTTCGGGCAGGCCGGCGTGCGCGGCGCGCTGGCGGGCGGCCGGTGCTTCGCCGGCCGGCGGCGGCTCGGCCAGCGCGTTCGCGACGCGCGTGCCGGCGCCGCCGCGCGATTCCAGGAAGCCTTCGGCGACGAGCTGCGCATACGCGTCGACGACGGTGCCGCGCGCGACCCGCAGCGATGCCGCGAGCAGCCGCGTGGACGGCAGCGTGTCGCCAGGCCGCACGTCGCCGCGGCGCACCGCGTCCCGCAACGCCTGCGCGAGCTGGCGGCTGAGGTCGCCGGCTGCGCGGTCGAGCGCGCCGAGCGACGGAATTTCGACGATCCGGGCGGTTCGGGCCATGATTCTGGTCTGCTGAGATTATTCGAAACCGGCTCTACAGAATAAACCAGTTAGCGATCACAATCCGGGCATGACGAGCCCGTTTCAGGCCCGTTCCCTCCTGAACCCTGTCCGACCGTGGAGCCGCCATGTATGTCCCCGCCGATTTCGCCGAATCCCGCCCCGACGCACTGCGCGAACTGATCGTCCAGCATCCGTTCGGCAGCCTGATCACGCACGGGAAGAGCGGGCTCGACGCGAACCACATTCCGTTCGAACTGCTGCCGGGCGACGGCGGCCTTGGCGAGCTGCACGCGCACGTCGCGCGGGCGAATCCGGTTTGGCAGGAGGTCGCCGATGGCGACGAGGTGCTCGTGATCTTCCGCGCCGGCGACGCGTACATCTCGCCAAACTGGTACCCGAGCAAGCACGTCGCTCACCGGCAGGTACCGACGTGGAACTACGTGGTCGTGCATGCGCACGGCCGCATCACGGTGCGCGACGACGAGAAGTTCGTGCGCGGCGTGGTCGCGCGGCTGACGCGCACGCACGAGGCATCGCAGCCGGAGCCGTGGAAGATGGCCGACGCGCCGAAGGACTATCTCGACACGATGCTGCAGTCGATCGTCGGGTTGCAGATCGAGATCACGCGGCTCATCGGCAAGCGCAAGCTCGGACAGAACAAGGCGGTCGACGATATGCGCGGCGCGGGCGACGCGCTGATCGCGGACGGGAATCTGGCGATCGGGGAGGCGATGCTGGCGGAGGCGGAAGCGAAGCGGGGGTGAGCGCCGTTGATTCGCACGGGGCGCATGCCGCGCCCCCGCCGGCGCACGCTACTGCGTACGCGTCGCGTTCTTCGTCCCTTCTCCCGCCTGCGCCAGCGCCCCGCGAATCGCCGCCTCCGTCTTGTCGTACCCGCCCTCGCCATAGCGCGTATAGACGACCTTCCCGTTCGCGTCGATCAGGTACAGCGCGGGCCAGTACTGGTTGCCGTACGCGCGCCACGTGTCATAGCGGTTGTCCTGCGCGACCGGATACTGGATGCCGAAGCGCTTGAGCGCATCGGCGACGTTCTTCGCATCGCGCTCGAACGGATACTCGGGCGTATGCACGCCGACCACGACGAGCCCCTGGTCGCGATACTTCCGGTACCAGTCGTTCACGTACGGAATCGTATGAATGCAGTTGATGCACGAGTACGTCCAGAAATCGACCAGCACGACCTTGCCGCGCAACTGGTCGAGCTTGAGCGGCGCGCTGTTGTGCCAGCGCTCGATGCCGGTGAAGTCGGGCGCCGGCGTGCCGGCCAGCGACGCGGTCATGTCCGCGTCGTCGCGCGTGCCGGCGAACGCGGCGAGCCCGGCCGTGGCGGCGAGGGCGATCACGAGGGCGGCGGTCTTGAGTCTGGGCAGCATGGCGATTCTCCGGTTCGGCCGGCCGCCGCGCGAGTGCGTCGGCCGGACAGGTTTCGACAGCCCTCATTGGGCCGCGCCGACGTATCTGCGATGTGTCCGGCAAGCCGCGCATGTGCAATGTTGTGTGTCGTCACGGCGGCGCGATACATTGGGATACAAACGTGAGGCCGCGGTGCGGTATAAAAGCGGACATCGCCAGCCGGAATCTCACGACAACGACCCCGACTCATGGACAAGATCGACCACGTACTGATCGTCGACGACGATCGCGCGATCCGCGAACTGATCGCGGACTACCTCGAGAAGAACGGCATGCGCGTGTCGCTTGCCGCGAACGGCCGCGAGATGCGCAACGTGCTCGACGACGGCGCGCCCGACCTGATCGTGCTCGACCTGATGCTGCCCGGCGAGGACGGCCTCACGCTGTGCCGCGATCTGCGCGCCGGCAAGTTCCGCACGGTGCCGGTGCTGATGCTGACCGCGCGTGGCGAGGAAACCGACCGCATCATCGGCCTCGAGATGGGGGCCGACGACTATCTCGCGAAGCCGTTCGCGGTGCGCGAGCTGCTCGCGCGGATCCGCTCGGTGCTGCGCCGCGCGCGCATGCTGCCGCCCGGCATGCAGGTGACGGAGACAGCCGCGATGCTCGCGTTCGGCGAATGGCGGCTCGACACGACGGGGCGTCACCTGCTAGACGCCGAAGGCACGCTGGTCGCGCTGAGCGGTGCCGAGTACCGGCTGCTGCGCGTGTTCCTCGACAATCCGCAGCGCGTGCTGACGCGCGACCAGTTGCTCAACCTCACGCAGGGCCGCCAGTCCGATCCGTTCGACCGGTCGATCGACCTGCTCGTGAGCCGGCTGCGCCAGCGGCTGCGCGACGGCGCGCGCGAGCCGCGCTACATCAAGACGCTGCGCAACGAGGGCTACGTGTTCTCGTCGGCCGTGACTGCCGTCGAAGGTGACGCATGAGCGCGCGCGCCCCGTGGCACTGGCCGCGTTCGCTGTTCGCGCGGCTCGCGCTGATCCTGTGCGTGGGCCTCGCGCTCGCGCAGACGCTGTCATTCTGGCTCACGGTGACCGAGCGCGACCAGGCGACCACCAACCTGATGATGGGCTACATCGAGCGCGAGGTCGCGAGCTCGGTCGCGCTGCTCGACCACCTGCCGCCCGACCAGCGCGCCGCGTGGCTGCCGCGTCTCGCACGGCGCAGCTATGCGTTCATCCTCGGCCCCGGCGAGACGGGCACGCCGCCCGAGGCGCGGTTGTCGGCGCGCGTCGAGCGGTCGATCTCGGACGGCATCGGCGGCGACTACCCGCTGACGGCGAACGCGATCCCCGGCGATCGCGAGCATCTGCAGGTGCATCTGCGCCTGACCGACGGCTCGCCGCTGACGATCGACATCCACCCGATGTCGACGGTGCCGCTGTCGGGCTGGCTGCCGGTCGTCCTCGCGCTGCAGCTCGCGGTGCTGGCCGCATGCTGCTGGCTCGCGGTGCGGCTCGCGACGCGGCCGCTGAACCAGCTCGCGCAAGCGGCCGACGCGCTCGGCCCCGACCTGAAGGGCGAACGCCTGAGCGAGGACGGGCCGTCCGAAGTCGCGCGCGCCGCGCGCGCGTTCAACGCGATGCAGGACCGCATCGCGCAGTACATGGCCGAACGCATGCAGATCCTCGCGTCGATTTCGCACGACCTGCAGACGCCGATCACGCGGATGCGGCTGCGCGTCGACACGATGGACGACGACGTGCAGGGCGCGAAGCTGCGCCAGGACCTGCTCGAGATGGAGCATCTGGTGAAGGAAGGCGTCGCGTATGCGCGCACGCTGCACGGCACGGAAGAGGCCGCGCGCCGCATCGATCTTGATGCGCTGCTCGACAGCATCGTGTGCGACTACACGGATGCGGGGCAGGATGTCGCGCTGCATGGCGGCGGGCCGCTCGCGCTCGTCACGCGGCCGAAGGCGCTGCGCCGGATCGTCGGCAACCTCGTCGACAACGCGCTGAAGTTCGCGGGCGCGGCCGAGATCGACGTGCAGGCGGCACCGGGCGGCGGCGCGATCATTGCGGTGCTCGATCGCGGGCCCGGCATTCCGGACGATCAACTCGACGCGGTGTTCGAACCGTTCCGGCGCGTGGAGACGTCGCGCAATCGCGAGACGGGTGGCACGGGGCTCGGCCTTGCGATCGCGCGGCAGCTTGCGCTCGCGATGGGCGGCACACTCACGTTGCGCAACCGGCCGGATGGTGGCGGACTCGAAGCACGCTTGACGCTGGCGAATGCCGCGTGATGCGTGTCGGGCGGGGGCGCGTCAGCCGGCCAGCGCGTCAGTCGGTCGCGAGGCGCGCGTACATCGCGAAATCGCCCGGCACGCCGCGCACCATCCGGTATGCGCGCAGCAACCCTTCGTACCGGTAGCCGCATTTCTGCAGCACGCGCGCGGAGCCGGCGTTGCTGGTCAGCACGATGCCCTGGATGCGCATGAAGCCGCCGTCGGCGAACGCCCACGCGGTGACGCTCGCGCACAGCGCGCTTGCGATGCCGCGCCCCCAGTGCGACGGCGCGAGGTCGTATGCGATCTCGGCCGAGCGGTTCGCGGTGGACACCGTATGCAGCCCGATCGTCCCGGCGAGCGCGCCCGATGCATCGTCGACGATCGCGAGACGGCGGATCGAATCCGCTTGGATCGACTCGATGCCGTCGAACAGCGGCAGCAGATCGTCGCGCGAATGCAGGTTCCAGCTCGTGTGGCGGACGACGTCGGCGTTCGACAGGTACGCGTACCACGCGTCGAGGTCCGTGCGGTCGAGCTGCCGGAGCGACAGGCCGGGGAAGCCGGAGCGGGGCGGCGCGTCGATTCTCATCGTGCACGCGTTGCGAACGATGCGGCGCGCATGCCGATGCCGTTACGCGGCATGACGCCGGTACAGCGCGAGCGAACCGGCCAGCGCGAGCAGCATCGCGCCGCACGTGCGTTCGAGCCACAGCGCGCCCGAGCGCTTCAGCAGCCGCACCGCGCGTGCACCGAGCAGCGCGTAGCCGAACATCACCGCGCCGTCGAGCAGCGCGAACGTGATTGCAAGCGCGACGTACTGCGGCACGAGCGGCGCGGACGGATCGAGGAACTGCGGCAGGAACGCGGAGAAGAACAGATAGCCCTTCGGATTCGTCACCGCGGTCAGGAAGCTCTTCGCGAAGATCGACGCGTTGGGTTCGGGCGCCGCGCCGCCGTGCGCGGCGGTGACGTCGAGCGAGCCCTTCGACGTGAGCAGCCGGATGCCGACGTACGCGAGATAGGCGGCGCCGAGCCATTTCACCACCGAGAACCAGAACGCCGACGCCATCAGCAGCGCGCCGAGGCCGAGCGCGACCGCGACGATCAGCACGAAGTCGGACAGCATCGCGCCGGCGAAGCCGTAGGCCGCGCGGCGCACGCCGTAGCGCGAGCCGTTGGTCAGCGCGAGCAGCACGGTCGGGCCGGGCGTCGCGATTCCGACGAACGCGACGGCGGCGAAGATCAGCAGGGTCGTTTCATGCATGACGGAGGCTCCCGGTAGCAGGTGCGCGCCCGATTATCGGGTGCGCGGCCCCGCGCTGTACAGGGACGTTCGCCGCCAGATCGATTATCTCGATATTGGCAAGAAGCTGTTTTCATTATTGCGCTATCGATCGGAACCGGTTCCAACTACCATGGCGGGCCGCAGCGGGCTGGCCCGCCGCGACGTCGCGTGCGTGTCGCATGCGCGCGTTCCCGTGTGCGGACGCCGCCGGCCTCGCATGCCGGCAGATCTCGCCGACCGCACGCGTTACTCGCATAGAACAACGGGTTCACCGCCCGGAGACGCTAAAAATCATGAACAAGCAACTGATCGCAGCACCGCTGCTGCTCTCGCTCGCGGGCATCGCCTGCGCGCAAAGCTCCGTCACGCTGTACGGCATCGTCGATGCGGGCGTGACCTATCGCAGCAACGAACGGGTCGGCTCGCCGGGCGCCTACACCGGACATTCGGACGTCGGCCTGACCACCGGCAACCTGTCCGGCAGCCGCTGGGGCATCAAGGGTTCCGAGGATCTCGGCGGCGGGATGCGCGCGCTGTTCGTGCTCGAGAACGGCTTCGACATCACCAACGGCACGTCGGGCCAGGGCGGCCGCCAGTTCGGCCGCCAGGCGTTCGTCGGCGTCGGCAGCGACCGCTACGGCACGGTCACGCTCGGCCGTCAGTACACGTCGCTCGACGATTTCGTGAGCCCGGTCGGCCCGTCTTCGTTCATCGGCGGCTTCGGCGCGCACCCGGGCGACATCGACGACCTCGACCAGACCGCGCGCGTCGACAGCTCGATCAAGTACACGAGCGCGAATTACGCGGGCTTTACGCTCGGCGCGCTGTACGGCTTCGGCAGCCAGCCGGGCAGCATGAAGCAGCGCAACACGTGGAGCATCGGCGCGGCGTACGCGGCGGGGCCGCTGCGCGTGGGCGTGGGCTACGAGCGCTCGGACAACAGCAAGACGGGCGCGGCCGACCCGAGCGCCGGCAAGTGGCAGAGCACCGACGACGGCCTGTTCAACTCGTCGATCAACGAGGGCTATGCGAGCGCGCAGTCGCAGCAGATCATCGCGACCGGCGCGACGTACGACTTCGGCCCGGCCGTCGTCGGCGTGAACTACAGCAACGTGCAGTACCGCAGCGGCGCGCAGTCGCTGTTCAACGGTCATGCGACCTTCAACGTCGCGGGCGTGTTCACGCGCTGGAACGTGCAGCCGCAGACGCAACTGTTCGCCGGATACAGCTACACGCGCGGCAGCGACGTCGACGGCATCGACAACCGCGCGCAGTATCACAACGTCACGCTCGGCGCGGTCTACGACCTGTCGAAGCGCACCAGCGTGTACCTGCTCGGCGCGTACCAGCATGCGTCCGGCACGACGCTCGATGCGCTCGGCCGGCCGGTGGCCGCGACCGCGTCGGTGTCGGACAAGGCGAACGGTCACTCGTCCGACTCGCGGTCGCAGGCGATCGTCAGCCTCGGGCTGCGCCAGAAGTTCTGACGTTACGCGCGCGACCGGCGGCCGCGCGATGCGGCCGCGGATCGCCGGCCGCCCGGCCGGCGTGCGGCCTTCTCCATTCGCCACGGGCCGCATCACCCTTCGCCGCACGCGCGGCACATCTTCGTTTCTATCCCCGGCCTTCATCGGCAACGGCGTTCCGCCGCGCATCGCGTTACTTCACCTGTTCACGATTTTCCCGGCAATGCGGCATGCAGCCTGCGCGCTCGATCGCGCAATGCAGCATGCGCCCGATAATATTTTTTCTCTTTCATTTAAATTTCGATTTGTAATCATCGAGTCGATTTGCCGGCAATGAAAATTCAATGCGCGTGAATCAGAAAAAATGACGTGTCTGCATTGGGAATTCGGAACAAAGTGCCGGTAATGACTAATCGCAACAGCGCTGTCAGGCGAGGAGCTACGGCGCTGGTCCCGGAGTGTTTCCATCGTTGGCCGCCCCGCGTTGCGCGGCAAGAAAATGTAGTGAGTAATTCGCAGTGGAAATGAACAGGTTTTTGAAGAAATCACCAATATTTCATGCGTGGCGAATTAGAGTGTCGAGAAACGATCGCCCGGGAGCACCATTCATGTTATCGAAACAAATTCGCGCGGCATTGCTGGTGTTGTGCATGGCAGTGCTGGCGCCGGTCAGTCACGCACAGGCGCAATACACGACAGACTGGCTCGCGAACACGTTCGGTACGCTGGCCACGCACGTCGGCAACGGCGCGCGCTCGCTGTGGGTCGCGCCCGAGGGCGTGATCTACACGTCGTCGCGCTGGGACGAGAATGCGGGCGGCGTCGCGATCTACCAGAACGGGCAGACGCTCGGCACCATCGGCATCCATGACGAATTCCAGGGCGGCGCGATCACCGGCAACGCGAACTCGCTGTTCGTCGCGCTCGGCTATAACCGCACGTTCGGCAGCGGCTCGGTCGGCCGCTACAACCGCGGCACGAACCAGCGCGACCTGCGCATTCCGGTCAGCACGTGGACGGGCATCCAGTACGCGGACGTGATCACGGGCCTCGCGACGACCGGCAACCTGCTGTACGTGAGCGACTTCTACGGCAACCGCGTGCGCGTCTACACGACGGACGGCGTGTGGCAGCGCGACATCGGCGTGTCGGGCCCCGGCGCACTGGCGCTCGACGCGGGCGGCAACCTGTGGGTCGCGCGCAAGAGCGCGGGCATCGTCGCGCAGTTCAGCCCGACCGGCACGGCGATGAGCACGATCGCGATGGCGGCCGGCGCGCGGCCGGCGTCGCTGTATTTCGATGCGCCGAGCGGGCAGTTGCTGGTGGGCGACGAAGGCCCCGACATGAACATCAAGATCTACACGCTCGCCGGCCAGCCCGCGCAGGTCGGCACGTTCGGCGTGCAGGGCGGCTATCTCGACACGACGTCGGGCATCAAGGGGCAGGTCGGCGACAAGCGCTTCACGCGCGTCGCGGGCATCGGCAAGGACGCGGCCGGCAACCTGTACGTGCTGAACAACGCGTGGGGCGGCGGCTGGGATCTCGGGCGCAACGGCAGCACCGACCTGCATTCGTACAGCCCGACGGGCGTGCTGCAATGGAAGTTGCAGGCGCTGAACTTCGAGGCCGCCGCAGCGCCCGATCCGGCGACCGACGGCGCGTTCTTCTACAGCGGCAACAACGTGTACACCGGCGGCGCGGGCGGCGCCTTCGTCGCGAACACGATCGATCCGTTCACCTATCCGAAGGACCCGCGCCTCGACATGAAGGACTACCAGCGCGGCCAGCATTTCGGCCAGCTCGCGCTGGTAAAGGGCACCCGGATGCTCGTCGCGACCGGGCAGAACCCGGGCAACTACAACATCTATCACTTCAACAGCGCGAGCGGCTATATCGCGATCCCGGACGGCTCGATCCCCGGCAAGCCGTTCAACACGACCCTGCAGGTGACGGCCGGTTTCGCGCTCGACGACAACGGCGACGTATGGGCCGGGCTCGATCGCACCAACAACATCTCGCACTATCCGATGACCGGTTTCGACGCCACCGGGAAACCGTCATGGGGCAAGCCGACGCAGATCCCGATTCCGCGCACCGTGCTGCCGCTCACGCGGATCATCTACCAGGCCGACAGTGACACGATGATTCTCGCGCAGGGCATCTCGGGCAGCTGGGACTGGACCGCGATGAACGGGCACATCGAGGTCTATCGCGGCTGGAAGGCCGGCAACACGAGCACGCCGAACGTGGCGATCAACCTGACGAGCGCGAACCCGAAATCGATGGCGGCGGCCGGCCACTACCTGTTCGTCGGCTACGTGCACACCGTGCCGAACGTCGACGTGTTCGACCTGAACACCGGCAGCCTCGTCACCACGCTGACGAACTCGAACACGTCGGCGATGGACGTCGGCAACGACGTCGACTCGATGTACGGCATCCGGGCTTACCTGCGCTCGACTGGCGAGTACGTGATCACGAAGGACAACTACAACGGGTCGAGCCTCGTCGTGTATCGCTGGCATCCGTGACCACCCAGGCCGCGCCGCTCGGGCATCATGGCGCGCCGAGCACGCGGCCGTTCACCTCGCGTCCGTACATCGAGTCGGGCGTGTCGTGGAATTTCGCGCGCGTGTCCTGCACCGAGCCGGTGAAACGCGGATCCTGTGGACGCTCGTGGCTGTCCATGAAGGTCGCGACGTCCCACGCTTCCTGATCGGTCAGCGTGCCGCCGAGCCCGAGCGGCATGTTGGCCTTCACGAAGCCCGCCGCGTTGCGAATGTCGCCCATCCCCGCACCCCAGTTGAACGAGCGCGCGCCCCACAGCGCCGGAAACACCGGCTTGCCGCCGCTGGATTGCCCCTGGCCGTCCGCGCCGTGACACAGCGCGCAATGCTGCGTATAGACGGCGGCGCCGCGTGCATAGTCGGCCTTCTGCGCGGGCGGCGGCAGCTTCGGGAAACCCTGCCCGGGCAGCTTCGTGCCGACCGGCGCGCCCTTCGCGAGCCAGTACGAATAGGTTTCGAGGGCAACGAGGATCGGGTCGCCGGCCGGCGGCGCCTTGCCGTTCATGCTGTATCTGAAGCACCCCTGCAGGCGTTCGGCGAACGTGTTCACGTGGCCGTTCTTGCTGCGGTAGGCCGGGTACAGCAGGTACGCGGCCCACATCGGGCTCGAATCGGGCCGGCGGCCCGCGTCGAGGTGGCAGCTCGCGCAGGTCAGCTTGTTGCCGACGTACTTGCCCGCGAACTCGGGCGTGTGCAGGAAGATCTGCTCGCCGAGTTTCACGGTCTTGCCGAAGTCGTCGGCAGGGATCGCGGCTTCGGGCGGTGGCGTGAACGGCTTCGCCGCCGCGGCGGAACCAGCGGCCGGCGCATCCTGCGGCGCGGCCGCGCCGGCGAGCGCGGGCAGCCAGGCCGCGCCGAGCAGCGCGGCACGCGCGCCGCGGATCAGCTTCGTGCGGTCGATCATTGTTTTTCTCCGTTCGCGGCGCCGCCGCGCGCATAGTAGGCGGCCACCGCGTCGATATCGGCGTCGGACAGCTTGCCGGCGATCATCGGCATCAGTGCCATCGGGCCGGGTGCCCGCATGCCGTGCTTCCAGCCGTTCAGCTGGCCTGCAATATACGCGGCCGGCTGGCCGGTGAGCGGCGGAAATGCGGTGCCGACGCCGAGGCCGCCCGCGCCGTGACATTGCGCGCACGCGGGCAGGCCTTGCGACCAGCGTCCGCGCGACGCGAGCCATGCGCCGGTGTTCGCCGGATCGATCGAGGTGGCGTCGGATGCGGTTATGGCGGGCGATGCCGGCAGGCTCGCGAAATACGCGGACACCGCATCGCGATCGTGCGGCGACAGCAGTTTCGCGAGCGGCTGCATGACCGGGTTCTGGCGGCTGCCGTCCGCGAACGCGGCAAGTTGCGCGGACAGGTAGGCGGCATTCGTGCCGGCGAGACGCGGGAAGCCCGCGGCCGCGTTGCCTTCGCCCTGTGCGCCGTGGCAGCCGATGCATGCGGCCACGCCCGTCGTCGTGCCCTGGGTGGCGATGGTCTTGCCGAGCGCGATATCGTCCGCGCGGGCGTTGCCGGCCAGCAGCGCGGCTGCGGCGAGCAGCAGCGGTGCGAACCGGCGTCGCGGGTTGTCGACCGAATCGTTCACGTGTCCCCTCCTTGTTGTCTGTCTCGTTGCGCGTGCGCCCGCGCGGTCAGCCCGCGTCGGGCCGATCCTGCCGTGGCGCAAGATGCGCTGCCGGCGCCGTCGCGTCGTAGTGCCCGAAGCCGTAGCGCGCGAAAATCCGGAATGCCTCGGGCGACCGGATGAACGCGAGCCACGCGCGTGCGGCCTCCGGGTGCGGCGCATGCTTCACCATCGCGCCCGCATAGATCGCCGTCGTATTGTGCGCGGACGGAATGTCGATGTGCATCAGCGGATGCCCGACCTGTTCCTGGAACGCCGCTTCCGACTGCCACAGCACGCCGGCGTCCGCGCGGCCCTGCATCAGGAACAGCGCGGTTTCCCGATGGTGGATGTGCGTGAGCTCGGTCGTGCCGGCGCGCACCTTGTCGTCGTAGACGGCGCGCGCGAGCGTATCGCCGCCGGCCTTCACGAGCGACGCGCGGATCTGCCGCGCGACGCCTTCGAAGGCCGGGTTCGGCATCGCGAGCTTCACGTCGGGCCGCGCGAGATCGTTCAGCGATGCAATGTGCTTCGGGTTGCCGGCGTGCACCATGATCGTCAGCTGGTTCGTCACGTACGGCACGGCAGGGCCTTCGAGCGTGCCGTCCGCGATCAGGTCGTCGATCTTGCCGAGCCCCGCGAAATACGCGTCGGGCTTGGCCGTCCACGTCATGTTGCCGACGGTGATCGTGCCACCTGCATGAATCTGCTTCACGAGCAGGCCGGGCGGAATGGTTTCCCAGTAGATGCGGCCGCGGTATTCGGGATGGTCCGCCTCGAACTGCGCGACGAGCGGGGCCATCGCAAAGAAGTAGTTGCCGCCGACGTACAGCACGAGCTTCGGCGCGGTCAGGTCGCCGTGGAAATCGGCGAGCACGTCGACCTGCGGCACGGTGAATTCGAGGCCGCGGTTCGTCGCGTCGTTGTTGCGGCCGTCCTGCCACGGCGGAAAGACGCTGCTCGAAGCGTCGGCGGAAGCGGCGAGCGACAGTGCCGACGTGCAGCAAAGCGCGGCCAGCGCGACATGCAGCGCCGTGCGCCATCGGCGTTGCAGCGAAGCGCGCGTGCGGATCGATGTCATGACGTGCGTCACTTCGCGTAAGTGAAACCGGCGTGCTGTAGTTCGGCTAGCGTGCCGACCACGCCCGGCGTGACGATCGCCGACGGAATCACGTGGTTCGTCAGGTCGGCGGCGAGTGCGTCGAGCGGCAGCTTGTCCGGGTTCGCGTTCGCGCCGTCGAGCCGTTCCGCGAGTTCCCAGATCGCGTTGTGGCACGCCAGGAACACGACGCCGCGCTGCAGCAGTGCGGCGATGCTGTTGTCGTGCGACGAGAATGCGCCGTCGGCCAGCTCGTGATCGTTCGCGTCTTTCGATTGCGCGGGTTTCGCGGCGAGCAGCGTGTTGGTCGCGAACGCGGCGCCGGCCAATTTCGCGAGGCCGTATTTGTCCCACGCGGCCTGGTCGAACAGCGCGAGATGCGCGGCACCGTGCGTGGCCGACACGACGAGGAAATCCGGATGACCGAACGCCCAGATTTGCGCGTTCAACGCATTGCGCATCAGGTTCAGCCACGGGCCGCCGAGGTCGGTGTTGTCCCATACCTGCTTCGGGCCGCCGCGATAGCCGATCACTTCCGTGAGCGCCGCGTGATCCCATTGATCGGGACGCTCGACGATCATCGGCACCGTCTTGAAGTCACGGCGTCTCGGCGTGGCCGCGAGGCGGCGGGTGAGGTCGGCGACGCGCGTCGCGTCGCCGGCCAGCAGCGCGCCGGTTTCGGGTGTCGCCGCCTGGGCGACGCGTGACGCGCCGAGCAGTGCGGTGCCGGCCGCGAGGCCGAGTGTCTTGAGCGCGTCGCGGCGCGCATGCCGGTCGGACATCGAACTCTCCCATCTCGTTTTTGTGGGGGCGTGCCGCATCGCCGTGCCGCGGCGGTGCGTCGCCATCGCGTAGCCAGTCTAGAGGCGCGCGATCGATATCTGAAATCGCGATATCGGATGGGAGATATTCGAGGGTCCGATGATTGGCCGAAACGACGAAGGCCGCGCGACACCGGCTGATGGGGCATCCATACCGGTTCGTGTCACCGGCCGGGGTGCGTCGCGCGTGTCGCGCGGCCCCGGCCGCCCGGTACGAAGGTGCGAGGGTGCGTTAGAACGACACCGTTGTCGTCAGCGTGACGAGCCGCGGCTCGCCGACCGCGACGATCAGGTTGCTGTTGCTCGACGGATAGTAGGTCTTGTCGAGCAGGTTCTTCACGTTCAGCTGGATGCGGGTGGGGAACTTGCCGATCGTCGTTTCGTAGGCCGCGAATGCATCGACGGTCACGTAGCCGGGCAGCGTGAAGCTGTTCGCGGTGTCGCCGGGGCGTGCGCCGACGAGCCGCGCGCCGCCGCCGAAGCGCCAGCGTCCGGGCAGGTTTGCAATGGCCGTGTCGTATACCGCGAACAGGCTGCCCGTGTGGCGCGCGACGTTGACGAGCGGCGTGTTGCTGTCGCGATCGTTGGCGTTCGTGTACGCATAGCTGCCGATCAGGCTCAGGTGCCGCGTGAACTGCCCCGCGACGTCGAGTTCGATCCCGCGCGAGCGTGCGGTGCCGATCGTCGACGTGATGTCGCCGACCGTGACCGCGACGTTGCGCTTGTCGATCTGGTAGGCCGCGAGCGTGCCGGTGATGCCGGGCTTCAGGCTGAACTTCAGGCCGGCTTCCAGCACGCGGCCGAATTCCGGCGCGAGCGGTGACGCGACGTTCGATGCGACGTTCGGCTTGAACGAGCGGCTCACGTTCGCATACGCGGTCAGCGACGGCGTGAGCGCATACGCGAGCCCGAACTGCGGCAGCCACACGTTGCCGTGCGAGCGGTCGGCGAACACGAACGGCCGCCCCATCCCCGATTCCTGCTGCCAGTCTTCCCAGCGCAGCCCGCCGACCGCGGTGAGCCGGTCGGTGATCTTCACGGAGTCCTGCACGATCATCGAATACGTGTGGACCTTCGAAAGCGAATCGCTCTGCTTCGCGCTTGCCGTGCCGCCCGGCGCGAGCAGGCCGTAGACGGGATCGTAGAGATCGAAGCCCTTGGTCGCCGTGCCGCGGATCGTGTCGCCGCGGAAGCTGCGCTGCCGCTCGTATTCGCCGCCGACGTAGAGCGCATGGTTCATCCCCGCGAGCGTCAGGTTGCCGAGCAGGCCGAGCGTCGCGATCTGGTCGGAATCGTTGCGCCCGAGGTTCGCATCGGACGAGCGCGACAGCGCGCCGGTCGTGCTGTTGAAGGCGGTCGCGCGGGTGAGGTACTGGTCGTAGCGGTCGCGGCCCCAGCCGTAGGTCGCACGCACGCGCCACGCGTCGGAGAAGCGGTGCTCGACGCGCGCACGCAGCGTCTCCTGGATCCCGCTGCTTTGCGCCCACGCTTCCTCGTAGCGGCGATAGCGCAGCGTATCGTCGGGGCGGCCGTTCACGAGCACGGTGCCGCGATCGAACGGCATCGTGTAGTCGACGTACTGGTAGCTGACGTCGATCGATGTGTTCGCGTCGTGCCACGACAGCGCCGGCGCGATCAGCGCATTGCGTTCGCGGCCGAAGCTGCGCCAGTAGCGGCTCGTGTCGTATTCGCCGGTGAGCCGGAACGCGAGCGTGCCGCCCGCGACCTGCCCCGGCTTGCCGAGCGGGCCGGTCAGGTCGAACTGCGCGCTGCTGCCGCCGTGGCTCGTGCGCGAGGCCGAGATCGAGCCGCCGAACGTGGCCTCCGGCTTGCGCGTGACGAGGTTGATCACGCCGCCCGGATCCTGCATCCCGTACAGCAGCGACGCCGGGCCCTTCAGCACTTCGACGCGGTCGATCGTCGCGAGATAGCTGTGCAGCACCGGCGTGCGCACGCCGTCGACGAGCACGGAGCCGTCGTTGTTCGATCCGAAGCCGCGCTTGATGAACGCGTCGCGCGTGCCGCCGAGCGTGTTGGTCTGCGTGACGCCGCTGATGTTGCCGAGCACGTCGTCGAGCGAGCGCGCCTGCTGGTCCTGCATCACGCTGCTGCTGACCACCGCGACCGATTGGGGAATCTCCTTGAGCGGGCGATCGTCGCCGCCGGCGATGCTGCTGGTGCGCGGCTGGTAGCCGACCGTCGGATCGGCGACGGCCGAGGCGCTGACGCTGATCGCCGGCAGTTCGCGTTCGGGCGGCGCGGGCGTGGCCGCGGCTGCCGATGCCGCTGCGGCAGGTTCGGCATCCGCATGCGCGCCGCTTGCGACGCAAAGGGTGATCAGGGCAGGGAGGCTCGCGCGCCACGGGCGCAGGGTCCGCGCGCGGCGGGGCGGTCGACGGGATGGCATGAATCGATGAATGGCGGAATGCTAAGGATGAGGGCGCGGGCCGCAGCGCTTCACTTTCACTGCGTCGCGGCGGCAGGATGCGCATGATATATGTAATGAGAATCGTTTGCAATTGTAATGGGCCCGATGCGGGCCGTGACTCGCGATTGCCGGGCCGTCGACCGTCTGCTACCGTAGCGGCCAAAATCAGACGCAGTGAAATTCAATGAGAGCCGGGGGCCGCACCATGTCATCTTCCAGTCACGTCGCGTGCAGCGCGACGTCGCGCACCGCAGTCGACCATGCGGGTGGTGAAGTGATCGCAGCCATGTTCCACGATTCGAACGATTAGGGCCCGTTCCCGTTATTAGCGTGAACAGGCCGTAAAGCAACGGCAGCGAATTCAATTGGCGTATCGCAGGGGCAGCCGGCGCCGCGCCGCCTTCAATCACTTCAACCACCACACTTGATGGGAGACCACCCAATGAAAAGGATTTCCGCGCCGTTCATGACGGCCGCGCTGGCTGCATGCGCGATGCTGGCGGGCGTTCACCGGAGCGGCTATGCGGCGCCGGCCGCCGAGCCCGCGATCGATGCGCACTACGGCGCCGTGATCGAGGCCTATACGAAGGACATGGCCGCCGCGAAGACGAAATACGACGGCAAGCGCCTCGCGTTCGTCGGCGCGGTGATCCGGATGGGCAGCGACCCGGGCGGCACGTACTTCGGTGCGCTGACGACCGACGGCGAACAGTTCGATACGCATTTCGATGTGTCCGACCAGGCGGCGCTGAAGCCGAAATTCCCCGACGGCGAGATCAAGCCGTTCACGGCGTCCGCGAATTTCCGCTTCAGCTGCGTGAACGAAGGCTACATCGACGCGCCGGTGCTGCCCGGGTTGAAACTGTCGCACTGCCGGCTCGCCGATTGAACGATGGGCGGTGTCCGGCGCATCAGAACTTTTGCTGGATGCCGGCCATCACGCCGAGCTGATTCATCCCGGTGCCGACCGTTCCGCCGGCGGCGACCGCGTTCGCGGCCAGCATGCTGTTGAACATGTAGCCCACCGACGTGTAGACGGTCGTCCGCTTGGACAGGAAGTAGTTCGCGCGGCCGGCGAGCAGCGTGGCATTCGTGCCGCCTTCGCTGGTCTCGCGACGCTGCAGGTAACGGACGCCCTGGAGGTCGAGCGCGAGGTAGGGCGTTGCGTAGTAGGTGCCGCCCGCGAACACGATGTCGGCCTGCAGGTGTTCGGCCGCCGCGAGGTTGCGGCGGATCCATCCGGCGCCGAGCTTCGCGGGGCCGATCTTCACGTAGCCGGCGACGATGTCGCGCGTGTCGGTGTATGCCGGATTGTTCAGCGGCGCGAGCGCGCCGCCGCCGCCGCGCATCACGTCGTGCGAGGCGGCCAGCCCGAAATTGCTCGCGTCATAGGCGAGCATCGCCGTGTATTGACGGCACGCGACGATGTCGCCGGGCACCTGTCCGGCGCAACCCGTCGCCGACGGTCCTGCCGGCCCGGCCGCGTCGCGGCCGAAGCTGTAGGTGGCACCGAGTGTCACGCCGTGGAACGTGCCCTTGTAGCCGATCGCATTGTCGCTGCGCGCGTTCGGCAGATAGGAGTCGAAATCCGCCATCGAATGAAGCGACGGGCCGATCACGTCGGCATTGGTCAGCACGATCATCGACATGTTCATCTGGCGGCCGAGGGTTAGCGCGCCGAACGGGCTGTTCACGCCGACGTTCGCCTGCCGCCCGAACAGGCGGCCGCCGTAGTTCAGCGCACCGGTGCCGGGCTGGAAGCCGTTTTCGAGCACGAAGAAGGCCTGGTAGCCGCCGCCGAGATCCTCCGTGCCTCGCAGGCCCCAGCGTGACGGCACCTCGCCGGTCAGCGTCGGCATCCCGGTGAACGAGCCGCCGTGCGCGGCGTTGTTGTAGTAGGACACGCCGGTATCGATGATCCCGTACAGCGTGACGCTGCTTTGCGCACGGGCCGGTCCGGCCAGCGCCATCGCCGTCGCGAATGCGACACCCAGTTTCGTTTTCATGGCTGTCTCCAAACAGTATGTAGATATGCTTATCGATTTTTTTAATGACCCGGACGCATCCGGGATGCCGACGGGTATCGGCAAAACTGCGAGCGTCGTGCGTTACGACATCGCCGGGTCGCGCTGCCGGCGCGGTGCCGCGGCACGCGCGCCCACCACGGCGACGGCGATCGCGGCACCGGCCATCGGCACGAGGAACGCGAGATAGAGATGGGACACGGACCAGCCGTCGTCCAGCAGCGCGCCGACCGTCATCGGCGACAGGATCGCGCCGAGGCGGCCGATGCCGACCGCGAGACCGATGCCGGTCGTGCGGATCTCGGCCGGATACGGCGTCGGCGACAGCGCATACATGCCGGCCACGCACGCATTGATCACGGCACCGAGGAACACCGCGACCGTCATTCCGATGCCGAGCGAGCCGGTGTTCGCACCGAACACGACCATCAGCGCGCCGCCGAGCAGCAGCGTCGCGCCCAGCAGGTTGCGCAGGCCGAACCGCGTCGACAGCAGGCTGAAGAGCGACGCGCCCGCGATGCCGCCGAGATTGAGCAGCACGCCGCCGGTCACGCCCTGCGATGCCGACAGCCCGGCCTGGACCAGCAGTTTCGGCGTCCAGCTCACGACGAAGTAGAAGCTGCCCATCACGAGAAAGAACGCGATCCACAATGCGATCGTGCGACGCGCGAGCGGCGCGCGCAGCACGGCCGTCCAGCCCGACGCGGGGTTCGCCGTGTCGACGGAGGCGGTCGCGGCCGGCAGCGTGTCGATCGTCGCGCGCTTCATTCTCGCGAGGATGCGATTGATTTTCTGCAGCGCGTTGTCCGGACGCCGCGCCAGCAGGAAGTCGAGCGACTCCGGCATCAGCGCGAGCACCATCGGGATCGACATCAACGTCAGGATGCCGCCGAACGCGAACACGCTGCGCCATCCCCACGTCGACAGCAGATAGCCGGCGATGATGCCGCCGGCGGTGGCGCCGATCGCGTAGCCGGTCGACTGCATGCCGATCGCGGCGCTGCGCCATTTATTCGATGCGTACTCGCCGCTGATGACGGTCAGGCTCGCCAGCATGCCGCCGATGCCGAGCCCCGTATAGGCACGCGCGACCGCGAGTTGCAACGTGCTGTGCGTGGCCGCGCAGGCCAGCATCCCGGTCGAGATCACGGCGAGGCAGAGCAGGATGATGCGGCGGCGGCCGACGCGGTCGGCCAGCGGCGCGATCAGCACCGAGCCGATGCCCATGCCGGCCAAACCGGCACTCAGCAGCAGGCCGATTTCCTTGCCGCTCAGTTTCCACTCGGCCGCGAGATGCGGCGCGGCAAACGCGATGGCCAGCACGTCGAAGCCATCGAGCATGTTCAGCACGACGCAGGCCGTGACGGCCATCGTCTGGAACGCGCTCATCGGGGACTCGTCGATCGTATTGCGGATATTTGCGCTCACGTCAAAGATCCTTCCAAAAATAGTATGACTAATCGAATGGGATGAAATCGAAGCCGGCCGCTGCGAATGGGACGAACGCGATTGCGCGGGCTGACGGGCAACCCGGGGAGCGTCCGTCGCGACCGGCAGGCGCCGTTCGCGCGCCGGCGCGATGGCTACGCGGGTTCGGGTTGCAGCAGCAGACGCTCGATCACGCGCCGTGCGCGATTGGGGCCCGCGTCGACGTGAATGTCGATCTGGCGGCCGTCCGGGAACCGCAGCTGATTCCGGTATTGCGCTTCGATCACGGCCTTGTCCTCGTCGAACGTCGCCGCGGATTGCTCGATGACCGTTTGCGCGATGCGTTCGACGTCGTGCTGCGGATTGGTCGCGACGGTCCAGAAGTAGTGCGTCGTCGCGTCCGTCTCGGGCGTGACGCCGTGGAAGCCGCGCATGTGAAAGCCGCCGCGCGCCGGATCGTGCAGGTCGCCGGTGCCGGCGTCCATCGCGCCGGTCCAGATGCGGATGTGCGACACGTGGAACTCGATTTCCTGCCAGCGATCGACGCGGCCCGCGAACGGCCAAGCAGCGGTGTAAGTCGGCGGCGGCGCGGAATCCGGCATCCGGCGGACCAGCGTCACCGTGTCGCCGTCGCTGCTGACGCGGGTTTCCGCGCCCATGTGCAGCGGCGCATTGCCGCCGATCGTCTTCAGATGGACGTAGCCGAGATGGCTCAGGTCCATCAGGTTGTCGTGAATCAGCTGATACGGCGCGTCGTAATGGTAGTGGCCGCCGCCGAACCGGTATTGCGGGTCCGAGTGAAACGCATAGCGCGGCGGCGCGCAGGTCGGTCGAGCATGCGCGTCGGCGCCGATCCAGATCCACACGATCGCGTCCTGTTCCTGCACCGGATACGACGATACGCACGCCCTGGCCGGAATCCGCTCCTGGCCGGGAATCTCCACGCAAACACCGCCGCGGTCGAACAGCAGGCCGTGATAGCCGCAGCGCAGGCCGCGCGCTTCGAGCGAGCCGCACGACAGCGGCAGCGACTTGTGGCAGCAGCGATCCTCCAGCGCGCCGACTTCCCCGGACGGCAAGCGGAACAGGACGACCGGGTGGCCCAGCAGCGTGCGGGCGACGGGCTTGTCCGTCAGTTCGGATGAAAGCGCGGCGACCCACCAGCGGTCGGACGGGAATTTAGCAGTATTGATTGTTGATCTGCCATGATGCTCCATTGATCGTCTCCAGTATTGTGATTGGCACGCCGCGTGCCGGGCGGTCCGCTTACAGATCGAGTACCAGCAGGTCGGTTCGCGATCGCGAACAGCACGGCATGAACTGGTCGCCGGCCGCTTGTTCCGCTTCCGTCAGATAAGAATCGCGATGATCGGGCTCGCCTTCGAGCACGCGCGTCACGCAGGTGCCGCACACGCCTTGCTCGCACGACGTCAGCACGTCGACGCCGTTGGCCGCCAGTGCCGCGATGACCGTGCATTCGGCCGGCACGTCGATCACCTTGCCGCTGCTCGCGATCCGGACCTGGAACGCGCGATCCGCGCCGGTCGACGCAACCGCGCCGCCGAAGAACTCGTAGTGCAGCCGCTCGTCGGCCCAGTTGCGCGCGCGCGCGGCGTTCAGCACCGCATCCATGAAGCCGCGCGGGCCGCATACGTACAGGTGCGCGCCTTCGGGCGCCGCGGCGAGCACCGCGGCCAGGTCGAAGCGTTGTGTGGGGTCGCCGTCGTCGACGTGGAAGCGGGCGCGATCATGGAACCCGGCTGCGTTGATTCGCTCGACGAAGGCCATGCGGTCGGTCGAGCGCGCGCAGTAATGCATGTCGAACGGCATGCCGGACGAGAACAGCCGTTCCGCCATGCAGAGGATCGGCGTGACACCGATCCCACCTGCGAGCAGCAGATGGTGCGGTGCGTCGGGTGCGAGCGGGAATTGATTGCGCGGCACGCCGATCCGCACGATATCGCCTTGCCGGACTTCGTCGTGAATGACGCGCGAGCCACCTCGGCCTTCGGCATCGCGCAGCACCGCGATCTGATAGCGGTCGCCGTGCTCGGGGTGATTGCACAGCGAATACTGGCGCACGAGCCCGCCCGGCAAATGCACGTCGATATGGGCGCCGGCGTCGAAGCGCGGCAACGGCGCACCGTCGTCGCTGACGAATTCGAAGCCGCAGATGTCGCGTGCTTCCTGCCACTTGCGGGCCACCCGCACCGTCAGCATCGCAGCGCTCATGACGCCTCCTTGATCTGCGCGACCGGAATCACGGGCCGCTGCGGGCTCGATGCGTTTTCTTCGGCGAGCAGCCGCTCGATCACCTTGCGCGACAGCACGCCGCCCGCGTCGATGTTGAGCTTGAGCAGCTTGCGCTCCGGCCACTGCTCGAGGTTGCGCTGCTGGCGCTCGAGCATCTCGAGATCCTCGGCGAAGATCTTGCCCTGGCCTTCGCGGATCTCGGCGGTCAGCGCGTGATCGTCGGGCCGGAAATTGCGCGCCATCCCCCAGAAGTACCAGATCGAGGTGTCCGTCTCGGGCGTGATGAAGTCGACCACGATCGACGACGCCTTCGCGTCGGCCGGCGCGTCGTAGCCGCCGCGGCCCGCATGCGCGACGCCCACTTCGATCATCACGTGGCTCGGCGGCGTGAAGCGGCAGATCTGCCAGCGGTCGACCGGCACGTCGTCGGCCAGCCCGTTGCCGCGCAGCGCCATCCGCCAGAACGGCGGCGGCATCACGTTCTCCATGAAGCGGCTCGTGACGACTTCGTCGCCATGGCTGGTCGTCTTCGGCGGCGCTTCGTCGATCTCCTTCTGGCCGATGCTCGTCGCATGCACATACGTCTCGTGCGTGAGGTCCATCAGGTTGTCGATCATCAGCCGGTAGTCGCAGCGGATGTGATACAGGCCGCCGCCGTGCGCCCAGGCCGGATCTTCGGCCCACGACAGGGCGGGCAGCCTGGCGGGGTCGGCTTCGGACGCGTCGCCCGGCCACACCCAGACGAATCCGGCGCGCTCGACGACGGGGAAGCTGCGAATCGACGGGAAGCCGCCGACGCGCTGGCCCGGCATGCCGGCTGCCTTGCCGTTGCAGCCCATTTCCAGCCCGTGATAGCCGCACACGAGCACGCCGTCGCGCACGAATCCCAGCGACAGCGGCGCGCCGCGGTGCGGGCAGAAGTCCTCCAGTGCGGCGACCTGACCGTCCGCTGCGCGGTAAAACACCATCGATTCGTTGCAAATCCTGCGGCCCAGCGGCTTGCCGTCGATTTCGTCGGGCGTGCACGCCACATACCAAGCGTTCTTGAGAAACACGTTCGTCGTCTCCTTCAGGTCGATGCCGCCGGTGCGCGGCATCTCTTCATTCCGTGTACTGAATGAGATTCAGTGTACTCATTGAGATTGGCTGGAGCAAGGCGAGCGGTATACTGGTTTTCCCGGGAAATGGCGCGAGGCAGCGCCATGCCGTCGGCGCACGCAACGGCGTGTGCCGCCTATGTCATCGACTCATCCATGGAAAAAACGAATCCCGCCGACGCGCCGGCATTCCCGCTCGATCTGTACGACGAACCCGGGCACCTGATCCGGCGCGCACATCAGATCGCGGTTGCGATGTTCTACGAGAAGCTGGGGCGGGACGTGACGCCCGTGCAGTACGCGGTCCTGCGGATGCTCTACGAGTGCCCGGGGCTCGACCAGGTGACGCTCGCGCAGCGGGTGGCGCTCGACACGTCGACGACCGCGGACCTCGCGGTCAGGCTCGAAGCGAAAGGATTGATCGTCCGTGAAGTGCTGCCGCGGCGTCAGCGGCGGCTCTTGCTGACGCCGACGGGCGTTGAACTGCTCACGCACCTGATTCCGTCGGTGAAGGAACTGCGTGCCGGCCTGTTCGACGGGATGGGGGAGGAGGACTCGCAGGAGCTGATGCGGCTGTTGCGCAAGTTCGTCCATCTGAACAACGAGCAGAGCCGTGCGCCGCTGCGGGTCAGCGAGGATTCGTAGCGGCCGGTTTTCCTGCGGCGGCAGAGCAGATGCCGTGCCGGCGTCACGTGCGTGACGCTTCTCCTTCCAGTCGCCGCATGGCTTCCGCGACCTCGTTCCGGAAGCGCACCAGCGCCGCCTGCTCAGGCACGGGCGGCTGCACGGCCGCCCACAGCATGTCGATCAGCTGCGTGGCCGTCGTTTCCGTATCGAGCTTGCGATGGCCGAGGATCGCATCCCACAGCACGTGCTCGATCGGCCCGAACACCATCGAGCGCAGCAGGCTCAGCGGCATGTCGCTGCGCACCTGCCCGGCCGCCTGGCCGCGCGCGAGCACGTCCATCAGCGGCGCCGTGTAGCGGCGCTGCAGCGCGGTGAGCTCGTCGCTCAGCGCGTGCTGCTTCGCACGACCTTCCGACAGCACCAGCGCGCACAGCCCCGTGCCGTTCACCAGCATCAGCCGCAGGTGTGTGCGCACGATGAACGCGAACTGCTGCTGCACGGACGCCTCCACCGGCATTCCATGCTCGAACGCGGCAATGATTTCGTCATACCAGTCGGCGATCACGCGCGCGCACAGCTCGCGCTTGCCGCGGAAGTAGCTGAACACCGTCGCCTCCGACACGCCGACGCGCTGCGCGATCTCGGCGGCCGTCGCATGCTCGTAACCCTTTTCGGCGAACACTTCACGACCGGCGCGCAGGATGTCCTGCACGCGCTGCTGGGACTTGCGCCCGGCGGGTGCGCGCGACGAGTCGGCGCGGTCGGCTTTGGCGGTGGCGGTCATGGTGTCGGCGGGAGCGGCTGTCATGTTGCAATGATATCTGAGTGTCACTCAAAAAACTATTGACGCCAAGCCGGACGAGGCGCGAAACTGTGCCAAATTTCCGCTGCATTAGCTTAATGAATCGACGCATTGATCCGATTTGAGCGAAACTCAGAAATCGGCGCATGCGACCCACTTTCTGGAGACGGAGGAGACATGATCAACCTGCCCGGCGTGCAATTCATGCTCGGTGAAGACATCGAGATGCTGCGCGACGCCGTCGCGACGTTTGCGGCGAAGGAAATCACGCCGCGCGCGGCGGAGGTCGACCGCACCGACCAGTTTCCGATGGATCTGTGGAAGAAGTTCGGCGATCTCGGCGTGCTCGGGATGACGGTGGCCGAGGAATACGGCGGCGCGAACATGGGCTACACCGCGCACATGGTCGCGATGGAGGAGATCTCGCGCGCGTCGGCGTCGATCGGACTGTCGTACGGCGCGCACTCGAACCTGTGCGTGAACCAGATCCACCGCAACGGCACCGACGCGCAGAAGCAGAAGTACCTGCCGAAGCTCGTGTCGGGCGAACACATCGGCGCGCTCGCGATGAGCGAGCCGAACGCGGGCTCCGACGTCGTCAGCATGAAGCTGCGCGCGGACAAGCGCGGCGATCGCTACGTGCTCAACGGCACGAAGATGTGGATCACCAACGGCCCCGACTGCGACACGCTCGTCGTCTACGCGAAGACGGACCTCGATGCCGGCCCGCGCGGCATCACCGCGTTCATCGTCGAGAAGGGGATGAAGGGCTTCTCGGTCGCGCAGAAGCTCGACAAGCTCGGCATGCGCGGGTCGCACACGGGCGAGCTCGTATTCCAGGACGTCGAAGTGCCGGAGGAGAACATCCTCGGCCAGCTCAACGGCGGCGTGAAGGTGCTGATGAGCGGCCTCGACTACGAACGCGCGGTGCTGTCGGGCGGCCCGACGGGCATCATGGCCGCGTGTCTCGACGCGGTGGTCCCGTATATCCACGACCGCAAGCAGTTCGGCCAGTCGATCGGCGAATTCCAGCTGATCCAGGGCAAGGTCGCCGACATGTACACGACGTTCCAGGCATGCCGCGCATACCTGTACGCGGTCGGCCGCCATCTCGACTCGGCGGGCAGCGACCACATCCGCCAGGTGCGCAAGGACTGCGCGGGCGTGATCCTCTATACGGCCGAAAAGGCCACGTGGATGGCCGGCGAGGCGATCCAGATCCTCGGCGGCAACGGCTACATCAACGAATACCCGGTCGGTCGTCTGTGGCGCGATGCGAAGCTGTACGAGATCGGCGCCGGCACGAGCGAGATCCGCCGGATGCTGATCGGCCGCGAGCTGTTCGCGGAAACGATGTAACGCCCCACGTCACGCGAACGGAGCCCCGTCGATGCCGATCATCGAATCGAAACTGAACCCGCGTTCGGAAGAATTCCGCGCGAACGCCGCGGCGCTGGAGGCGGTCGTCGCCGACCTGCGCGCGAAGATCGAACAGCTCGCGCAAGGCGGCGGCCAGGCCGCGCGCGACAAGCACCTGTCGCGCGGCAAGCTGCTGCCGCGCGACCGCATCGCGCAGCTGCTCGATCCGGGCGCGCCGTTCCTCGAGTTCTCGCAGCTCGCGGCGAACGGCATGTACAACGACGACGCGCCGGGCGCGGGCGTGATCACCGGGATTGGCCGGATCGCGGGCCGCGAGTGCGTGGTCGTGTGCAACGACGCGACGGTCAAGGGCGGCACCTACTACCCGATGACCGTGAAGAAGCACGTGCGCGCGCAGGAGATCGCCGCGGAAAACCGGCTGCCGTGCGTGTACCTCGTCGACTCGGGCGGCGCGAACCTGCCGAACCAGGACGACGTGTTTCCCGATCGCGACCACTTCGGCCGCATCTTCTTCAACCAGGCGACGATGTCCGCCGCGGGCATCGCGCAGATCGCGGTCGTGATGGGCTCGTGCACGGCGGGCGGCGCGTACGTGCCGGCGATGAGCGACGAGTCGATCATCGTGAAGAACCAGGGCACGATTTTCCTCGGCGGCCCGCCGCTCGTGAAGGCCGCAACCGGCGAGGAAGTGAGCGCCGAGGATCTCGGTGGCGGCGACGTCCACACGCGCCTGTCGGGCGTGGCCGACCATCTCGCGCAGAACGACGCGCATGCGCTGTCGATCGCGCGCAACATCGTCGATCACCTCGCGCCGAAGATCGCGTTGCCGGTCGCGCTGCGCGAACCGAAGCTGCCGCGCTACGACGCGAAAAGCCTGTACGGCGTGATTCCGGTCGACACGCGCAAGCCGTTCGACGTGCGCGAGGTGATCGCGCGCATCGTCGACGATTCCGAATTCGACGAATTCAAGGCGCGCTTCGGCACGACGCTCGTCACGGGCTTCGCGCACATCTGGGGCCATCCGGTCGGGATCGTCGCGAACAACGGCATCCTGTTCTCCGAATCGGCCGTGAAGGGCGCGCATTTCATCGAGCTGTGCTGCCAGCGCAAGATTCCGCTCGTGTTCCTGCAGAACATCACGGGCTTCATGGTCGGGCGCAAGTACGAGAACGAGGGCATCGCGCGGCACGGCGCGAAGATGGTGACGGCCGTGTCGAACGCGAAGGTGCCGAAGTTCACGGTGATCATCGGCGGCTCGTTCGGCGCCGGCAACTACGGGATGTGCGGCCGCGCATTCGGTCCACGCTTCCTGTGGATGTGGCCGAACGCGCGGATCTCGGTGATGGGCGGCGAGCAGGCCGCATCGGTGCTCGCGACCGTGCGCCGCGACGGCATCGAGGCGAAGGGCGGCACGTGGTCGGCGGAGGAAGAAGACGCGTTCAAGCAGCCGATCCGCGACCAGTACGAGCGCCAGGGGCATCCGTACTACGCGAGCGCGCGGTTGTGGGACGACGGCGTGATCGACCCCGCGCAGACGCGCGACGTGCTGGGCCTCGGCCTCGCCGCGTCGATGAACGCGCCGATCGAAGACACGCGCTTCGGCGTGTTCCGCATGTAACGGCCGGGAGGGCTGACCGATGCGATACGAAACGATCAAGGTAAGCGAAGCCGGCCGCGTGGCGACCGTCACGCTCGCGCGGCCCGACGTGCGCAACGCGTTCAACGAGACGACGATCGCCGAACTGACCACCGCATTCGAGTGGCTCGACGCGCACGCTGGCGTGCGTGCGGTCGTGCTTGCGGCGGAAGGCGCGGCGTTCTGCGCGGGCGCGGACCTGAACTGGATGAAGAAGATGGCCGGTTACTCGGACGACGAGAACCGCGCCGACGCGCGCAAGCTTGCGCGGATGCTCGAGGCGATCCACCGCTGCGGCAAGCCGGTGATCGCACGCGTGCACGGCGACGCGTATGCGGGCGGCGTGGGCCTGGTGGCGGCGGCCGACATCGCGATCGCCGTCGACGGTGCGAAGTTCTGCCTGTCCGAAGCGCGGCTTGGGCTGATTCCGGCGACGATCGCGCCGTACGTCGTGCGCGCGATGGGCGAGCGCGCGGCGCGCCGCTACTTCACGACGGCCGAGGTGTTCGACAGCGCGCGTGCCGCGTCGCTCGGCTTCATTCACGACGCGGTGCCGGCCGATGCGCTCGACGAAACGGTCGCGAAGCTGGCCGCGACGCTCGTCGCGAACGGCCCCGACGCGGTGCGGGCATGCAAGCGCCTCGTCGCCGACGTGGCCGGCCGCCCGCTCGACGCGACGCTGATCGAGCAGACCGCCGACTGGATCGCGCGGACCCGCGCCGGCGCGGAAGCGCGCGAAGGGATCGCGTCGTTCCTTGAAAAGCGCACGCCTTCGTGGCGTGAATGATGGCGTGCCAATAACTTTCCGGACGACACCGAAGCCATGTTCGACAAGATTCTGATCGCCAACCGCGGCGAAATCGCCTGCCGCGTCGCCGCGACGTGCAAACGTCTCGGGATCGCGAGCGTCGCCGTCTATTCCGACGCGGACGCGAACGCGAAGCATGTCGCCGCATGCGACGAAGCCGTGCACATCGGCGGCTCGGCGGCCGCGGACAGCTACCTGCGCATCGAGCGCATCATCGAGGCCGCGCGCGCGACCGGCGCGCAGGCCATCCACCCGGGCTACGGCTTCCTGTCGGAGAACGAAGATTTCGCGCACGCATGCGAAGAGGCCGGCATCGCGTTCATCGGGCCGCCGGTCGACGCGATCGCCGCGATGGGCTCAAAGGCGGCCGCGAAGGCGCTGATGCACGCGGCCGCGGTGCCGCTCGTGCCCGGCTATCACGGCGATGACCAGGACCCATCCAACCTGCATCGCGAAGCCGACGAGATCGGCTACCCGGTGCTGCTGAAAGCGAGCGCGGGCGGCGGCGGCAAGGGCATGCGCGTGGTCGAGCGCTCGGAGGACTTCCTGGCGGCGCTCGCGTCGTGCCAGCGCGAGGCCGCGAGCAGCTTCGGCAACGACCGCGTGCTGATCGAGAAATACCTGACGCGCCCGCGCCACGTCGAAGTGCAGGTGTTCGGCGATACGCACGGCAACACCGTGTACCTGTTCGACCGCGATTGTTCGGTGCAGCGCCGTCACCAGAAGGTGCTCGAGGAAGCGCCGGCGCCGGGCCTGCACGACGACGTGCGTCGCGCGATGGGCGAGGCGGCCGTCGCGGCCGCGCGCGCGGTGAGCTACGTCGGCGCGGGCACCGTCGAATTCATCATGACGGGCGACGCGTTCTACTTCATGGAAATGAACACGCGCCTGCAGGTCGAGCATCCGGTCACCGAGATGGTCACGGGGCTCGATCTCGTCGAATGGCAACTGCGCGTCGCATCGGGCGAGCTGCTGCCGCTCAAGCAGGACGAACTGCGCGTGCAGGGTCACGCGATCGAGGCGCGTCTCTACGCGGAGAACCCGGCGCGCGGCTTCCTGCCGTCTACCGGCACGCTGAAGCACCTGCGGCTGCCTGGCGGCGTCGAGTTCGCGATCGGCGCGCCGGTGCGCGTCGACAGCGGCGTGCGCGAAGGCGATGCGATCACGCCGTTCTACGATCCGATGATCGCGAAGCTGATCGTGCACGGTGCGGACCGCGCGGAAGCGCTCGGCCGGATGCTGCGCGCGCTGCGCGCGTGCGAAGTGGTCGGCCTGCACACGAATGCCGCGTTCCTGCAGCGGATCGTCACAAGCCAGCCGTTCGCGATCGCCGATCTCGACACGGGCCTGATCGAGCGCAACCACGATGCGCTGTTCGCGCCGCAACAGCCGCCGCGTGCGACGCTCGCGCTGGCCTGCGCGGCGCTCATCGCGCGCGAACGTGACGCTGCGCTGCGGGAAGGCGCGTCGCCGTGGCGTGCGTTGCCGGACTGGCGGCTGAACGGCGGTTATCGCCGCACGCTCGAATGGCATGCGCCCGAGCGCGAAGCGGACGTGACGGTCATGTACGAGGACGACGGCGGCGGCGCGCGCCTCGCCACCGGCGATGCGGCCGCGCAGCCATTCGCGTGGACGCGCGGCGCGACACCGCTCGACTTCGACGTGACGCTCGACGGCGTGCGCAGCAGCGGCCGCGTGTATGCGGACGGCGACAGTTTCCACGTGTTCACGCAGGGTGTCGCCGAGACGTTCGAATGGCGCAACGTGCTCGCGCACGCGGGCGATGCCGAGCATGGCGGTGGCCGTCTGACCGCGCCGATGCCCGGCAAGGTGATCGCGGTGCTGGTCGAGCCGGGCCAGAAGGTCGAGGCCGGCACGCCGCTGATCGTGATGGAAGCGATGAAGATGGAGCACACGATCGGTGCGCCGGGCGCGGGCGTCGTCGCGGAAGTGCTGTACGGCGTCGGCGACCAGGTCGCGGACGGTGCGCAGTTGCTGATGATGGCGGAAGGCTGAGTGTTGAGTACGCGTGAGGGCCGCTGCCGGCTCTCGCGCGCGGGCCATCGTGCCCCGTGTGACCGGAGCGTTCCCGACGCCATCCGGCTGCGAATACCTGATGTGCCTGCATCAGGACGACATCGCACTCTTGCGTTGTGCTCGTCGTTTTCGTCGCGCGTAGACAAAAGCAAATAATCTGCGTGTCGCGTCTTCAATATCTTTGAATAATCCCGTGAGTCTCGCCGGTGACCGGCGCGCTCGACATGCGCTGTTGCGCTGCCTCGCACGGGTTTGCCCGTTGCAACAGTTGTTCAAAGATCGAAACCGGACCCGTCCGGACTTCTTCGCCGAAACGAACTGACTGCTTTCTCTTGTGGAGAAAGGGAGCACGCGATCGCGACTGCTTTCCGGAGCGTCCGGAAAATCAGGCTCGATGGGAGAGATAGCTGCGTGCCCCTGTCCATGCTCGACATGGCTGCGTTAGCGTAACCGCCGGGATATGTGGCCCAGTCACGTACAATGGCCTGGTCAAGCAGGGGGATCGCTTTTAATGGACGGTCGTCTGATAGAGATGGTGCAGGATGAGGCTGATTCGCCATTATGGGGCGAGCTCGAGATCACCCGGGACACGGATCTCTGCATCGATCTTGAAATCTCCGATAGAGCCATGTTGAGATTGATGCGGAGATTTTCGGAAACCTTTGGCGTTGATATTGCCGATTTCGACATTGACTACTATTACCCTTCCCGGAAACTGGGATTGGGTCGATTCTTGATGACGGTATTCAGGTCACCATTTAGTACCGACGCCAGGGACAAAATACTGGAGCGTCCGCTCACCATCAGAATGATGGAAACGGCGATCGAAGCCGGGCGATGGACGATGTAACCGCTCGAAAAAGAGCCGGGCATCGCCCGGCGCGTGGCTGGCCATCCATGACAGCGCGCCGGTCGGCGGTCCGCTGAAATGGCGCGCTTTTCCCGATGTGCGCCGCCATGCGCGCTACACTGGGCCCTTCGAATCTCCCTCCCGCCGACGATGACCGCTCCCGCCTTTCGATCGACGGCGCACCCGCCACACCCGCACCGACGCGTGCAGCTGCATGCACGTCGGTCCCCGGCGCGCGACACTGTCGTGTCACACGTCAAACTTAGCATCTCGGCGTCGACATGACCGGCGCGGCTTCGCGTCCGCGTCACATCATCACCCCACGGAGAACCGTTATGCGAAAGTCGGCCCTGCGGCCTTTCGCGGTCGCCGGCCTGCTCACGCTGATCGCACTCCTTAGCGCCTGCAACGACGACCTGACCGCAACCCCAGCGCCCGTCGCGCAGCAGAAGGCCGCGTGCGGCCGCGGCACGGTCGCCACCGCGCAGATGCACTGCCCGCCGGGCTTCACCGCGCCTGCTTCCTCGCCCGCATCCTGATACCGGCCTTCCACCAGAAATCCAATCACGAGCAATCAGCATGGCCATCCATTCGCGACGCGATTTTCTGAAGTTCTCCGCCGGCCTCGCCGGCGCGACCGCCGCCACCGCGCTGCTTCCCGAATCGATCCGCAAGGCGCTTGCGATCGAGCCGAATACCGTGACGGGCACGATCCAGGACGTGCAACACATCGTCGTGTTCATGCAGGAGAACCGCTCGTTCGATCACTACCTCGGTCACTTGAGCGGCGTGCGCGGCTATAACGACCGCTTCCCGGTCACGCTGCCGAACGGCAAGCCGGTCTGGTTCCAGCCGCGTCAGGAAGACCAGACGAGCGTGATCGCGCCGTTCCGCTACGACACGACCAACCCGAGCGTCAACGCGCAGTGCATGGGCGGCCTGCCGCATACGTGGGCGACCACGCACGGCGCGATCGACAATGGCCGCGCGGACCAGTGGGCGGTGCAGAAGTCCAACATGACGATGGGCTACCACGTCCGCGACGACATTCCGTTCCATTACGCGCTCGCCGATGCGTTCACCGTGTGCGACAACTACTTCTGCTCGATTCCGGGCAACACGCACCCGAACCGCATGTACCTGATGACGGGGATGGTCGACCCGCTCGGCACGGGCGGCGGCCCGCTGCTCGACAACACCGACTATATCGACAACCAGTTCGACAAGATCAAGCTGCCGCCCTTCAACTGGACGACCTATCCGGAGCGCCTCGAGAAGGAGGGCATCTCGTGGCAGATCTACCAGCAGGGCACCGGCTTCGACAACTTCACCGGCAACTACGGCACGAACATGCTGGCGTGCTTCAGCAACTTCGTGAATGCGCCGGCCGGTTCGTCGCTGCAGATGCGCGGGATGAGCACGCGCCCGATCACGCAACTGAAGGCCGACGTGCAGGCGAACGCGCTGCCGCAGGTTTCGTGGCTGCTGCCGCCCGCCGCCTATTCGGAACATCCGAAGTTCACGCCGCTGTACGGCGCGTACTACCTGTCGACGATCCTCGATGCGCTGACGTCCAATCCGGACGTCTGGAGCAAGACCGTCCTGCTCGTCATGTACGACGAGAACGACGGCTTCTTCGACCATGTCGTGCCGCCGTCGGCGCCGACGTTGCCGGGCTCCGGCATGAGCACCGTGGACGTGTCGCTCGAGCGGCACGACGTCGTGACCGCGACGCAGACCGCGACGTATACGGCCGACAGCCTGCCGTACGGCCTCGGCCCGCGCGTGCCGATGTTCGTCGTGTCGCCGTGGTCGAAGGGCGGCTTTGTCTGCTCGCAAGTGTTCGATCACACGTCGGTACTGCAATTCATCGAGAAGCGCTTTGGCGTGATGGAAACCAACATCTCGCCGTGGCGCCGCGCGATCTGCGGCGACCTGACGTCGGCGCTCGACTTCTCGAAATCGGATGCCACGCTGCCGGCCCTGCCGAGCACGCAGGCGTACGTCGCGCAGGCGGACCTGCAATGCTCGCGCGCGTCGTCGCAGACCGCGCCGGCCAGCACCGCGCAGCAGGTCGTGACGGCGCAGGAACCCGGCACGCGGCCGGCGCGTGCGCTGCCGTACGAATTGCACGTCACCGGGCAGTTGCAGGCACAAGGCTACGCGCTGACGTTCGCGAATACCGGTACGCAAGGCGCGCACTTCTGGGTCCATACGGGCGACGCCACCGCGATGCCGCGCCGCTACACGGTCGAAGCGGGCAAGCAACTGACCGATACGTGGGCGCTCGACGCGAACGGTAACTACCTGGTGAGCGTGTGGGGGCCGAACGGCTATTTCCGGCGCTTCGCCGGATCGGCCGCCGCGGATGCCGGCGCGAAGCCCGAAATCACGCCGTGCTATGACGTCGCCAACGGCGACGTCTACGTGACGATCGCCAACGCGGGCACTGCCGCACTGACGGTCACGGCGACCGATGTCGCGTACGGCGGGGCGCCGCGCACGCTGACGATTCCCGCGGGGCAACGCGTCGAAGCGCACTGGGATCTGTCGTGCAGCAGTCAGTGGTATGACCTGCAGTTCGCGGTGGCGGGGAATGCGGGCTGGACGCGCCGCATCGCGGGGCACGTCGAAACCGGCAAGGCGAGCGTCACCGATCCGGCCGCGGTCGCGCCGACGATTACGGCGATCTGACGGCAACCGGCGCGCATCGGCCGAATCCGGCCGGTGCGCGTGCCGGCGACCTTGCGCTTGAAGCGGGTGCTTCAGGACAGCCGCCCGTCGTCGTGCGCCATCATCGGCGCGCGCATGTCGGACCGCATCCCGTAGTCATGCACGATGTGGCTGTCCGCGCGGCGGAACAGCCAGGGCGCGTTGAAGCCGACGAGATCGGCCACGCCTGCTCAATGAAACGAGAACATCGGCCGGCCGCGCAGCGAGCCGCGCGCCCGATCTCGGCTACTACTCCGGATAACGAAGTGAAGAAGGGCGCGGAGGCACTGCTGCACGCGCTGCACACACACGATGACGACTGGCAAGGGCACGCGCGGCGCCAGCGCGGGATCCTCGGCCGCTATACGTCGGCAAACCTCGCGCTCGTCGCCGAATACGACGCGCTGCTCGCGAACCTGATCGGCGCGACGGCTGCATGAGGTTGCGCGACGCCTGCCGCATCCGGGTTGTCCCGGGTTAATGTCTGACGAAATAATGCCGTTAAAAAAGAAACCGCCGAACCGAGGAGATTCGACGGTTTTTGAAGGCACGAAATTGACGGCTCCGAGGGAGGTCCGTCGAAAATCATTTTAGAGGTTAACGAGTCGGAAAAATTGTTAAACATCTTTCAATTGATGATTGTCATGTAATTCGGATTGATATTGTTGGCTGGTTTTGTACTATTATTATTCGAATATCATCAATATCGTTTGAAACGAGGAAATTGAATTCCGTGGAGACTGAATGCCCCGTGGTAACCTGCCTATGGAGCAATCTTCAGGCGGTTGCGGCGAGTCCGGGCGGTGGGTCCGGGTCCGGTTTGGTCGTCTGGTATTTGTCATACCAAATGCTGGGCACGATGCCTTTGAAACGGATCTTGCAGTAAATCGATCGGCTCGAGAGTGTCTGGACGGAGCAGATAAACGATATCGATTGAAATGCCGTAGACGGATTTGTGTAACCTGTCGCACTGTCGACGACGTGCATGCATGGTGTATTTCGCGTGTTTGAATGTCGTTGACAATATCGAATTTGACGGCGCGCCGAAATGAAAAGTACGCTTCCGGAAAAGATCGAAACAATAGGATGGGCCGGGTAGGCGGTGGAGCGTGTCGTGGTCGGCTCGCACCACATGTATCGAGAGCGCGGGCCGTCGTCGGCGGTCCGACATTTGCCGGAGCGCCGGATGAATGCGGTCGAACCTCGCCTGGAGGCGAACAGCGTAGCGAATCGGGACGAAATCGATCTCGTGTTTGGCGGGCCTGACGATCACCCCGATCTTGCGTCGGTACGCAGTTTCGTCGAAAGCCGGCTCGGATTCGTGCGCGAGCCGGTCTGCCGCGCCGACCTGTCGGGCGGCGTGCTGTATCACGAATGCCTCGCGCGGCTGCGCTGGGGATCGCGCGACGCGTTGCCGCCGCTCGCATTCCTGCCGCGCCTCGAATCGCTCGGGCTGATGCGCTGGTTCGACCGGCTCGTGGTGAGCCGCACGATCGACGCGCTGCGCGCCGATCCGACGGCCGTGTATGGCTGCAACGTCGCGGCGACGAGCGCGGTGGTGGACGATGCATGGCTGGCCCTCTTCAGGCGGCTCGAGCGTGAGCCGTCGGTCGCGGCGCGGCTGGTCGTCGAGATTACCGAGACGGGGCCGCTGAACCCCGTCGCGGGCCGGTCGTTCGTGAATCGGTTCCGCCAGGCCGGATGCCGCGTCGCGATCGACGATTTCGGCGTCGGCTTCAGCGCATTGAACAACCTGGTGGTCGGCAACCCCGATATCGTGAAGCTCGACAGGTCGGTCCTGTCGCTGATCAAGCGCAACGCGATCGGGCGCTACCAGTTTCGCCGGCTGATCGCGTTTGCGCACGAAAGTGCGCGGCACGTCGTCGTCGAAGGCGTGGAGAACGAGACCGACCGGCAGATCATCCTGGATTCCGGCGTCGCGTGGGCGCAGGGCATTCGCTTTACATGGCGGTCGCCGGCCGCAGCATGACGCCGCGGCGTGGGCGCTGCACGTCGGCATCGGGCAACGATGGATCGCAAAGGGGCGTGGGCATGGCGGCGACGAGGAAGGCCGGGCACGGAAGGGGCACACAGGCGGCCGATGCGCGCGAGCTCGTCGCGATCGCCGAACTGGCAGACATGTTGCATCACTTCGGTGCCGATGCGACCGATGCGCCGATCGACGTCCTGCCGTATCTCGACGGCCTCAAGGCCGTCGCGCACCGTATTCACAGGATGAAGCCGCTCGACGCCGACGGCCGCGAACTCGCGGCACGGCACTATTACGCCGGCGTGTTTGCGGGTGCCTGCGGCGACGATTCGGCGATCGCGCGCGGCGTATCCGGCAGCGTCGCGCGGCAGGCCGTTGAGGTCAGCCGTGCCGCGCTGCGCTGTTTCGCGGGGCTGGCGCGGATCGGACGCCGGCATGGCCGTGCGTTTGCCGCAAAGCGCGGCGATCGGGTGCCGGCCTAGGCCGGATTGCACGTCGCGCCCGGTTCGCCGATCCCCGTCGACGACGAAC
The DNA here is from genome assembly GCF_003857965.1 of Burkholderia sp. Bp9031. Lineage (NCBI taxonomy): Bacteria > Pseudomonadati > Pseudomonadota > Betaproteobacteria > Burkholderiales > Burkholderiaceae > Burkholderia > Burkholderia sp. Bp9031. Next base: position 48,056 of record NZ_QTPW01000011.1, read on the forward strand.
GGACCATGCACCGAATCGATCACGACGCAGTCGCGTGCGGACGCGTCCTGCCGTCGAGGCCGCCCTGTGCCACCCGTCGCCGCGGCCTTATTTCCGCAGGAAGCGCAGTGCCAGGCGCGCCATGCGCGGGACGAACATCGGGCGCAGCAGCCGCTTGTCGTACCCAGCCATCCGCCGGTTGTTCTCGGTGAGGCACAGCTCGATCAGCTCGCGCGGGTTCAACGCTTCGCCGATGTCGGCGGTGCTCGTCGCCGGGAAGTTCGCGTCGCGCGCGACGCCATCGGTGTCGATCCCACGCGCGATGCCGATGCGTTCCCGGATCAGGAACACCCATACGGCCGCAACCCGTGCAAAGAACCACGGCCGGCGCCACCACGGCAAATTGCGCCAGTACCACGCGTACCAGTTCACGAAGAACAGGATGTGGCGGCCTTCCTCCTGGATCACGGGTTCGAAGGTATCGACGAGTTCGGCAGGAAAATAGCCGGAGCGCTGCGCGGAGCGGAACAGGCCGAATGCGAAGAAGCTGTCGATGCATTCGCTGAAGCCGGTCACCATCCACGACCATTCGGGGTCTTTCGGTGCCGGATAGGCCGGTTCGGGGGCGAGCTCGATGCCGTATGCGTGGACCAGTTTCGACAGCACGACCTTGTGCCGCGCCTCCTCGCCGCCGTCCATCTCGAGCGCCCGGCGCAACAGCGGATCGTCGACGGTCGCGGCGAACGTGGCGACGCGGATCGATGCGCGGCCTTCGGTTTGCACGGCGATGTCCCAGATCGGCAGCGACGTGAGCCGCTTGAGTTCGTCGGGCTTGAGCGGTGGCCAGTCGATGACGGCCGGCTTGTACGGGTTGTGTGTATCGAGCAGCATGCGGCAGAACATCTGCCGGTGCGCATCGGAACCGATCCTGACCGGACCCTGACTCTCGAAGGTCCAGTTGCGCATGGCGTGATCTGCCGCTGCATGCTTTTCCTGCAGCGTGTCGGACATGGCTGTTGTTATGCGATTACAAGACGAAAGATTCTTGCATAGCTTCCGTCATCGCGTATTTTCGTGCGGGACTGCGCTGCCCGGGGCAGCGCTCAGGCCTGCGTGTCGACCCAGAGGCGTCCCCAGCGTGACGCATACGCGAGCGCGTGTTCCTCTTCGAAGAAGAAATCGATGGCGTCGAACGACACGGCGCGCGGCGACGGACCGCCGCTTGCCTTTTCGATCGTCAGGTTCGCGGCGAACAGCCCGTTCGGCAACCGGGCAGCAGCGGGGGCGACTTCGTAGCCCTTGTAGCGGATCGTGCGGTTCATGGCGTGCGCATGGAGGGTTCGGGCTTTCAGCGTACGAAAACCCGCGCGCGGCGTGAACCAATCTTTCGACCAATGCAAATCACGCGGCGGGCCGAATCGTTATCGGTGCGGGGAGCCGGCACGCAGCAGAGGCGCCGGCGCGGCGCGTGCCGGACTGTCGGACACGCGCCGCCCGCGCGCGGCGAACGTCGTCGGCCGGGCGCGGGCGGCGGGAAGGCAGGGGATTACTGGTTGGCGATCTTCAGCACGGGGGCGAGCGCGTCGACCGACGCGGCATGCGTGGTTGCGCGATGCGACGCAAACGCCAGCGCGAACTCCGCCGCCTGCGCGCCGACGGTCTCGAGCTGCGCGACGACCTTCGGATCCGAACAGCTGTCGGCGCTGTCGAAGCGCGTTTCGAGCGTGTTCACGGTCGCGCCGAACGGCGTCGGCCAGCCGCGCAGCGCATGGACGATCGAACGCAGCGACGTCAGCACGGTGCCCGCGGCCTGCCAGCCGTAGGCCGTGACGATCAGGCCGACCGCGCGGCCGTCGAGATACGGGCGCTCGTCGGCGCGCAGTTCCTCGAGCGTGTCGAGCGCGTTCTTCACGAGGCCGGACACGCCGCCGTGATAGCCGGGCGTCGCGATGATGATCGCATCGGCTTCGCGCACGGTGTCGATCAGCTCTCGCTGCGCGTCGGTCAGCGCCTTGTGTTCGGGGGCGTAGTGCGGCAGCGTATGCAGGAACGGGCCGTCGAACAGGCGCGTGCGTGCGCCGGCGGCCTGCGCGCCGCGCAGCGCGAACGACAGCGCGCGCTCGGTAGACGACGCGGCTCGGGTGGTGCCGCCGATGCCGACAACGAACGGGCGGCGGTGTTGATCGAATGCAGTCAAGGGGCGCTCCTTGGGATGGCTTGCCCGGCTAAGCACAGGCTTAAAACCAGATGGTAACGACCCCGCCGTCACTCTGAAAACGACTTTTCGTTCTATCGATATGCCATGCACGCGGGTCGGGCGTACGCGCGGCACCGCAGATGGATAGCAGAAATGCTTGGTTGGGACGGCGGGCCGCGCTCGATAAGATGGGCCCGTCTCCTCCATGATGTCTCTACTGACATGGGTTGGCCCCGCCGCGCGGATGCAGGCGGGGCTTTTTTTCGTCCGGCGCAGGAAAGGGGGCGCGATGCGCGCGTTACTCGAACACCGGCCGGAAGAAGCTGCGCTCGTAGCTGACGATGCAGCGCGTTTCTTCCGCATACCGGAACGCGGCCTGGCAGGCGGGATCGGACTTCGAGCGTTCGCGGTAGCGTTCGTACTCGGCGAGGCTCGGGAACGAGAACATTGCGAGCGCGATGTCGTTCGCGCCTTCGGAAGGCAGGAAGTAGCCGTGATGCGTGCCGCCGAATTGCTCGACGAGCGGAATCCACATCTTGCCGTAGGTTTCGAACTGCTCGAGTTTGTACGGATCGATGACGTAGCGAAGGAAGCAGGTGACCATGGGCGTTCGCGGTACTGTGAAGGATCAACGAGTCTGGATCGCGTCACCGGGCGTGTCAACGAGGAAGCGGCCGCGCTCGCGCGAGCATCGTGCATCTCGAACAAGGGATCGCGCGTGCCGAATTGGGTCGTCGAGGATGTGCGCGGCGCGCCTGCGTCGCGGCGTGCGCTCCGCGGCGATGAGCGCGGCCGGTGCGGCCAGCCGCCGTTCGTCGCCGTGGCGAGCGCGTCGGCACGGCCGCGTCGCGGCACGAAGGGCGCGCGGTGCCGGCCTGACTCGTCGTGCCGGCCTGGTGGCGCGGCCTTACTCGTCGCGATGGCCCGTGTCGCCACCGCCACCGCCGCCGCGCGCGAGGCGCCATGCGATCGTGCCGAGCACACCGACCGCGACGACCAGCGCGCTCCACAGCACGTAACGGCGCGTCGCATCCGTATCGGCGGCCGGCTCCGGCGGGACCGCCGAGACCGGCAACGCCGCGCCGACGCGCGCGGGCCGCACTTCCGGCGCCATTCCGACCAGCAGCGCATCGCGGCTTGCGGCCGATGACGGCAGCGACGCATTGCCGACGCCGAGCGTGAACGGCGGCGTGCCGCGCGCGACGAAGGTCAGCGCGGCCGGGTGCCAGCCGATCGCAACGGCCGGCTGACCGCCGCCGAGCCCGCCGTTGCGCATGTCGACGACGATCCGCCACGCGCGATCCGGTTTCGGCGCGAACGCCAGCGGCGAATTGCGCTGTTCGCCACCGTTGCCCTGCAGCCGGAACAGCGCGGCGTCGGCGACGTCGCGCCACGGCGCTTGCGCGTCGGGGCGACTCTGCAGCGTTGCGCGCGCAACCGTATTCGGCTGCGGCAGGTCGATGCGCACGCGATCGACCGGATACGCGCCGTCGGTGTCGAACAGATACTCGCCGGGCGTGTTGCCTGCCCGCACGTGCACGGCGTCGCGCCATTGGCGCGGCACGGCCGCGGTGTCCGTCGTGCGCGCATCATGCGGTCGCGTTTCGATCTCGATCGATCCGATCGCGGGCGCGCTGTCGAGCCAGTCGAGCCGCAGGTAGCGCGGCCCCGTGCCTTCCAGTGCGATGCGTTCCTGCATCAGCATGTCGCCGCCGCGCCCGACCTTCAGCAGTTGCGTGCTGCCGAGCGAGCGCCAGCTGCGCAGGTCGTCGCTCGCTTGCACGGCGACGCGCCCCTGGTAGCTGTCGTCGCTCACGTGCACGAGCAGCGCGTCGACCTCGCCGTCGGCATGCGACAGGTCGACGAGATCGGCCGCGTGCTTCGCGGGAGCCGGCGCGGTGACGGCCGCGCGCAGCGAGCCGTCCGGCGCGACCGACACGCCGAGCGGCGCGTGGCCGTCGTCGGTGCGGGCAGGCGGCAGCGGGAACCAGTGCACCGGCGTGCGCGACGGCGGCGCGGCGGCCGCTGCGGGCGCATCGAGCGAATACGGCACGGGTTCGCCGGCGCCGTTGAAGATGCGCACGTCGCCGAGATCGTCGCGCCGGCTGGCCGCATACACGGCCTGCGGCACGGTGAGCTGGTAATACGCGGCGCTGCCGTCGAGATCGAGCGCGAAGCGTCGGGCGACGCGCTCGGCGCCCGGCGTGCCGTCGGCCGCCGCGAACGACGTCAGCAGGCTCAGGCCGAGCAGGGCTGCGAGTCGTTTCATGATGGGGTGTCGTCCCGTTGAGCCGCGGCCTTCGGCGGCAGCGGCGAGAAATAGCCGATCAACAGCAGCAGCACGCCGATGCCGATGAACGATACGATGCGTTCGATGCCGGTGACGTGCGACAGGTCGAACAGGAACAGCTTGATCACCGTGAGCGCGAGCAGCGCGGCGCCGACGAACCACAGCGGACGCAACCCGCGGCGGGTGGCCCAGATCATTGTCGCGAGCGCGCAGAGCGTCCAGTACACGGAGACCGACGCCTGCACGAGGGTCGATTCCGCCATTGCGTCGAAGGCGTACGGCACGCCGGTCCAGTGATGCAGCGTGCGCAGCAGGATCGCGTTCAGCCACAGGAAGGCCGTCGCGCCGGCCGCGCCGAGCAGCTCGACGCGATAGTTGCCGAACGACCAGCCGAGCTTGCGTGCGCGCACGAACCACGACGCGGCGAGTGCATAGACCACCACGAGCACCAGATCGAGCGGATTGAGCAGCGGAATGCGTGCCCAGCTGCCGCCGTCCTGCGTGAAGTTCGCGTAGAAGGTCCAGACCCACATTACGACGATCAGCGGCAAGGACGCGAGCGCGCACACGCGCGCGACGCCTTCGCGGCGCGTCAGCCACATGCCGGCGAACGCGAACAGGCTCCAGCCGACCATGAACACCTGCTGGATGCCGAACGACGACAGCACGGTGTCGATGTCGTAGGCCAGGTGGAAACGGTGATGCAGCGTGCGCAGCAGCAGCGCGTTGAACCACAGGAATACGGTCGCGAGCGCCGCGAGGTCGGCCGCAAGCGGATGCCAGTCGACGCCGAGCGTCTTCAGGCGGCGCAGCCACGTGGCGAACGCGACGAAGATCAGCAGTTGCGCGACGTCGAGCGGATTGAGCAGCGGCAGCCAGAACAGCGGCGATGCGTCGCCGTCGCTCGTCACGCTCGCGATGCTCCATAGCCACAGCAGCGCGGCGAGCGGTGCGGCACCCCATACCTGGTACGCACGCGGGAACGCGGCGACCGGCCAGCGCAGGCGCGAGCCGGGGCCCGCCACCAGCAGGAGCAGCGCGCCGAAACCGTAGGCCCACGCGCTCCAGCTCCACGCGCCTTCCGGCACGAACGCGCGCAGGCGCCAGAAGCCTTCGAGCGAGAACAGCCCGCACAACGTCCAGAACATCAGCGTGTGCAGCGGCGCGATCACGGGGACGGGGATGGCCGCCACGGCCGACCTGCCCGTCGCCCCGGCTGCGCCCGTTGCCGGACCGGCGGCCGTCGTGCCGCGCGACTGACGCAGCAGCAGCGCATAACATGCGATGACGGCGATCGGCCACGCGAACGCGCCCATGCCCGACAGCGGCGCTTCATGCGAATCGAACGCGCGTAATGCGAGCAGCGCGAGCACCGGCGTCAGCGCGAGTGCCGGCCATTCGGCGATCGGCCACGCGAGCTTGCGGCGCGCGACGTGTGCCAGCCATGCGGTGCCGGCGGCGAACAGTGCGGTTGCGTCGACGACGAAGCGATCCGCGTGCAGATCGACGTGACGGCTCGCGTAGACGAGGATCTCGTGCAGCCCGCCGCTCAGCCACCACAGCAGCCCCCACGCCGCGGCGGCCGCGCCGACGTCCGGCATCCACGCGTGCCATGCGCGCGCTTCGTCGCGCCCGTGCAGCCACCAGCCGGTGAACAGCCCGGCGAGCGCGATCAGCAGCATCGCGATATATGGGCTGTTGAGCACCGGCAGCGCGTTCGCGTCGGCCGGTCCGAGCAGGCTCGTGAAGAATGCGCCGGCCGCGGCGATCTGCATCAGCAGGCCGAACCCGAACGGCGCGAGACGCTTCTCGCGCACGCCGACCCATACGATCGCGGCGCCTTCGATCGCCCACGCGGCACTCGTCGTCGGGCCCGAGAATGCGAGTGGTACCGCGAGCGTCGCGAAGATCACCGCGAGCGCGAGCATCGCTTCGAACAGCAGCGCGAGACGATCGCGGCGGCGTGCGAGCCATGCGGCAACCGCGACGTAGAACGCCGACAGCGCGACCGCGCTCCATGCGAGCCCGAACGGCATGTCCTTCACGAGCGAGGCCTGCAGCGCGGTCGCGACGATCGGCGTGCCGAACACGAGCGTGCCGTCCACGTAGTGACGCAGCGCGAGCTCGCGTTTCACCGCATACAGCAGCGCGATGCCGACATACATCAGGAAGAACAGGATCAGGAATGGTTCGGTGGTCGCGAACAGCGCGGGGCGGTATGCCGTCACGCCCCATGCCGAGCCGATCGTGAACGTGAACACGAAGCCGAGCAGGTTCAGCGGCCGCCAGGCCTTGAACCACGCGATCGCGAAGATGCCTGCGTTCAGTAATGCGTAGTAACTGAACAGCGCGACATGGCTGCCGTGGCCGGTCGACAGCAGCACCGGCGCGAGAAAGCCACCCGCGCTGCCCATGAACGCGAGCGGCAGCGCGTTCTGCTTCACCGCGAGGAACGCGCTCAGCGCGCATACCGCGACCATCAGCGGGAACGCCGCGCCGACCGGCAGCAGCGCGTAGAGCTTGGTTGCGGCGAAGATCGTCAGGTACAGGATGCCGACGCCGCCGCCCTGCAGCACGAGGCCGTAGGCCGCACGGCGCGCACGCATGCGCCAGCCGATCGCGAGCAGCGCGGCCGCGGCGAGTGCCGTGCCGGCCAGCCGGAATTCGATCGGCAGCATGTTGTTGTCGGCCGCGTACTTGAGCAGGAACGCGACGCCGAAGAACAGCACGACGATGCCGACGCGCACGACCGTGTTGCCGCCGAGCAGCCAGTCGCGCGCGGCGCGGAGCGCGCGTTCGGCGATGCCGGGTTCGCGGGGCTTTGGCGGGGCGGGCGGGGCAGGGCGGGGGGACGTTGCGGGCGGATTCGTCGGTGTACCGGTAGCGGCCTGCGCGTCGCGCGTGCGCGGGGCGACGGCCGGCGCGGGAGCGGGCGTGGACATCGACGATGGCGTGGCGGTGCTCGCGGCGACGGGCTGCATGGAGGGCCGCGGCGGCATCGTGGCCTGCGATGACGTGGCGGTGACCGGCGGCGCCGACGGCGCCAGCGCGGCGCTGCCCGTCGCGGCGGCACCGGCCTTCGCGCCGGCGAGCTGGCCGCGCAGCACATCGAGCTCGCGCGTGAGCGCGTCGACCGTCGCTTCGAGGCGCGCGACGCGATCGGCGAGCGGAACGGGCGGCGAATGCGGCGTCGCGGGGGGCGCGGATATCGCGAATTCGCCGGGTGTCGTGCCGCCGTTCTTGCGCTTGCGTTGCTGCAGTGCATGGCCGATGCAGAACCCGACCGCCGCACCGAGCAGCGTGCCGTTGGCGGCGGAGAAATCCCCGAACAATGCGGCGATACCGCCCACGATGAAACCGATTGCGGCAAAAGCCCAATTCATCGCCTAGCTCCCTCTCTCGTTTCGTTATCGTCCTTCGATCGTCGCGTGGTCCGATCGAGGCTGTTTGGGCATGGCCGGCAGGCGAACCGGCATGCGCGCACCGTTGGCTCGATGCCGTGCGCAAGGCGCGTTGCGGCTTCACAATCGGTGTGGTTGCCGGCAATGTATCACAGCGGCCATGCGGGATTTTCTGGGTTGCGCGCGGGCCTCGAAACGTGGCTGTCGCGCGTTCGCGAAGCGGGTTTTCGTACGACCATTCTTTTTGCTCGAGCGGGGGCAGGCGACACGGTCCGGTCGGACGTGAAATTGTCGCAAAGCGACGCGCGCCCGTTGCGGATCGATGCGGAAAATCACCGCTCGCATGTCCCGCTGCTGCGCACAACTTCCGGACGCGAGGCCCGTCGTTGCTGGCCCTGCGCGTATTGCATTGCCGCAATGGGGTGCCGCCGCGCCCCGCGCCCCGCATGGCGGGGCCGGCGGGCGTGTCGTATTTGCGCAAGCGTTTGTCGTAATTCGTCGGCAGGTCGGGGTTTTTTCTGGCAACTATGTAGGCACGCTATGAGACGCGTGAGTCCCCGCTACACGAGGAGAAGGTTTCAATGGATGCCCCCAAGGTCGTGGTCGAAGGTCTGTGCAAGGTGTTTGGAAGCAACCCGCAGCAGGCGCTCGACATGCTCGCTGCCGGTGCGACGAAAGATGATGTGCTCAAGCGTACCGGTCAGGTCGTCGGCGTGCACAACGTATCGTTCGATGTGCAGGAAGGCGAAATATTCGTGCTGATGGGCCTGTCCGGCTCCGGCAAATCCACGCTGATCCGCCTCGTGAATCGGCTGGTCGATCCGAGCGCCGGCAAGGTGCTGATCGACGGGCTCGACGTCGCGTCGGCACGCCGCTCGGCGCTGACCGCGCTGCGTCGCAAGGACATGAGCATGGTGTTTCAGTCGTTCGCGCTGATGCCGCATCGCTCCGTGGTGTCGAATGCCGCATTCGGCCTCGAGGTCGCGGGCGTCGGCAAGAAGGAACGCGAGCGCCGGGCGATGGAAGTGCTCGAGCAGGTCGGTCTGGCACCGTTCTCGCACAAGCTGCCGTCCGAGCTGTCGGGCGGCATGCAGCAGCGCGTCGGCCTCGCCCGCGCGCTGGCCGTGAACCCGTCGCTGATGATCATGGACGAGGCGTTCTCCGCGCTCGATCCGCTCAAGCGCCGCGAAATGCAGGACGTGCTGCTGCAACTGCAGAAGGAACAACGCCGCACGATCATGTTCGTGTCGCACGATCTGGAGGAGGCGCTGCGCATCGGCAACCGCATCGCGATCATGGAAGGCGGCCGGCTCGTGCAGGTCGGCACGCCGCAGGACATCATCGCGAACCCGGCCGACGACTACGTACGCGCATTCTTCGACGGCATCGACACCAGCCGCTATCTCACTGCCGGCGACCTGATGCAGACGGGCGCCGTGCCAACCATGTCGAAGTGCGATGCCGCGAACGTCGCGGCGACGCTGAACGGCAGTGCCGAATACGCGTTCGTGCTCGACGCCCAACGCAAGATTCGTGGCTTCGTCACGCGCGATGCGATCGGTCAGGCCACGCCGTCGGTGCGGCCGATCGAAAGCATCCGGCGCGATGCGTCGCTCGAACATGTCGTCGCGCGCGTGGTCGCGAGCCCGAATGCACTGCCCGTCGTCGACGACGACGGCTGCTACTGCGGCTCTGTCGACCGCGCACTTATCCTGAAGGCAATCACGCGTTCGCGAGGCTCCCATGTCTGAAATGATTCCGCTCGGTACCTGGGTCGACCAGTCCGTTCACTACCTGCTCGACCATGACGCATCGACGTTCGATGCGATCGGTCGCGCGATCGAGGGCCTCGCCGCACTCGTCGAGCACAGCCTGCAGGCGATCCCGATGTGGCTGATGATGGCGATCTTCATCGGCGTGGGCTTGTGGCGCGTGGGCTGGCGCTTCGCGCTGTTCACCACCGCATCGCTGCTGCTGATCTTCGCGACGGGCTTCTGGGACCAGACCGTCATCACGCTCGGCCTCACGCTGTCGTCGACGATCATCAGCCTCGTGCTCGGCGTTCCGCTCGGCATCTGGGCCGCGAAGAGCAAGTGGGTCGCCACGATCGTGCGTCCGATCCTCGACCTGATGCAGACGATGCCTGCGTTCGTCTACCTGATTCCGGCCGCGATGCTGTTCGGTCTCGGCCGCGTGCCGGGGATCCTGTCGACGGTGATCTTCGCGATGCCGCCGGCCGTGCGCCTGACGAGCCTCGGCATCCGTCACGTGAACCGCGAGATCGTCGAAGCCGGCCAGGCATTCGGTTGCACGCCGTGGCAGCTGCTGTACAAGGTGCAGTTCCCGAACGCACTGCCGTCGATCATGCAGGGCGTGAACCAGACGATCATGATGGCGCTGTCGATGGTGATCATCGCGTCGATGGTCGGCGCGGGCGGCCTCGGCAACGACGTGCTCGCAAGTATCCAGCGTCTCGACATTGGCCTCGGCTTCGAAAGCGGTCTGTCGGTCGTGCTGCTCGCGATCATTCTCGACCGCATCACCGAGAGCTTCGGCCGCGCGCCGGGCGCCGCGAAAGCACCGCTGTTCTCGGGCCTGAAGCAGCTGTTCCGCGCGAAGGCGGCACCCGCTCGAGCCTGATCCACCGGCGGCCGGTTCTTCTTCCGGCCGCCTTCCCCGATTCGACACCGGTTTCCGTGGCATGTGCCACGGGACTGGCGTCCCGTAACCTGCTCAACCGTTTGCCAGGAGCCCGATGTGACGTCCGCCGCCGCTGCCGCGCCCGCCGCTTGCGTTTCACCGGTTTCGTCCCTCGCCCATTTCGGCTTCCTGACGCTGCCGAATTTCTCGATGATCGCGTTCTCGAGCGCAGTCGAAGTGCTTCGGATGGCGAACTACGTCGGGCGCGACGACCATTACCGATGGTCGATCTATTCGCTCGACGGCGCTCCCGTGCATGCCAGCAACGGCATCGCGGTGCGGCCGACCCAGGCGCTCGACTACACGAACCTGCCCGACGTGATGATCGTGTGCGGCGGGATTCGCATCCGTGACGTGGTCGACGACGGCGCGCGCGACACGCTCACGGCGCTTGCCGAACGCGGGCTGCCGCTGGGCGGCATCTGCACCGGCGCATATGCGCTGATGGCCGGCGGGCTGCTCGACGGCTATCGCTGCACCGTGCACTGGGAGAACCTGTCCGCGCTGCATGCGGAGTTTCCTCAGGTGGGGTTTGCCGACGAGCTGTTCGTCGTCGATCGCGACCGGCTCACCTGCACCGGCGGCACCGCGCCGCTCGACCTGATGCTGAACCTCGTTGGCATGCGCTTCGGCCAGCAGCTCGCCGCGCAGGTGTCCGAACAGTTCATTCTCGAGCGCATCCGCAGCTCGACCGACACGCAGCCGATTCCGGTCGATGCGCGCGTCGGCTTCTCGCGCGCGGAGCTGATCGAGGTCGTGCGGCTGATGGAGGCGAACATCGAGGAGCCGCTGTCGCTCGAGGAACTCGCGCGGCTCGTGCGGCTGTCGCAGCGGCATCTGCAGCGGATGTTCAAGGTGTACCTGAACGTATCGCCGACTCACTATTACCTGACGCTGCGGCTGAAACGCGCGCGCGACCTGCTGCGCACGACCGACGCGTCGATCGCGCGCGTGACGGCGACGTGCGGATTCCATTCGCCGTGTCACTTCAGCAAGGCCTACCGTGCCCAGTTCGGTCACGCGCCGAGCTACGAGCGCCGGCTGCCCGGGCGCTGACACGGCCGGCGCGAACCGTTCGGTCCGCGACGCCGCCGGGATCGCGGCGAGCGGCTTCAACCATCGATCCCGCATCCATGAAAAACGACGTCAATTTGAGGAGAAGACAGATGAAGCGCCTATTGATCGCAGCGGTATGCGGGATCGGGATCGCCACACCGATGTCGGCGGTTTATGCGGCCGACCCGCCCGTGTGCAAGAACGTGCGCTTCGCGGACGTCGGCTGGTCCGACATCGCGGCGACCACCGGCCTCGCATCGACGATGCTGCAGGGGCTCGGCTACTCCCCGACCAAGACGATCGCATCGGTGCCGATCACGTTCGCCGGCATCAAGAGCAAGCAGATCGACGTGTTCCTCGGCTACTGGTCGCCGACGATGGACCCGATCATCCAGCCGTTCACGAAGGCCGGCACGATCAAGGTGCTCGCCACGCCTAACCTGACCGGCGCGAAATACACGCTCGCGGTGCCCGACTATGTGTACCAGGGCGGCCTGAAGTCGTTCGCCGACATCCAGAAGTACGCGGACAAGCTCAACGGCAAGATCTACGGGATCGAACCGGGCAACGACGGCAACCTGCTGATCAAGAAGATGATCGACGGCAACCAGTTCGGCCTCGGGAAGTTCAAGATGGTCGAGTCGAGCGAGGCGGGGATGTTGGTCGAGGTGAATCGCGCGATCCGCGACAAGCAGTGGATTGTGTTCCTCGGCTGGGAACCGCATCCGATGAACGTGCAGATGAAGATCGATTACCTGACCGGCGGCGGCGACGTGTTCGGGCCGAACTACGGCGAGGCGAAGGTGCTGACGGCCACGCCGCCCGACTACGCGCAGCGCTGCCCGAACGTCGCGAAGTTCGTGTCGAACCTGCAGTTCACGACGTCGATCGAGAACCACGTGATGGTGCCGATCATGAACAAGCAAGACCCGAACAAGGCCGCCGCCGAGTGGCTGAAGGCGAACCCGCAATCGCTCGACAAGTGGCTGGCCGGCGTGACGACGATCGACGGCAAGCCGGGTCTGCCGGCAGTGAAGGCGTATCTCGGCGTGCATTGAGCGACACCGCGCGGGCTTTCCGGTTGCGGCCGGAAGCCCGATGCCGATCTCGAGCCGCCGGAGGCAGGGCTGACGCCCCGCTTCCGGCGGCTTCGTCGTTTTTACAGGGCGGCAGGGCGCTTCGCTGCCGGCGCGACGCTTCCCGGCACTCGAACCATGCGTTGAAGATCATGTTCCACAGCATCGCGATCGCGGACATCGTCACCGACAGCGCGCCCGAATAGCCCCGGTCCTGCTTGCCTTTCGCGGCGGTGCGCGCGGATCGTTCGTTACCCGAAACGCACGCAATACACCGGCGGCAAATGCGCGGAGATTTGCCGCCAGTGCTCGCCGCCGTCACCGGACGTCCATAGCCCGCCCGTCGTCGATGCCATCGCGAGACGCGTGCCGGAGTCGTCCACCGCGAGCCCGTGCCGATACACGAGGTCGTAGGCCGGCGCGGGCGGCAACCCGTTCGACAGGCTCTCGAAGCTGCGGCCGCCGTCGCGCGTGCGCGTAACGACGAACCGGCCGTTGACCGGAATCCGGCACGCATCCTTCACGGCCGGTACGAACCACGCGGTGTCGGGATCCGCCGGATGCACGGCGACCGCGAAGCCGAAGCTCGACGGCTGCGCTTCGATGCGCTGCCAGTGTGCGGCGCCATCGGTCGAGCGGAAGATCGCGCAGTGATGCTGGGTCCACAGTACATCGGGATTGGCCGCGCACTGGACGACGCGATGCGGGTCCTGCACGTTGGGCTCGCCGCGCCGCTCGGGCGGCATGTAATCGGCTTCCATGCCGTCGGCGCTGACGCGCCAGGTCGCGCCGCCGTCGAAGGTCTGCCAGACGCCGCCGCACGAGATGCCGATCGTCACGTGGCGGCTGTCGCGCGGATCGACCATCACCGAATGGATGCCCGGCGCGTCGTAGCCGCCGCCGAACCACTCGGGGCGCTCCGGGCGATCCCACAGTGCGCGGTTGAGCACCCACGAGTCGCCGCCATCGTCGGAGCGGAACAATCCGCCCGGTATCGTGCCGGCCCACAGTACGCCCGGCTCGTCGGCGCCGCCGGTTTCGAGCGACCAGATCTGCTGAAGCGTCCACGGCGGGCGCGGCGGGGCGGGTGCTTCGTCGTCGGCATCGCCGGCGTGGGTGTCGGCAGCGGCGCGCGGCGCGTCGGCGGGTTGCGGCGGATACACGGGAACCGCGCATTCTTCCCATTCGGCCGCGCCGGCGCGGCGGCGATGCAGCTTGACGCCGAAATGGCCGAGATTGAGCGCCGCATACAGCGTGCCGTCGCGCGGGTCGGCGAGCGCCATGCTGACCGGTTCGCCGATGAAGTGCGGCTCGCCGAGCGACCAGCCGCCGTTGCCGTCGGCGTGCAGCACGAACAGGCCCTTGCGGGTCGCGACGAGCAGTCGATCGTTCATGTCGGGTGTCTCCTGTGGGCGCGGTCGGGCGCTTGCTTCGCTGAAGATGCGTCCCTTTATCCGCCGGACAACGCCTGCACGACATAGACGCGGCTGGCGTCGCCGAGCGCGTCGGACAGGTGCTGCCGGTCGCGCACCGGCTGGCCGTCGATGAACACCGACAGGTGCTTTCTCAGCGCGCCTTGGTCGTCGACGATGTAGCCGCGCAGCCGCGGTTGTTCGCCGAAGACGGTTTCGAGCGCTTCGCCGAGCGTCCGGGCGTCGATGTCGCGCTCGGGCGTGTCGATATGCCGCTGGATCGACGCCGCGAAAAAGAGGTGGGCCATGACAGTGGCTGGCAGGAGCCGCGCGGGGGGAACGGTCTGTAGTTTAGGCGATCGATCGGGCCAGCAGCGACATTGCCGTACGGCGCGGCGTCACGGCGATCTTGCTGCGCCGCGCAATGGCCGGTGCGCCCGCTCGCCCGGCTACGCGTACTTGTCGCCGACCGTACTGCGGACCGGATGCGTGTCGTAGACGATGATCATGCGCTCGATGCGTGCATCCTCGTCGAATTCGAATACGTCCACGCACTCGAACTGCACCGCGGAGCCGTCCTTCAGTCCCCAGTCGTAGGTGAAATAGCCGGTGGCACGACGTGCGCCCGTCGCGCTGACGCAGATGTCGATCGGCGTGATCCGGCTTTGTCCGGATGCCGCGGCGACCTTTTCGAAGAACGGCTGCGGCGCCATCCAGCCGAGAAACGGCGAGAATATCCGCGCGTCCGGCGTGAACAGTGCACAGATCGCGGCGACGTCGCCGCGTTCGAGCGCTTTCAGGTAGGTATCGACCTGCCGCGTGTATAGTGCGTCGGACGACGAGACCATGGTATTTCTCCGCTGATTGTTGACGAGCCATCCGCGACAGCCGTCGCGATCCGGTTCAACCACGATAGCGATGCAGCAATGACCGAACAAACGAAAAATCCGCAACCCGGGTATGCCGCCCGCGCATATCCGCTGGCGGATCTGACCCGCGCGCTGCCGCCGCTGACGGCATTCCAGGCGTTTGTCGCCGCCGCCGAACTGGGCAGCTTCAACCGGGCCGCCGAGCATCTGTGCCGGACCCAGGGCGCGGTGAGCCGTCAGGTGCAGCAACTGGAAGCGCACTACCGATGTGCGTTGTTCGTCCGTCATCCGTCGGGACTGACGTTGACCGCGGAAGGCAGCGCGTTGCTGACGGTGGCCGTCGACGTACTCGCGCAACTGGTGCGGCACGCGCATACCCACGCGCATGCTGCGTCGACCCTGACGGTGCGCTTGCCTTCCACGTTCGCGATTCGCTGGCTGCTGCCGCGGCTGGCGGCGCTCAATCACGCATTGCCGCGGACCGAATTGCGCATTCATACGTCGGCGGACGACACGCCGGATTTCACCGACGCCGATTTCGATGCCATTGTCGTGCGCGGCACCGGAAGCTGGGCGGGCATGGCGGCGGTTCCGCTGTTCGACGAATGCCTGACGCCGATGTGTACGCGCGAGACCGCTGCATCGTTGAAGTCGATCGCCGATCTCGCGCATGCGACGCTGCTGCATCCTGCGAGCAGTCGCGACGAATGGCGATGCTGGCTCGATGCCGTCGGCGCCACGCAGGTCGATCCGGGCACCGGGCTCGTATTCGATACGCTCGAATTGACACTGACCGCCGCGGCTCAGGCGCACGGCGTCGCGATCGGCGACCCGCGCATGGCGGCGGAACGGCTGGAAGCCGGAACGCTGGTCGCCCCGTTTTCGCAGGTGGCGCGCAACGGTCTCGGCTATTACCTCGTCTACCCGGTGCAACGCGCCGCGCAGCCCTCGATTCAGACGCTCGCGGCGGCTCTGGCGCGTCTCGCGCACGAGGATTGAGATCGCAACAGGCGTGCGCCGGACGGTTGGCTAAACCGGAATCGACCGTCCTCGCATGCGGATCCCGAGCCGCACGATGCCGATTACCGCATTCGACAGCCACGTCAGCAAGCGGGGCATGCCGGGCCGGCGGATATCGAGCAGCAGCACGATTCGCACTTCGCCGCTGTCGTTCCACACCTCGTGCACGAACGTGTCGTCCCATAGCAGGAAGCGGCCCTCTTCGAGCCGGTATTCGCTGCCGTCGATTTTCAGCACCGCAGCCGGCGTGCCGTCCGCGCGCTTCGGCATCGACAACACCAGATAGCCGCGCAGGATGCCGCGAAACGGCCCGCGATGCGGCGGGATGTGCTTGCCCGGCGCGAGGAACGACAGCGACGCGGACAGCACGTCCGGCGACGCCGCAACGATCGACGCGACGGTCGGACAGCGCGACAGGTTGCGCGGGAACGGCTGGCCGTAAGCCTGCATGATGAACATCCGCCAGTCGCGCGCATCGTTGGCGGAGATGTCGTACTGCTCGCGCATGATCTCGTGAAAGCGCGGGATGCGCGGCATGTCGCGTGCAACGGCGAACGCCTCCGCCTGGATGTCGCGCCACGCATGGACGAACCGCTCGGCGCCGGGAAACGCGGCCGTGTCGAGCACCGCGCCGCCGTCGATATGGCGGTCGTACAGCGTGCGAAGCAGGCCGGCTGCATAGTCGTAAGCGACGGACATGATCGAGGGGCGATTCACAGGGTGTCGTCAGTCTGCCCCACGTGTGGTGGGGGCTGCGTTACGTCAGGTTACGCCGGCTGACGATCGAATGACAGCGGGATCAACCGACGGCGGAGGCGCCGCCGAAAAACGGACAGGCCCTGTGGGCGGCCGCGCCACGCGATTGGAAATGCAGCCGGGAATAAATGGACACCGGGCGTCGTCATACGGGGTGTAGCACGTCGTCTCATTGACTTCCGAAGGAGCGAAACATGAACACGCATTGGCTGGTGGCCGCCACGGTGGCGGCGATTTCCGTCGCGAGCGTCGCGACGCCCGCGTCGGCCCAGGCGCTGACGCGCGCGCAGGTCAGGCAGCAACTGATCGACGCCGAAAACAACGGGCTGCGCTTCGTGACCGACACGTCGTATCCGGCGATGAGCCCGCTCTTCCAGCGGCAAGCCGAACAGATGCCGCAGCATCAGGCCGAGACCGCGGTCGGCAGCGATCCCGCGGCGGCTTCCGATGCGGGCAGGCCGGCGGCACTGCCGGCCCGTCCACGCTCGAACGCGTGCGTGGGCCCCGAGAGCTTCTGCACGCCGTATTTCGGCAGTTGACCTGAAGGCCTGCGTCGCCGGGTTCGACATTCACCACGCTTGATCGGTATGCAACATTGAAGGAGTTCATGATGAAAACTTGTATCGCACTACTGATGATGATCGGTGCAATCTCCGGTCAGTCTGCATTCGCGCAATCGAATGTCCCGCTTACGCGTGCACAGGTTCGCGAGGAGCTGATTCGTCTGGAGGCGGCCGGATACGACCCGTCGAAGGGCGACGACGGCGAATATCCGGCGGACATCCAGGCCGCGCAGGCGAAGCTCGTCGAGCAGGATCGGGCGAGGGTGGCCGCTTCGGCTGCCGCGCGGGCACCGGCTGCCGGCATGCCGGCGCAGATCGACAACTAGGCGTCGATATGTACGTATGCTTCTTCAGGCCGTCGTGTTCGCGGTACGGCAATCCGCATGCCGTTCGCGGCACGCGGCCCGATCGAACTGCACGGACGGCCATGCCGTCGATTGCGCGCCGCTTCGCGCGGCGCCGCGATCAACTCGTCGTCCGGTTCCGCTGGGCGCGCAGGTCGATCGCAGGATGAGCAGGGATGCGGACGATATCGCGATCCGCACATGGCGTGCCGGGATGCGAGCGGCGCGCTTACCAGGGCATCATCCGTTGCATGACCTGGTCGCGCAGAACGAAACGATGCGCGAGCGCCGCTGCAACGTGAAGGCAAATGCCGCCGAACAGCACCCACGCGAGGATGCCGTGCACGTCGCCCATCGCGTGCCCGAAACCCGATCCGGCCGCCGACAGCGCCGGCAGCGGGACGACGCCGAACAGCGTCACGGCCCATGCGCGCGACGACGCATTGATCCAGCCGAGCAACGGCACCGCGATCAGCAGTGCGTAGAGCGCGAAATGTGTTGCGCCCGACGCCGTGCGCATCGCGGGCGACAGTGCGTCGGCGGGCGGACGATGCGTCGCGCGCCAGAGCACGCGACAGGCCATCGCGGCGATGAGCGCGGTGCCCACGATCAGGTGCGCGGCGATCAGCCCGACCGGGCGGGTATCGCGATGCACGTCGGGCATCGTCCAGCCGATCACATACTGCGCGACGACAAGCGCCACGATCAGCCAGTGGAGAAGGCGTGCGACTGAGTCGTATCGGGCGGGTGTGGACATGAAAGCTCCTGGCAAGCGGTGGGGACCGTATCTTCCCGCGGATTCTACGGACCAATCCTTAACGCTTCGTTAAGCGCGTGACCGCGCATCCGTTTCGACCGGCAACGCGTGCGCGCCATCGATCCGAACGGCATCGGCTGACGGCAACGCGATCACGATGCCGAGGCCGAGGCCGTCGATGCCGGGCCCGAACTGCACGGTGCCGCCGAAGTATTGCGCAATGCGCTGGACGATCGACAGCCCGAGCCCGCTGCCGGGCGACTGCGTGCCGATACCGCGATAGAAGCGGTCGCCGAGCCGCTCGTGTTCGCCGGCGGCGACGCCCGGCCCGTCGTCGCGCACGACAATGCGTTGCCCGGCGCCGTCGTCGTGTACGTCGATCTCGATGCGGCCGCCTTGCCGGCCGTACTTGATCGCATTGTCGAGAAGATTGTCGAGCAGGATGCCAAGGAGGATCGGATCGGCCTGGATCGCGCGTGTCGCGCCGCCACCGGCGATGATGTCGATGGCCTTGTCCGATGCCCGCGCGCGGTGGCGGTCGATGGCGGTATCGACCAGTTCCCGGACGACGACGGCGCGGGCCGGAATGCGTTCGTATTCGTCGAGCCGGGCAAGCAGCAGCAACTGCTCGGCGAGACGCGCGCTGCGGTCGACGCCTTGCACCACGCGCTGCATGGCGAGCTGCTTGCCCGCCGCATCGTCGGTTGCGAGCGCGACCTGCGCCTGAACCTTGATCGCGGCCAGCGGCGTCTTGAGTTCGTGTGCCGCGTCGGACGTGAAGGCCCGCTCGCGCACGATGGATTGCCGCAGCCTGGCGAGCAGGCGGTCGATCGCATCGACCAGTGTGCGGACCTCTTCCGGGACGGTGGCGATGCCGAGCGGTTCGAGCGAGCGCGCGTCGCGCGCACCGATCAGCGTCGACAGCGTCTTCAGCGGCGCGAGGCTGCGCCCGATCAGATACCAGAGGAGCAACGCCAGCACCGGGAGCGCGACGATCAGCGGCCAGACGATGCCGCGCGCGATGCCCGTCGCGAGATCGCTGCGCGTGTTGGCCGGTTCCATCACCCGTATCCATCGCCCCGACGCGTTGTCGCGCAGCGTGTGCGTGCGCCATTGCATGCCGCGAACGACGATCGTGGCGGGGGCGTCGCTCCGGTCCGCTGCATCGGGCACGCCGGGGGCGTTGGCCGGAAGGCTCGATGCGACGACATTGCCTCGCGCGTCACGGACTTCGAACAGCACGTCGCGCGGCAGACGATCGCCGTCGTTTTCACGGGCGGCGGGCGATGTGACGCGATCCAGTTCGATGCGCGCATCGGGCGGGATGCGGGCGAGGTGGTCGAGATCGGCCGGTGCGAGATCGACCAGCAACGACGCATATTCGACGAGACGGGCGTCTTCCCATTCGCCGATCTCGCGCGTCGCATGCCGGAAGCTGCCGAACACGGCGACGATCCACACGACGACGACGCAGCCAAGCGCCATCGACGAAACGCGGCGCCGTATCGAGCGCGAGTTCATGATCTGTCGACGACGTAACCGATCCCGCGTACGGTGCGGATCAGCTCTGCGCCGAGCTTTTTGCGCAGATTCGAAATATGAACCTCGATCGCGTTGCTTTCGAGGCCGTCCTGCCATCCGTACAGGCCGTCTTCGAGACGCGCCCGCGATTGCGGCATGCCCTGATGGCTGACGAGCTGAACCAGGATCGCCCACTCCCGCGCCGTCAGCGCGATGCGCGAGGCATCGCGCGTGACCGTATGGGTCGTCAGGTCGATCGTGATGTCGCGCCAGACGATTTCGTCGCCGGCGCGCCCCTGGGAGCGGCGCACGAGCGCGCGACAGCGGGCGAGCACCTCGGACAGCTCGAACGGCTTCGCGAGATAGTCGTCCGCGCCGTCGTCGAGCCCGCGGACGCGATCGGCCACGGTGCCGCGCGCGGTCAGTACCAGCACCGGTGTCGTATCGCCCGCATCCCGCAGCGCGCGCAGCAGCTCCGTTCCCGATTTTCCGGGCAGACCGAGGTCGAGCACGACGAGCGCGAAACGTGTCGTCGCAAGCGCCGTGGCGGCGGCCTCGCCATCGCGCAGCCAGTCGACGTGATAGCCGGCCTGGCCCAGGCTGAATTCAAGGCCGCTGCCGATCAGATCGTCGTCTTCAACAAGGAGGAGTCGCATGGTCGATTCGTGTGCAGGCGTCTGCGATCGCGTGCGCCCGACTGTGCGCGCAATGCAACGGATTGTAATTGAGCCGTCTCAAACGTCGCCGATTCTGAAGAACGCTTAAGGTTTGCCGTCGGCATTCCCGCTACCATCGGCCACGATATTTCAGCGGCGTCCGTCGTTTCCCTTCAATTCGGTTTCAGATCGATCCGCGCTGCGCGAACGGGAGTTTCTTCACCGTGACATCCTCGACGATCGGGCGCTGGCGAGCCCACCTGCTGATCGCTGCACTGGCCGCCATGTTCATTCAATGTTTCGTGCTGATGTCGCTGCTCGTCTTGCGCGTGCCCGAAGCATTCTTCACCACGACGATATTTCGCGCATGGGTCTTCGTTGCCGTCGGGACCGCCATCCTTTCGGCCCGCAAGCTGTCCGACGCGGCGTTCAGGGCAGCGGTCGTCTGCGGACACGTGCGCGTGACCGGAATCGATCGACGCACGGTAGTCGTGTCATCTGATTGCGCATACCGTTTGCTTGTCGTCCTTCATATCAGGCTCAACGGGAACCGGTTCGCCCGGGTGTACGCATAAGCGCACCTTCGCGCCTGCCGGCTCCGGTGCCGGGATGGCATGGGCAACCACGGGGGGAAGCATGGTTTTGCTGCATCTGTTGCACCGGCTGGGCCCGGCAATGTCGATCGCCTGCGGGATCAGCGCGATGCTGGGCATTGCATACGTCGTCGTGGCGAGCGTGTTGATCGGCCGGTTCTTTGCCCGGCCCGGGGCAGCGCCGCGCGACTATCCGGGCGTGACCGTCGCGAAGCCGCTGCACGGCGACGAATGGCATCTCGTTCAGCATCTCGAAAGCTTCTTCGTGCAGGATTATCCGGGGCCGGTTCAGTACCTGTTCGGCGTGCACGATGCGAGCGACGCCGCGCTCGCGGCCGTCGACGCGCTGCGTGCGCGCTATCCCGGCGCGAACATCAAGGCAGTCGCGGATGCGCGGCTTTACGGACCGAACCGCAAGATCGCCAATCTCGTCAACATGCTCGAACACGCGGAGTATTCGGTGCTCTGTCTTGCCGACAGCGACGTGCTGGTCGAGCCCGATTATTTGCGCGCCGTCGTCGGTGCGCTACAGCAGACGAATGTCGGGATCGTGACGAGCGTGTATCGCGGCGTCGCATCGCCCGGCTTCTGGCCCGATGTTGCCGCCGCGATGACGAATTTCCACTTCCTGCCCGGCGTCGTCACCGGTCTCTTCATCGGGCGCGCGCGGCCGTGCTTCGGCCAGACGATTGCGATCACGCGCGCGACGCTCGAACGCATCGGCGGGCTGACGCGCTTCGCGCATCATCTGGCCGAGGATCACGCGCTCGGCGAGGCGGTTCGGCAGATGGGCGCCCATGTCGCGATTCCGCCGTTCGTCGTCGGGCATGCGTGCGTCGAAGAAACGTTCGCGACCCTGTTTGCGCATGAATTGCGGTGGAGCCGCACGATCCGCGCGGCCGATCGGCTCGGTCATGCCGGCTCGGTACTGATGCACCCGCTGCCGCTTGCGCTGCTGGCGGTGCTGCTGTCCGGCGGCGCGGCGGCCGCCTGCTGGTTGACGGCCGCGGCGCTCGCCGCGCGGGCATTACTGGTGCTCAGGACGATCCGTGCGGCCGGCGCCGGCATGCGCGGTGCAATCTGGCTGCCGTTCGTGGATATCCTGCAGTTTGCGATTTTCGTATCGAGCTTCTTTTCGTCGCAGGTCGTCTGGCGCGGCACGCGCTTTCGCGTCGACCGCGAAGGGATGCTGTCACCGGTGAGCGAGTCATGACGCAACGGGAAACGAGCCCCGGCGACACCCGCGCGGAGCAGCCGCCCGCGCGCGGCGACGCGCGGCTCCGGCATGCGGGGCGCGCGGCCGCGCTCGCCGGTCTGGCGATCGCGGTATGGCTGATCTGGCGCGAGCATCCGCTGGAAATCCTGCGTCGCCTGCAGACCGCAGGCGCCGGGCTGGTGGTCGCGGCGCTGGCCCATATTCTGCCGATGCTCGCGAATGCGTGGGACTGGCGGATGCTGATCGCCGGCCGGAGGCGGCCATCCTTCGCGACGATGCTGAAACTCGTCTGGATTCGCGAATCGATCAACGGACTGTTGCCGGTCGCGCGGATCGGCGGCGAAATCGTCTCGTTCGGTTTGCTGCGGCAGGCGGGCGTGCGGCCGGCGACCATCGTGGCGAGCCTCGTCGCCGACATGCAGCTGACGCTGATCAGCCAATTGGTGTTCGCGCTGGCCGCGATCGGCTACGTGCTGGGGCATGTGTCGTCCGATGCCGCGCGCGTGGCCGCGAACCTTGCCATCGGCATGGCAGCGCTGGTGCCGGTGCTGCTGCTGTTCGCGCTGGTGCAGCATGCGCGGCCGTTCGAACGCGCGATGCGGGTGGTCAATCATGTGACGAGCGGCAAGGTGGTTGCGCTCGTCGGCGAGTCGGCGCGCACCGATCAGTCGATCCGGATGATCTGGCGCAGGACCGGCATCGTCGTCCGCTATCTGGCGATCTGGCAGACGCTGCAATTCATCGGTTACTCGCTGGAAATCTGGCTCGCGCTCCACTTTCTCGGTGCCGATCCGACCTTCGCGCAGGCGCTTGCGATCGAGGCGCTGATCCAGTTGCTGAGCAGTGTCGCGTTCGCGATGCCGGGCGGACTGGGCGTGCAAGAGGGCGGGTTCGTGCTGATCGGCGGACTGCTCGGGTTCGACGCGCCGACCTGCCTGGCGCTGGCCGGTGCCCGCCGCGTGCGCGATCTGCTGTTCTATCTGCCGGGCTTGCTGGCGTGGCAGCATGCAGCCGGCGCGGCGCGCGCGCCGGGTGGAACGAAACGCGCATCGATACGCATCGGGGAATCCGCCGGGCCGCGCTGATGCGGCCCGGTGCGGCCTTGCCTGCCGGGCGGACCGCGGCGATGCCGCCGCACGCCGGGCGGCGCGGCCATCACCGCCGTTCGTCGGCGATGTAGCTGCGGATCACGTCGGCGAACGACGTGTCGCCCTTCAGCCCGAGCGCTTCCGCGCGCGTCGTGTCCCAGCGGCCCGGCCAGCTGCCGACGATCTTCTCGACACGTTCGTCCGGCGCATGGCGGATCAGCTTCACGACGTCGTCGCCCGCGACTTCGCGCAGCGCCGCGATCATTTCGTCGACCGACACCGACAGGCCGGGCAGGTTGATCACGCGCTTGTTGCCGAGTTTCTCGCCGTCGATCTCGCAGCCCGCGACGAGCGCTTCGATCGCGCCGCGCGGCGACAGCAGCCACAACCGCGTCGAACCTGGCACCGGGCACACGCTTTCCTCGCCGTTCAGCGGCTCGCGGATGATGCCGCTCGCGAACGACGACGCGGCCGCGTTCGGGCGGCCCGGCCGCACGCTGATGGTCGGCAGCCGCAGCACGCGGCCGTCGACGAAGCCGCGCCGCGCGTAGTCGCACAGCAGCAGCTCGGCGATCGCCTTCTCCGCGCCGTACGACGATTGCGGATTCAGCGCGGTGTCGTCCTGCACGACGTCGGGCAGCACGCCGCCGTAGACCGCCACCGAGCTCGTGAACACGACGCGGGGACGATGGCCGCGCGCGCGGCACACCTCGAGCAGCGTGCGCGACGCGTCGAGATTGATCCGCATGCCGAGATCGAAATTGGCCTCGGCCTGCCCGCTGACGATCGCCGCGAGATGGAAGATCGCGCCCGTCTGCGTGTCGATCGCGCTTTCGAGCACCGCGCGATCGGCGATGTCGCCGACGATCGAGCGCACGCGCGCATCGCCGAAATCGCTGCCCTGGACGACGTCGAGCAGCACCAGCTCGTCGATCCTGCCGGTCCGGCCGTCGGGGCCGGTCAGCTCGCCGCGTTCGAGCAGCTTGCGCGCGAGACGTTGACCGAGAAAGCCGGCGCCGCCGGTGATCAGTACTTTCATGTTGTAAGCCCTCTTGGAATTGCTTGAATTACAGGTACGGCTTGAGCCAGCCAAGGCCTTCCGACGTGCCGGCCTTCGGGCGATATTCGCAGCCGATCCAGCCGTCATAGCCGAGTGCATCGATCAGCTCGAACAGGTACGGATAGTTGAGCTCGCCGACATCCGGCTCGTGGCGCTCGGGCACGCCGGCGATCTGGATATGGCCGATGCCCGCGAAATCGCGCTTGAGCTTCATCGCGAGGTCGCCCTCGACGATCTGGCAGTGATAGCAGTCGAACTGCACCTTCAGGTTTGGCGCGCCGACTTCGGCGCAGATCTCGTGCGCATCGTCCTGGCGGCTCAGGAAATAGCCGGGCATGTCGCGCTGGTTGATCGGCTCGATCAGGACCGTGATGCCGTGCGCGAAGGCGGCCTGCGCCGCATGCCGCAGATTCGCCACGTAGGTATCGCGATGGCGCGCGCGGTCGGCGCCCGGCGCGACCATCCCGGCCATCACGTGCAGCTTCCTGTTGCCGAGCACGCGCGCATAGTCGAGTGCCTGGTCGATGCCGCGCCGGAATTCGTCTTCGCGGCCCGGCAGCGACGCGATGCCGCGTTCGCCGGCGGCCCAGTCGCCGGGCGGCGCGTTGAACAGCGCCTGCTCGAGGTTGTGCGCGTCGAGGCGTGCGCGGATGTCCTCGGCGGCGAAGTCGTACGGGAACAGGTACTCGACGGCCTTGAAGCCGTCGTACGAGGCGGCGGCGAAGCGTTCGAGGAACGCGTGCTCGGTGTACATCATCGAGAGGTTGGCGGCGAAGCGGGGCATGGCAGCGGGTCCTGTGAGTGAATGGGGCGGGGCGCACGGCGCCCCGCGACGCATGATGGATCGGCGGGCGGCGGATCAGCGGATCAGCGGTTCACGAGTTTCGCGGGCGTGAGCCACACGGCGATCGCACCGATCACGAGCATCGCAGCGAGCACGTACATGCCGGACGACGTGCTGTGCGTGACGTCCTTCAGGTAGCCGATCACGTACGGGCTCGCGAACCCGGCGAGGTTGCCGACCGAGTTGATGATCGCGATCCCGGCGGCCGCGGCGGAGCCGGCGAGGAACGCGGTCGGCAGCGACCAGAACAGCGGTGCGCAGGTCAGCACGCCGCCGGCCGCGAGCGACAGGAACACGATCGATACCGCCGTATTGTGCGAGTACGACGCGGCGACTGCAAACCCGACCGCGCCCATCAGCGCCGGCACGATCAGGTGCCAGCGGCGTTCGCGGCGCTTGTCCGCGCTGTGGCCGAACAGGTTCATCACGACGATCGCGACGGCGAACGGAATCGCCGACAGCAGGCCGATCTGGAACGTATCGGTGATGCCGGTCGACTTGACGAGCGTCGGCATCCAGAACGTGAGGCCGTACTGGCCGGTGACGAACGCGAAGTAGATCAGCGACATCCACCACATGCGCGGGTCGGAGAACACGGCCTTCAGCGAATGGCCGTGCTTCTGCTGTTCCTGCGGCTGTGCGGCGATTTCATTCTCGAGCAGCTGCTTCTCGCGCTCGTCGAGCCACTTCGCACTGCGGATGCTGTTGTCGAGATACAGGATCGTCGCGATGCCGACGAGCACGGCCGGCACGGCCTCGATCATGAACATCCACTGCCAGCCGTGAAAGCCCGAACCGCCATGAAAGCGTTCCATGATCCAGCCCGACAGCGGGTTGCCGAAGATACCCGACACCGGAATCGCCGACATGAACACCGCGATGATCTTCGCGCGGCGATGCGACGGGAACCAGTACGTGAGGTACAGGATCACGCCCGGATAGAAGCCGGCTTCCGCGAGACCGAGCAGGAAGCGCAGCACGTAGAACTGCGTCGGCGTCTTCACGAACGCGAACACCGCCGACAGCAGGCCCCACGTGATCATGATCCGCGCGATCCAGATGCGCGCGCCGATGCGGTGCATCAGCAGGTTGCTCGGCAGCTCGAACAGGAAGTAGCCGAGGAAGAAGATGCCGGCGCCGAGGCCGAACACGGTTTCGCTGAACGCGAGGTCCTGCGACATCTGCAGCTTCGCGAAGCCGACGTTCACGCGGTCGAGATAGGCGACCACGTAGCAGAGCATCAGGAACGGCACGATGCGCCAGAACACTTTCTTGTAGGTGCGGTCGAGCTCGCCCGATTGGGCGGGCGCGGCGGGCGAGCGGCTTGCGGCCGCGTCGAGAGCAGTCATCGTCGTCTCCAGGATATTGTGTGCCGGCGGCGCGTACGCCGCCGGATCGTGTGTGTGCTGACGGAAAGACCCGCGCACACGGCGGGTATGGGAATCGGTTTGCAGTCCTGCTTGATTCGTGCGCGACGCGTTGCGTTACCAGCGTGCGCCGAAGGCCTGGCGCAGCGCGTCGAGCGCCGCGTCGGACAGCGGTTCGGGCTTCGGGTTCGTCATCAGCCACAGTCGCGCGGTTTCCTCGAGCTCCTCGAGCGCATACGACGCGTGCGACACCGACGGGCCCCACATCACCGGGCCGAGGCGGTCGAGCAGCACGCCGCGCACCTGGTCGGCGAGCGCCGCGACTTCGGCAGCGACGGCCGGGTCGCCGGGGCGGCGATAGCGGATCAACGGAATGTGGCCGACCTTCATCACGTAGTACGGCGTGATCGGCGGCAGCACGTCGGTGTCGCGCCACACGCCTGCGAGCGTCAGCGCGACGAGGTGCGTCGAATGCGTATGGACGATTCCGTTGGTCTCGGTGTTGCGCGCGTAGATCCCGCGATGCAGCGCGAGCGTCTTCGACGGCTTGCCGCCCGATACCGGCTGGCCGTCGAGCCCGACCTTCGCGATGTCGTTCGGGTCGAGGCGGCCGAGGCACGCATCGGTCGGCGTGATCAGCCAGCCGTCGGCAAGCCGCGCGCTGATGTTGCCGGCGCTGCCGACTGCGTGGCCGCGCGCATACAGGCTCGCGCCGACGACGCAGATCTCTTCGCGCAGTTTCGCTTCGTCGCTCATCATGCGGCTCCGTCGAGTGCGCGCAGCGCCTTGTCGAAAAAGTCCACCGTGCCGAAGTTGCCGGATTTCAGCGCGAGGCCGAGCGGCGGCGCGTCGATGGTGGCGGTGGCCGGCACGCCCGGATCGATCTGTGCGCCGATCTGCAGCGACTTCACGTCGAGCGCCTGCACGACCGCGCCGGACGTCTCGCCGCCGGCGACGACGAACTTGCGCACGCCGAACTCGCGCAGGCCGCGGGCGATCGCCGCGAGCGTGCTTTCGACGAGATGGCCGGCCGCTTCCACGCCGAGCGCCTGCTGGACGGCCTTCACTTCGTCGGGCGTCGCGGTTGCATAGATCAGCACCGGTTGCGGCAGGTGCGAGCGTGCGAACGCGAGCGCTGCGTCGACGACAGGTTCGCCGCGCGCTGCCGCGAGCGGATCGATCCGGAAGCTCGGACGGCTTGCGCACCACGCGGCGACCTGTGCGTTGGTCGCTTTCGACGCGCTGCCGGCGAGCACCGCCGACAACCCGTCGATGCGCGGCAGCGATGCCGCGTTGTCGCGCGCGGACAGCAGCCCCGCGCGGCGGAAATTCTCCGGCAGGCCGAGCGCGACGCCCGAGCCGCCCGTGACGAGCGGCAGGTTCGCGCACGCTTCGCCCAGTACGTGCAGGTCGTGATCGGACAATGCGTCGGCGATCGCGAAGCGCGCGCCGTTCGCGCGCAGCGCGTCGATGCGCGCACGCACGGCGGCCGCGCCCTGCGCGATCGTGTCGTAGCGGATCAGGCCGACCTGCGACGTCGTCTGCCGCTGCAGCACGCGCACGAGGTTCGCGTCCTTCATCGGCGTGAGCGGATGGTTCTCCATCCCCGATTCGTTCAGCAGCACGTCGCCGACGAACAGGTGGCCGCGGAAGATCGTGCGGCCGTTCTCGGGGAAGGCCGGGCACGCGATCGCGAAGCCGCCGCCAGCCGCATCGAGCAGCGCGTCGGCGACGGGCCCGATGTTGCCCGCGTCGGTCGAGTCGAACGTCGAGCAATACTTGAAGAAGAATTGCCGGCAGCCCTGCGCGCGCAGCCATTCGTAAGCGGCGAGCGATTGCGCAACGGCGTCGGCGGCGGGAATCGTGCGCGACTTCAGCGCGACGACGATCGCGTCGGCGTCGACCACGGTGTCTGCGGTGCCGCCGGCGGGCACGCCGATCGTCTGCACGGTGCGCATGCCGCTCTTGACGAGCATGTTCGCGAGGTCGGTCGCGCCGGTGAAATCGTCGGCGATGCAGCCGAGCAGGGGACGGGAAGCGGAAGCGGTCATGGCGGGAACGTCGTTCGAATCAGCGGGCGGGCGGCAGCGTGATGCCGGGGAAAGTCTTGATCACGGCGGAATCGTCCTCGCCGCCGTGGCCGGCGCTCGATGCGCTCATGAACATCTGGTGCGCGGTGGCCGACAGCGGCAGCGGGAACTTGCTGCGGCGCGCGGTATCGAGCACGAGGCCGAGATCCTTCACGAAGATGTCGACAGCCGACAGCGGCGTGTAGTCGCCGTTCAGGATGTGCGGCACACGGTTCTCGAACATCCACGAATTGCCCGCGCTGTGCGTGATCACGTCGTACAGCGCGTCGGCATCGACGCCTTCGCGCAGGCCGAGCGCCATCGCCTCGGCGGCCGCCGCGATATGCACGCCGGCCAGCAGCTGGTTGATGATCTTCACTTTCGAGCCGATGCCGTGCGTATCGCCGAGGCGATAGACCTTGCCGGCGATCGCGGCGAGCACGTCGTCGCAGCCGGCATACGCGGCGGCGGGGCCCGACGTCATCATCGTCATCTCGCCCGACGCCGCGCGTGCGGCGCCGCCGGACACCGGCGCGTCGAGCATCTGCAGGCCCGCGGCCTCGATGCGCGCGCCGAGTGCGACCGCGAAGTCGGGCGCGACGGTCGCGCTCGCGATCACGACGCCGCCCGGCTTCATCGACGCAACCGCGCCGTGCTCGCCGAACAGCACCGTTTCAGTCTGTGCGGCATTGACGACGAGCGTGACGACGACGTCGCACTGCGCGCCTAGTTCGGCCGGGCTCGCGCAGGCCACGCCGCCTTCGGCCGCGAACGCCTGCAGCACGGTGTCGCGCACGTCGCATGCGTGCACGCGGAACCCCGCGCGCAGCAGCGAGCGGGCGACGCCGAGGCCCATCGCGCCGAGGCCGATGACTCCAACATTTCGTGACATGGTCAACCTTGATCGATTCGGGAGAGGTTCGGGATAACGACGGCGCCGGATCAGCCCGCGCCGCCGCATTCAGCAATCAGCAGATGCCGGCTTCCGCGAGACGGCGGGCGGCGTTGTACATGTGGGTGCGCGCCGCGTTGCGTGCCGCCATCGGGTCGCGCGCGCGGATCGCGTCGGTGATCGCCGCGTGTTCCTCGCGCACCTGCCGCGAGAAATCCTCGCGCGTCGCTTCGTTGCGTCGCGTGACCTTCACGCCGGCCTCGAGGTACTGGTTCAGGAACTGCAGCGTCTTCAGGAAATACGGGTTGCCGGTGACGGCCGCGATCGTGCGGTGGAACGCGACGTCTTCAGCGACGCCGTCGCGCCCTTCAGCCACGGCATCGTCGATCCTGCGCAGCGCGTCGTCGATGTCGGCCATGTCGTCGTCCGTGTGATGCAGCGCGGCTTCGGCCGCGACTTCAGCCTCGATCGCGCGGCGCACCGCGAGCAGGTGCGGCAGCGAGCTCGCCTCGACGGCTTCCGCGTAGTCGATCCGCAGCGGCCGGATCGCGCCGTGCTGGTTCACGTACACGCCGCTGCCCTGGCGCGGCTCGACCACGCCTTCGTTCTTCAAGCGCGAGATCGCCTCGCGGATCACGGTGCGGCTCACGCCGAATTCCTGCGCAAGCACGGCTTCCGTCGGCAGCTTGCCGGTGGCCGAGAAACTGCCGACTTCGATCTGCTTGAGCAACTGCTGCGCGACGTGGTCGCTCATCGCACGGGCGGGAATTTTCTCGAACATGGCGCTCTAGTTTGTAAGGTGATGTGGTCATCATACAAATTTGAGCAGACGTCAGCATCCGGGATAACCCTCGATTAACGGGGCGCAACGTCGGTCAAGTTGATTGGAACCGGTTCCAAATGGGGCGAACAGGCGGCGATCGTGTGCGATTCGATGCGCGGTCCAAGGGGGAGATGCGCGCCGGCGGCGGCGCGCGATTTCAGTCGGCGATGTCTTCGACGGGATCCGGATCGGGATCGGCCGCGGCCGGCACGTCGGCTTCCGCGACCTCCCCACCGCGCTCGCGATAGGTCGCCGGCGGCACGCCGAACTGCTTGCGGAATTCGCGGCCGAGGTGCGACGCGTCGGCGAACCCGCAGCTCGACGCGATATCGGCGACGGTGCGGTCGGAACTGGTCAGCAGCCAGGCGGCCGTGCGCAGCCGCACCTGCTTCGCGAACGCCTGCGGGCTCTTGCCCGTCTCGGCCTTGAACAGCCGCTCGAGCTGGCGCGTCGACATGTCGAGCTTGCACGCAAGTTCCTCGAGCGGCAGCGCGCGCCCGACATGCTGTTCCATCAGGAGAATCGCGCGCTTGACCTTCGGGTGCGTGGCCGGCTCGAGACCGGGCGGATGCGGCTGCGGCGCATTGCCTTTCTGCATCTCGCCGACGAGCAGGATGCGCAACGCCTTCTGGACGGTCGCATGGTCGAAATGGCGCAGCAGGATCGCGGCGGCGACATCGATCGATGCGCGGCCGCCCGAGCAGGTGATGCGGCGCCGGTCGATCACGAACAGGCGGTCGGCGATCAGCAGGTCCGGATCGGCGCGCGGGAAGCGTTCGATGAAATCCCAGTAGTGGAACCAGCTCACGCAGGTGCGGTAGCCGTCGAGCACGTTCGCGCGCATCAGCGTAAACACGCCCGTGCAGATCCCGACGACCGTCGCGCCGCCCGCCCCCGCGCGGCGAATGAACTCGAGCGTTTCGGGGCCGGCTTGCGGCCCCGAATGCAGCAGCCCGCCAACCACGACGACGTAGTCGAACGGCTCGGCGTTCTCGAAGGTTTCCCACGGCGTGATCTGGATCCCGCAGCTCGCGCGCACCGGCGCCAGCGTCTCGCCGATCACGCTCCACGCGCAGCGCACCGGCTTGCTGTAGTCGCCGTCGTCGGCCGACAGCCGCAGCATGTCGACGAACCCCGAGAAGGCCGTGAGCGTGAAGTTCGGCAGCAGCACGATGCCGAAGCGGATGCGCTGCGGCGCCGGTTCGGCGAGGGGGGAAGCGGGTACGTCGGGTGTCATCGCGGTCAATCTCGTCACGCCGGGAAGGCGGGTCTCACTCATTTCACACTGTTTGCGGGGAGGTCTGCCGGGCGGCACAGGCGCCGGCCGACTTGTGCTTTTGCGTCGCCAACCATCGCCAAAGCGCACTTTCGGACCGTCCTGCGCGGGGCTTGGCGCCGGTATCCCACGCCGATGCCGTTTTTGTTCTATCGGCCAATTTTACGCTTTGATGTACTGATGCCAACGACATTTCACGTACGTCCACCCAGAGGAAGCCAGATGAACGTCAGCGCGTTCGACCTGTTCAAGATCGGCATCGGCCCGTCCAGTTCGCACACGGTCGGCCCGATGATTGCCGCTTGCCGCTTCGCGTCGCATATCGAGGACGCGAACCTGCTCGGCTTCGTGCGCCGTGTGCGGGTCGAACTATACGGCTCGCTCGGTGCAACGGGCAAGGGCCACGGCACCGACAAGGCGGTGCTGCTCGGCCTCGAAGGCCACCTGCCGGATACGATCGATCCGGACCTGATTGAGCCGCGGCTCGCCGAGATCCGCGCGGAGAAGTCGCTGTCGCTGCTCGGCAAGCAGACGATCCGCTTCGACGAGAAGGAGAACATCGGCTTCTATCGCAAGCTGATGAGCGGCACGAGCATCGTGCACCCGAACGGGATGCGCTTCCAGGCGTTCGACGAGCACGGCCAGTTGCTCGTCGAGAAAGAGTATTACTCGATCGGCGGCGGCTTCGTCGTGAATCGCGATGGCGATCGCGTGAACGGCGTGCGCGCCGCGGCCGAAGTGCCGTATCCGTTCCGTACCGGCGACGACCTGATGCGCCAGTGCCGCGAACACGGGCTGTCGATCGCCGAGCTGATGCTGCGCAACGAATGCACGCTGCGCCCCGAGGACGAAGTGCGCGCCGGGCTGCTCGCAATTTGGCGCACGATGGCCGCGTGCGTCGAGCGCGGCTGCAAGGTCGAGGGCGACCTGCCGGGCCCGATGCGCGTGAAGCGCCGCGCGGCCGAACTGAACGGGCGCCTGCGTGAGCGTTCGGAGGAGTCGCTGCGCGATCCGCTGTCGATGCTCGACTGGGTCAACCTGTATGCAATGGCCGTCAACGAGGAAAACGCGGCGGGCGGCCGGGTCGTCACCGCGCCCACCAACGGCGCGGCCGGTGTGATTCCCGCGGTGCTGCACTACTACGTGAAATTCGTGCCGGGCTCGAACGAAGCCGGCATCGTCGAATTCCTGCTGACGGCCGCGGCGATCGGGATCATCTACAAGGAAACCGCATCGATTTCCGGTGCGGAAGTCGGTTGCCAGGGCGAAGTGGGCGTCGCGTGCTCGATGGCCGCGGCCGCACTCGCCGCGGTGATGGGCGGCACGCCCGACCAGGTCGAGAACGCGGCAGAAATCGGCATGGAGCACAACCTCGGCATGACCTGCGACCCGGTCGGCGGGCTCGTGCAGATCCCGTGCATCGAACGCAACGCGATGGGCGCGATCAAGGCGCTGAACGCGTCGCGGATGGCGCTCAAGGGTAACGGCCAGCACTACGTCTCGCTTGATTCGGTGATCAAGACGATGCGCGAGACGGGTGCCGACATGAAGACGAAATACAAGGAAACGTCGCGCGGCGGTCTCGCCGTGAACGTCATCGAATGCTAACGAAGGATCACTAACATGAGCCGCTACTCGATATTCAGCCTGTTCCGCAACGGCCTCTCGTATCACGAGAACTGGGAAAAGCAGTGGAAGAGCCCGGAACCGAAGAAGGAATACGACGTCGTGATCGTCGGCGGCGGCGGCCACGGCCTCGCGACCGCCTACTATCTCGCGAAGGAACACGGGATCACGAACGTCGCGATCCTCGAGAAGGGCTGGATCGGCGGCGGCAACACCGCGCGCAACACGACGATCGTGCGCTCGAACTACCTGTGGGACGAATCGGCCGCGCTGTACGAGAAGGCGATGAAGCTGTGGGAAGGGCTGTCGCAGGATCTCAACTACAACGTGATGTTCAGCCAGCGCGGCGTGATGAACCTCGCGCACACGCTGCAGGACGTGCGTGACACCGAGCGTCGCGTGAACGCGAACCGGCTGAACGGCGTCGACGCAGAATTCCTGACGCCCGCGCAGATCAAGGAAATCGAGCCGACGATCAACCTGAACAGCCGCTACCCGGTGCTCGGCGCATCGATCCAGCGCCGTGCGGGTGTCGCGCGTCACGACGCGGTGGCCTGGGGCTTCGCGCGCGGCGCGGACCGCGCCGGTGTCGACATCATCCAGAACTGCCAGGTGACGGGCATTCGCCGCGAAGGCGGTGCGGTGGTCGGCGTCGATACGGTGAAGGGCTTCATCAAGGCGAAGAAGGTCGCGGTGGTGGCGGCAGGCAACACGACGACGCTCGCCGACATGGCCGGCGTGCGCCTGCCGATCGAAAGCCACCCGCTGCAGGCGCTGGTGTCCGAGCCGATCAAGCCGGTGGTCAACTCGGTGATCATGTCGAACGCGGTGCACGCGTACATCAGCCAGTCCGACAAGGGCGACCTCGTGATCGGTGCGGGTATCGACCAGTACACGGGTTTCGGCCAGCGCGGCAGCTTCCACGTCATCGAAAGCACGCTGCAGGCAATCGTCGAGATGTTCCCGGTGTTCTCGCGCGTGCGGATGAACCGCCAGTGGGGCGGCATCGTCGACGTGTCGCCGGACGCGTGCCCGATCATCACGAAGACGGACGTGAAGGGCCTCTATTTCAACTGCGGCTGGGGTACCGGCGGCTTCAAGGCGACGCCGGGCTCGGGCTGGGTGTTCGCGCACACGATCGCCCGCGACGAACCGCATCCGCTGAACGCGCCGTTTGCGCTCGACCGCTTCTACACGGGTCACCTGATCGACGAGCACGGCGCAGCCGCCGTGGCGCACTAACCCGACGACCATTGGAGAAAGAAACATGTTGCTGATCGAATGTCCGTGGTGCGGGCCGCGCGCCGAATCCGAGTTCACGTGCGGCGGTGAAGCCGACATCGTGCGCCCGGTTGCAAACGAGAACATGACCGACCGCGAATGGGGCGAATACGTGTTCATGCGTGAGAACAAGCGCGGTATCCATCGCGAGCAGTGGCTGCACACGCAGGGCTGCCGCCGCTGGTTCAAGGTGACGCGCGACACGGTCACCTACGATATCAAGGGCTACGAAAAGTTCGGTGGCGCAGCTGCCGGCAACGCACACGAAGAGGGCACGAGCAAATGAGCCAGAAAGACCGCCTCGGCACCGGTGGCCGCATCAATCGCGCGATTCCGTTGACGTTCACGTTCAACGGCCGCACGTATCAGGGCTTCCAGGGCGACACGCTCGCGTCCGCGCTGCTCGCGAACGGCGTGCACTTCGTCGCGCGCAGCTTCAAGTACCACCGTCCGCGCGGGATCGTGACGGCGGACGTCGCGGAACCGAATGCCGTCGTGCAGCTCGAAACCGGCCCGTACACGGTGCCGAACGCGCGCGCGACCGAGATCGAGCTGTACCAGGGCCTCGTCGCGACGAGCGTGAACGCCGAACCGTCGCTCGAGAACGACAAGTATGCGATCAACCAGAAGCTCTCGCGTTTCATGCCGGCCGGGTTCTACTACAAGACCTTCATGTGGCCGCGCAACATGTGGCCGAAGTACGAAGAGAAGATCCGCGAGGCAGCCGGCCTCGGCAAGGCGCCTGAGGTGCTCGACGCCGATCGCTACGACAAATGCTACGCGCACTGCGACGTGCTCGTGGTCGGCGGTGGCCCGTCGGGCCTCGCCGCCGCGCATGCGGCCGCGACGGCCGGCGCGCGCGTGATCCTCGTCGACGACCAGCGCGAACTCGGCGGCAGCCTGCTGTCGTGCCGCGCGGAGATCGACGCGAAGCCGGCGCAGCAGTGGGTCGAGAAGATCGAGGCCGAACTGCGCAAGCTGCCCGACGTGACGATCCTGTCGCGCAGCACCGCGTTCGGCTACCAGGACCACAACCTCGTGACGGTCACGCAGCGCCTGACCGATCACCAGCCGGTATCGATGCGCAAGGGCACGCGAGAGCTGCTGTGGAAGGTCCGCGCGAAGCGCGTGATCCTCGCGACCGGCGCGCACGAGCGTCCGATCGTGTTCGGCAACAACGACCTGCCGGGCGTGATGCTCGCCGGCGCGGTGTCCACTTACATCCATCGCTACGGCGTGCTGCCGGGCCGCGACGTGGTCGTGTTCACGAACAACGATCGTGCGTACCAGACCGCGCTCGACCTGAAGGCATGCGGTGCGAAGGTGACGGTTGTCGATTCGCGCGCATCGTCGAACGGTGCGTTGCCGGCGGCGGCAAAGCGGCAGGGCGTGACGGTGATGAGCGGTGCGGTCGTCACGGCTGCTTCGGGCAAGTGGCGCGTATCGTCGGTCGACATCGCGTCCTACTCGAACGGCAAGACGGGCAGCAAGATGCAGTCGCTGTCGTGCGATCTCGTCGCGATGTCGGGCGGCTTCAGCCCGGTGCTGCACCTGTTCGCGCAGTCGGGCGGCAAGGCGTGCTGGAACGACGAGAAGGCGTGCTTCCTGCCGGGCAAGCCCGTGCAGGCCGAAGCGAGCGTCGGTGCGGCCGCGGGCGAGTTCGGTCTCGCACGTGCGCTGCGGCTCGCGCTCGACGCGGGCGCCGAAGCGGCGAAGGCCGCGGGTTACGCGGCCGCGAAGCGCCCCGTCGCGCCGCAGGTCGCCGAAACCGTCGAAGGCGCGCTGCAGCCGTTGTGGCTGGTCGGCAGCCGCGAGGCCGCCCCGCGCGGACCGAAGCAGTTCGTCGACTTCCAGAACGACGTGGCAGCCGCCGACATCCTGCTGGCCGCGCGCGAAGGCTTCGAGTCGGTCGAACACGTGAAGCGCTACACCGCGATGGGCTTCGGCACCGACCAGGGCAAGCTCGGCAACATCAACGGGATGGCGATCCTCGCGCAGGCGCTCGGCAAGACGATTCCGGAAACGGGTACGACGACGTTCCGCCCGAACTACACGCCCGTATCGTTCGGTACGTTCGCGGGCCGCGAGACGGGCGACTTCCTCGACCCGATCCGCAAGACGGCCGTGCATGAATGGCACGTCGAGCACGGCGCGATGTTCGAGGACGTCGGCAACTGGAAGCGGCCGTGGTACTTCCCGAAGAAGGGCGAGGACCTGCATGCGGCCGTGAAGCGCGAATGCCTCGCGGTGCGCAACAGCGTCGGCATCCTCGACGCGTCGACGCTCGGCAAGATCGACATCCAGGGTCCGGACGCGGTGAAGCTGCTGAACTGGATGTACACGAACCCGTGGAACAAGCTCGAGATCGGCAAGTGCCGCTACGGGCTGATGCTCGACGAAAACGGGATGGTGTTCGACGACGGCGTGACGGTGCGCCTCGCCGACCAGCATTTCATGATGACGACGACGACCGGCGGCGCGGCGCGCGTGCTCACGTGGCTCGAGCGCTGGCTGCAGACCGAATGGCCCGACATGAAGGTGCGGCTCGCGTCCGTCACCGATCACTGGGCGACGTTCGCGGTGGTTGGCCCGAAGAGCCGCAAGGTCCTGCAGAAGGTGTGCCAGGACATCGACTTCGGCAACGACGCGTTCCCGTTCATGAGCTACCGGAACGGCACCGTCGCGGGCGCGAAGGCGCGCGTGATGCGGATCAGCTTCTCGGGCGAACTGGCCTATGAAGTGAACGTGCCGGCCAACGCGGGTCGCGCGGTATGGGAAGCGCTGATGGCGGCCGGTGCCGAGTTCGACATCACGCCGTACGGCACCGAGACGATGCACGTGCTGCGCGCGGAGAAGGGCTACATCATCGTCGGCCAGGACACCGACGGCTCGATCACGCCGTACGACCTCGGGATGGGCGGGGTCGTCGCGAAATCGAAGGACTTCCTCGGCAAGCGTTCGCTGTCGCGCTCGGATACGTCGAAGGAAGGTCGCAAGCAGTTCGTCGGCCTCCTGACCGAAGACGAACAGTTCGTGCTGCCGGAAGGCGCGCAGATCATCGCGAAGGACACGCAGGTGTCGGCGACCGATCCGACGCCGATGCTCGGCCACGTGACGTCGAGTTATTACAGCCCGATCCTGAAGCGCTCGATCGCGCTGGCGGTGGTGAAGGGCGGCCTGAACAAGATGGGCGAGAGCGTCGTGATTCCGCTGGCCAACGGCAAGCGCATCACCGCGAAGATCTCGAGCCCGGTTTTCTACGATACCGAAGGGGTGCGCCAGAATGTGGAATGAAACGAGAAACCAGGCACCGGTGGCGGGCGCGGGCGTGACGCTTGAATCGCCGTTCGTCGGCGCGGCCGATGTGCTGAAGCCGCACCAGGCACGCGCATCCAAGAAGTTCATGCTGCGCGAGCGGCCGTTCCTCGACCTCGTGAACGTGCGCGGCGAGCTGAGCGACCCGGCATTCGTCAGCGCGTTCGAGCGCGTGGTCGGCTGCCGGCCGCCGTCGACGCCGAACACGGTCGCACGCGGCGCCGAGTACGACGTGCTGTGGCTCGGTCCCGACGAGTGGTTCGTACGCTCGAACGGCCCTGTGCCGGCGGGCGTGCTCGAGGCGCAGCTCGCCGAGGCCGTGCAGGGCCTGTACGCAGCAGCCGTCGACGTCGGCAGCGGCTACACGGTTGTCGAGATCAGCGGCGAACGCGTACGCGACGTGATCGCGCGCGGCTGCCCGCTCGATCTGCATCCGCGTGTGCTGAAGCCAGGCCAGTGCGCGCAGTCGCACTACTTCAAGTCGCCGATCACGCTGATCCCGACCGGTGACGATACGTTCGAGATCGTCCTGCGTCGCAGCTTCGCCGACTATTTCGTGCGCATCATGCTCGACGCCGCGGCGCCGCTCGCATCATGAAGCCGTTCGACGAACCGTTCGTGGCGATCGACGCGCCGCGCCTGCGCGGGCGTGGCTGGAGCGTGTTCGTCGACGAACTGAAGGTGCCTGCGCGAATCGGCATCCACGCACACG
Source organism: Burkholderia sp. Bp9031 (assembly GCF_003857965.1). Lineage (NCBI taxonomy): Bacteria > Pseudomonadati > Pseudomonadota > Betaproteobacteria > Burkholderiales > Burkholderiaceae > Burkholderia > Burkholderia sp. Bp9031. The sequence goes on from NZ_QTPW01000011.1 coordinate 86,815, forward strand.
AGCACGAGGCGCCGCAGCCGATCGTGATCGATGCGCGGCTCGGGTATCGCTGCGAGCCGAGCGAGCAGGGCGAGTGGATCGATTACGACGGCTACTGCGCGCGCGTCGCGTCGTTCCTGTCGCACAAGCCGCATACGCGGCTGCTCGAAACGCTCGTCGCCGATCTCGCGGTGCTGTCGTTCCGCGAATGGCCCGCGCTGGAGTCGCTGACGCTGTCGATGTACAAGCCGAAGATCCGGCCGGGGACGAAGCGCGTCGGCGTGTCGCTCGACTGGACGCGCGGGGATTACCTGCGGTGGACGGGGGCGGCGGGGCAGCTGTGAGCGGGTGGTGCCGGGTCGGGGCGATCCGGTCAACAAGGGCGGCGGCGCGAAAGCGTCGCCGCCCTTGTTTTTAATTCCTGGAATATCAGAATAAGGACGGGCGGGTTGCCAGTGCCAGCATTGTTCCTGGAATAACGGAACAATTGGCTATTCGACCCACGGTTAACTATGAATCGGGATTGGCGAGCACCATCTGGCTGACGGGCGGTGCATGCCGTCGTGCGTTCTGCTGCGTCGAGATACGCAGGCGCGCATCGCGCTTACTTCGCGTTGCGGCTTGCGGCGGGCGCCGCAGTCGGCGGATCGCTGACCGGCACCATGTGCGCCTTCCCGTCGCTCACGGCATTCGCGCCGTCCTCGGGTTCGAGCACGAAGCGGAACGTGTCGACCCGCTGCATCACCTTCGCCGCATACGCATTCGATCCGCCGTAGTTCTTCAGCCCGGCCTGCACGTTGCCGCCGGCCGCCCGCACGTAGCCCGACAGGATCCTGGAGCCGGCGTCGACGTTCACATTCGGCTCGGTCAGGTCCTTCACGTCGCGCAGCATGCCGCGGTGTGCGGCCGGCACGACCTGCATCAGCCCGGTCGCGCCATGCTGGCCGCGCGCCTTTTCCTGGAAGCGCGATTCGATCGAAATAATCGCGTAAACGAGTGCCGGAGGCAGCGAATATTTCGTCGCAGTGATGCTCACGATATCGGCGAGCTTTGCGGCGCGCTCCTTGGCGACACCGAACTTCTTCGTCAGGTAGGACGTGATGCGACGGTTTGCTTCGTTTGGCTGATCGTTCGCGAGCGGCGCGGATGCGGCCGCTTCGGGCGCGGAAGCGGGCAGCGCGGGTGCCTGCTGCGCCGAGGCCTGCTGCGCAATGCCGAGCGAGAGCACGATCAGCCAGAGAAACCGTCGTCGCATGGTGGGGTGCGGGGAAATGGGAGGCGCATAGTATATCGGCCAATTGTCGCGTGCGTTCGAGCGCAGGCTCGAATGAAAGCGCGATGTAGGCTTGTGTCGATGCACGCCGAGCGCAGGCTGGATTGTTGTGCGAGCACGAATCGGAGTCCGGACGAAGCATTGCCGGATTTTTTCTCGCGTCCCCTTTTTCGCTTGCGCCCTCGCCGTTGCAGATGCGTGCTACGGCCGCCGCGCGCTCGCCACCCGCGCAAGCGCGCCGATCGCGTCGCTGACCAGCACCGCGAGCAGCCCGACGATCACGCCGCCCTGCAGCACGAACGCGGTGTTCGAGGTTTGCAGGCCCGCGATGATCACGTCGCCGAGCCCGCGTGCGGCGACCGTCGACCCGATCGTCGCGGTGCCGAGATTGATTACGACCGCGAGCCGGATGCCGTTCACGATCACCGGAAACGCGAGCGGCAGCTCGACCGACACGAGCTGCTGCCAGCCGCTCATCCCCATTCCGCGCGCGGCTTCGACGACGTCGCGCGGCACGTCCTCGAGCCCCGCGATCGTGCTCTCGAAAATCGGCAGGAGACCGTACAGAACGAGCGCGATCAGCACGGGCTTCAACCCGAAGCCGACGGCCGGCACCGCGAGCGCGAGCACCGCGACGGGCGGAAAGGTCTGGCCGATGTCGACGACGCTGCGCGCAACCGGCAGGAAATCCGCGCCGGACGGCCGTGTGACAGCAATGCCGGCTGCGATCGCGACCAGCGTGCCGATCACGCTCGACAGCGCGACGGTGCCGAGATGCGCGAGCGTGAGGTTGAGCAGGCTCGCACGATCGTAGATGACCGGCGCGCCGTTGTCCGCGAACGGCGCGAACACGCCCTGCAGCCACGCGGGGCGCAACAGTAGTACGAGCAACAGCGCGAGCGCGGCCGCGCGTGCGGCATACGCAGGCAGCCGCCGCGGCAGGGGCGAACGCGCGTGCCGCGTCGTCATGCGGGCTTCCTTGCGTGCGTGCGGATCGCGTCGAGCGTGATGCGGCGCGCCGCATGCCCGTTGCCGTCGTCGACCGGCAATGCATCGACACCGCGCCACAGCAGCTCGGACACCGCATCGCGCAGCGTGCGCGTCGCGGCGATCGGTTTGCCGTCGACATGACCGGGTTCGGCCACCGCGTCGATCGGCGTCAGCGCGAGCAGGCGCAGCGGCCGGTCGACGCCCGCGACGAGTTGTTCGACCACACCTGCCGCCGGCCTGCCGAGAATCTCGGCCGGCGACGCGACCTGCAGCAGCCGTCCGCCATCCATCACCGCGATCGTGTCGCCGAGCTTCAGCGCTTCCTCGATATCGTGCGTGACGATCACGACCGTGATGCCGAGGCGGCGCTGCAGCGCGTACAGGTCGTCCTGCGCCTTGTTGCGGATGATCGGATCGAGCGCGCCGAACGGTTCGTCCATCAGCAACATCGCGGGCTCGGCCGCGAGCGCGCGCGCTACGCCGACGCGCTGCTGTTGACCACCCGACAGTTCATGCGGCAGCTTGTCGGCGAACTCGGAAGGCGGGAGGTGAAACAGTTCGAGCAGTTCGCGCACGCGCGCGTCGATGCGTGCGGCTGGCCAGCCGAGCAGGCGCGGCACGGTCGCGATATTGCGCGCGACGCTCCAGTGCGGGAACAGGCCATGCCCCTGGATCACGTAACCGATGCGCCGCCGCAGCTGCTCGGGCGGCACGCTCGCGGTGTCGACGCCGTCGATGCGGATCGTGCCGCTGGACGGCGCGATCAGCCGGTTGATCATCCGCAGCAGCGTCGACTTGCCGCTGCCCGACGCGCCGACGAGTGCGGTGATCGTGCCTTGCTTCATCGTCAGCGACACGTCGTCGACGGCGACGACGTCGCCGAAGCGTTTGCCGATGCGTTCGATCTCGATCATGCGGTACGTCCCTTCGCGAGCGCGGTCGCGGCTTCGAACACGACGGCGGCCGCCAGCGCGAGCGCGATCGTCGGGATCGCGCCGAGCAGCACGAGATCGGCGGCCGACTGGCCGATTCCCTGGAAGATGAAGGTGCCGAACCCGCCGCCGCCGATCAGCGCGGCGACCGCGGTCAGGCCGATGTTCTGCACGAGCACGATGCGCACGCCGCTCAGGATGACCGGCAGCGCGAGCACGAGATCGACGCGCAGCAGCCGCTGCGTGCGCGTCATGCCCATCGCGCGTGCCGCTTCGGTCACGTGCGGCGGCACCTGCTCGAGCCCGACCACGACACTCGACGCGATCGGCAGCAGCGAATAGAGAAACAGCGCGAGCACGGCCGGCGCGACGCCGATCCCGCGAATGCCGAGCGCGGCCGCGAGCGGCACGTGCGTGGCGAGCAGGCCGAGCGGCGCCATCATCAGCCCGTACATCGCGATGCTCGGGATCGTCTGCACGATATTGAGCACCGGCATCACGACGGTGCGCACCGGTGCAATCCGCGCGCACGCGATGCCGAGCGGCAGGCCCGCGACGAGCGCGGCCGCGACCGAGCCGCCTGCGAGCGATACGTGCCGGATTGCCTCGCGCCAGAAGTCGTCGCTGCGCACCGCGTATTCGCGCATGACGGAGAGTCCGTCCCACCTGCCGCTTGCGAGCGGCACCGAGATCGCCGCCATCGCGACGACAAGCGCGACGAGGCGCCGCCACGGGCCGAATGCGAGCCGCGCGAGCGCGTCCGCGACGAGCACGGCCCACGCGAACAGCAGCAGCCAGACGCCTGCCGCGGGCGATACGCGCGCGAGCATGTCGTCGGGCGCGACGACGTGCGCCGCGGCCGCGCCGAGCGCATAGGCGAGCGTCGCGAGCCACGCGCAGCCGGCCGCGAGCCGCCAGGCGGGACGGCTCGCCGTCATCGCCCATAGCGCGCCGACGATCCACAGCGCGGCGAGCGCGGCACCCTGCACGGGCGGCAGCGCGGCGAATACCGACAGCCCCGTGCCGGCTGCGATGCGGTTCGGCCGCAGCACCATGAACGGCATGCCGGCCACCGCGACGATCGTCAGGACACCGATCAGGATGCCGACCTTGTCGAGCGTGATGCGCCGCGCGGACGCCACCGCGCGACCCGTCACTTAACGAAGCCCTTCGATTTCAGGTAGCTCCTCGCCACGCCGGCCGCTGGTTCGCCGTTGATCTGGATGCGCGCGTTCAGCGTCTGCAGCGTCTTCAGGTCGAGGCTCGCGAACACGGGCTTCAGGTAGTCGGCGATTTGCGGATGCGCCTTCAGCACGGCTTCGCGAATCACCGGCGTCGGCGCATAGACGGGCTGCACGTGCTTGTCGTCGTCGAGCACGACGAGGCCGCTCGATGCGATGCCGCCGTCGGTGCCGTACACCATCGCAGCGTTCACGCCGTCGGTCTGGTTCGCGGCGGCCTTGATCGTCGCGGCCGTGTCGCCGCCCGACAGCACGACGAGTTGCTCGGGTTTCAGCTTGAAGCCGTATGCCTTCTCGAACGACGGCAGCGCGGATGCGCTGTTCACGAATTCGGCGGACGCCGCGAGCTTCACCTTGCCGCCGCCCGCGATCCACTTGCCGAAATCGGAGAAGGTCTTCAGGCGTTGCGATTGCGCGACCGGTGCGAGCACGGCGACGCCCCACGTGTTGTTCGCGGGCGCCGGTGCGAGCCAGACGAGATGGTTCGCCGCGTAATCGAGTTTCTTCGCAGTGTCGTAGCCCTGGCTTGCATTCTTCCACAGGGGATCGTCGGCCTTGTTGAAGAAGAACGCGGCGTTGCCCGTGTACTCGGGGTAGATGTCGATCTCGCCGCTCGTGAGCGCCTTGCGCACGATCGGCGTCGCGCCGAGCGCGATCTTTTCGGTGACGGGGATGCCGTGGGCCTTCAGCACCTGGGCGATGACGTTGCCGAGCAGGTTGCCTTCGGTGTCGATCTTCGACGACACCACGACAGGCGTGTCGGCGTGCGCGCCGGGTGCGACGACAGCGGCGGCGAACGCGAGGCCCAGAATCCGGGCGGGCAGGGCGAGCTTCATACGGGCCATTCTCCAGGATGAGGGCGTACGCCGAAAGTTACTTGACTGAGTCCGCTTTGGCAAACCACGTGCGGCGGCACGTCCACAGCGCGCGTGGGGGTAACCCGCACGCGTCGCGCGCCGTTGCTACACTGGAACGCATTCCCGCCTGCGGACATTTGCTGACATGAAGCCCGAGCTGCTGGTCCTTATCGCGCTGCGCGGCGACGCGCACCGCCAGATCGCCATGTTGTACGACGTCCACTACGCACCGACGGCCGAAGAACGTGAGCGCGCGATCGCCGAACACGGCGGCACGATTCGCGCGGTGCTGACCAACGGCAGCACGGGCCTCGCTGCCGTCGACATCGATCGTCTGCCGCAACTCACCTTCGTCAGTGCGCTCGGCGCCGGCTACGAGCACATCGATGTCGCGCATGCGAAGGCGCGCGGCATCACCGTGGTGACGGGCGCGGGCACCAATGACGATTGCGTCGCCGATCACGCATTCGCGCTGCTGCTCGCCGTGGTGCGCAACGTTGTGCAGCTCGATGCGAAAACCCGCGCGGGCATATGGCGTGAGGGGCTGCCGATGCCGCCGAACGTATCGGGCAAGCGGCTCGGCATCGTCGGGCTCGGCAAGATCGGCGAGAAATGCGCGCGCCGCGCGGCCGGCTTCGATATCGAGACCGGTTATCACAACCGTTCCGCGAAGGATGTTCCGTATCGCTATTTCGAGCGTGTCGATGCGCTTGCGCACTGGGCCGATTTCCTGATCGTTGCGACGCCGGGCGGCGCGGGCACGCATCACCTGATCGATCGCGCAGTGCTCGATGCGCTTGGCCCCGAAGGGTTTCTCGTCAACGTGTCGCGCGGCAGTGTTGTCGATACCGCTGCTCTGGCGGATGCGCTGCGCGAACGGCGCATCGCGGGCGCGGGGCTCGACGTGTACGAAGGCGAGCCCGAGTCGCCGCGTGCGCTGACGGACCTCGACAATATCGTGCTGACGCCGCACATGGGCGGCTGGTCGCCGGAGGCGCTCGGTCGTTCGGTGCAGCAGTTTCTCGACAATGCCGCGCGGCATTTCGCGGGGGAGCCGGTGCTGACGCCGGTGTGAGCGACGCGGGGTGGCACGTGCGCAACGCATGAAAGGGCGCGCCGGCGCGAAGCGGCACCAGCACGCGTTTATCGCAATCGGCGCGCGAAGATGAGAAAAAATTGCGTCTCCGCCGCCAATTGAGAGCCGAAATATCGATCCGGCTGAAATAACATTTCACTCCATCACGTCCGGCAACGGGCCGGGCGCGTGCCGCTCATGGAGACGATCGATGAATACCCCCGCCGCATCGCTGCCGGCGCTCGAGCTGGATGGAGCGCTTCTTCTCGACCAACTGCGACGACTCGGCGAGATCGGTGCCGATCCCGAGGCCGGCGGCCGGACCCGCATCGCGCTGACGGACGACGAGCGGGCCGGGCGCGACCTCGTCGTCGAATGGATGCGCGAGCTCGACCTCGATGTTCAGGTCGACCGGATCGGCAACGTGTTTGGCACGTTGCGTTCCGCATCCGACGATGGCAGCGAGCGGCCGCTGATGATGGGCTCGCACATCGACACCGTGACGAACGCGGGCGCGCTCGATGGCTGCTACGGCGTACTCGCCGGTCTCGCCGTCGTGCGCGCATTTCGCCGGGCCGGCATCCGCCCGCAACGTTCGATCACGGTCGGCGTATTCACGAATGAAGAAGGCATCCGCTATCAGCCGGACATGATGGGTTCGCTCGTTTACGCCGGCGGCATGCCGGTGGAGGCCGCGCTGGATACGGTCGGCATCGACGGCACGCGCCTGGGCGACGAACTCGCGCGGATCGGCTATGCCGGCGAACTGGAACCCGGCGCGATCGTGCCGCACGCGTATCTCGAACTGCACATCGAGCAAGGGCCGATTCTCGAGGCCGAGCAGATCCGCATCGGCGTGGTCGAAAACCTGCAGGGCATTTCCTGGCAGCAGGTCACCGTGCAGGGGAACGCGAACCATGCCGGCACGACGCCGACGCATCTGCGCCATGACGCGGGCTGGGCAGCGGCGGCGGTCGCGACCTTCCTGCGCGATCTCGCGGTGGCGAGCGGCACGACCCTCGCGACGATCGGCATGCTGCGCATCGAGCCGAACGTGATCAACGTGATTCCGCGCAAGGCCGTATTCACGGTGGACCTGCGCGATCCGGACGAAGCGCGCCTGCAGGAGGCGGAGAAGTGCCTCGCCGGTTTCCTCGACAAGGTGGCGGCGCAAGAGGGCGTCCGGATCACGACCGAGCGGCTCGCGCGTTTCGAGCCGGTCGTGTTCGATGCGGGGCTTACCGACGAAATCGAGGCGTCGGCAAAGCGGATGGGCTTTTCGCATCGCCGGATGACGTCGGGCGCCGGCCACGACGCGCAAATGATCGCGCGCATCGCGCCGGCCGCGATGATCTTCGTGCCGAGCCGCGGCGGGATCAGCCACAACCCGCGCGAACATACCGACGACGATCAGCTCGTCGACGGCGCGAACGTGTTGCTGGATGTCGTGCTCAGGCGTCTCGTGGCGGATTGAGCGGGGTTGCCGATGAGGGCCGGCGTCGCGCGACGGTGAAATCGTTGCGCGGCGCGTGCGATCGTTCGCGATCGCACGCGCTGGCCGTCATGCGTCACGGCCGGCCTCGCCCGTTCAGGACGACACCAGCGGCACCGTTACCGACGTACCCTCCGGATCGAGCGCGAGCCCCGTACCCGGTGTGGGCCGCAGCGTCGCCTCGTTGTCGCTCGACAGCACGACGAGGCCGAGCTTGTGACCCGCTTCGAGCGTGTAGTCGCGCGGCATGAACGTCAGCTTCAGGTCATACGGCATTCCCGGCAGCACGGGCTCCGAGAACCACGCCGACACGCGATTGCGCGGATCGGTCCATGCCCGCGTGACGATCGTCGCCGTGCCGTCCGGCGCGCGGTCGACCAGCAGCGCCGTTACGTTCGCGACGCCGGTGAAGGTCAGCCGCACGCGTGCGGTCGCGGTGCCGGACAGGCGCGTCGCGGCCGCGAACGGGGCCGTCTCGAAGCGGCTGCGATGCTCGCCGGTCGGTGCGTTCGCCAGCGTGAGCGCGGGAATCGTCGCATCGTCGGTGAAGCGCGCGAGCGGGCCGCCGCTCGGCATCCGCAACAGCGTGCCGGTACCGGTGCCGTCGCCGCCCGCGAAATACGCGACCGGCGTCGCGCGCCGCGCGGCCCAGTCCGCTTCCCTCAGCAGCGTGCCGTCCGCCTGCTCGACCACCGCGCGCGGATCGCGTTCGACACCGTTGTCGGCGCCGATCAGATAGCGCGTGAACCAGCGGTTTACCTCCGCGGGCCATGCATCGGCCATCGCCGGCACGCGGGTCGGGTCGGTGTGCTTCAGGCGATGCAGCCACAGCTGCGTCGGCACGCGTTGCCGGCGCATCGCGAGATACCACGACGTCGACTGGTCGACGCGCACGTTGTCGTCGGTCAGCCCTTGCGCAACGAGTGCCGGCGCGACGGCGTGCGCGGTCGGGATGTCGCGCGCGGCCCAGAACGGCGAATAGTCGCCCGTCTTGCGGTCCTCCTTCTGCAGCGCTTCGTCGATCAGGTGCGTGCAGCGCTCCGGATGCGCATTCGTCAGCAGCGCCTTGATATAGACGTCGACGTCCTCGCCCTGATACCCCTCCGGCGCGCGCACGAGCCCGCCCGAGCGGTAGTAGCCGTACATGTTCGACAGCCCGGCGATCGGCACGATCGCGTCGAGCCCGCGCGTGCGCAGGCTCGCGACCATCTTCGGCAGCGTGCCGTCGTACGACACGCCGTACATGCCGACGTGGCCCGTCGACCAGTTCGCGACGACGGGCTTGCCGTTCGCATCCTTCGCGCTCGCATCGCGGCCGAGCCAGCGGATCACCGACGCCATCGCGACGGATTCGTCGCGCGTGAGGATCGTCGGGCAGCCGTCGGAGCCGGCGGTGCCGAGCGAATCGGCATAGACGATCGTGAAGCCGCGCGGCACGAAATAGCTTTCGATCCACGAGCGGCCGGCCGCGGCGGCTTCGAGCTGCTGCAGCATCCTGACTTGCGGCGCAGCGGCCATGATTCGCGCGGACGTGCCGACGGCGGCGGCCGTTGCCGCGGGATGCGGTGTGCCGTCGAGTTCGACGTCGACGTCGTGATCGGGGCTGTCGGCGAGCCCGGCGTAATACGGGCTCGCGAGCACGATGACCGGTGTGCGTGCGCCGTTGGCGGTTTCGGTCGGCCGCACGATGCGCACGTGAATGCGGTCGCGCGTACCGTCGCCGTCGGAATCGACCGGCGTGTCGACCCACGCGTTTTCCTCGATCGTGCTGCCCGACAGTGACGGCTGCACCTGGCCGCTGCTGATCACCGGTTTATAGCGTCCGCCGCTGGCCGGATTCGCGTACGGAACGCCCGACGGCGACATGCGCGACGCGAGCCCTTGCGCGTCGGCCGCCGCTGCCGCGCCGTCGTCCTGCTGACCTTGACCTTGCGCGAGTGCGGACACGCCCGCCACGCTGCCGCCGTCGTCACCGCCGCACGCGGCGAGCGTTGCCGCTGCAACGAGCGCGGGTAGCCATGCGCGACGCGATCCTCTGACATGAAATTGCATTGCCGACCTCGTTCTTCTGATTGTGTGTAGACGACCGGTCCGCGATACGCCCCCTGCGGGCCGGGCCGATGACTGCATTTGACGAAGAGGAAACTGCACCATCAGGAAAACGGCAGCGCCGCGAACCATGCAGGACTGCGAATCGAACGTGCGCATGCCATGCGTTCTTCCAGATGGAAAGGAACGACACCATTCGATGAGACGGGGATGTTGCGAGCTGCGGTGCTGCGCTGCGGAAACACACGACGTGACGCGCGTGCGGCGACGGAATGAAACGGAATGAAACGGAATGAAACGGATCGGCGGTTTCGGCCGCGCCGCGCATCGTGATGGCTTGCCGGTTCGCGTTTGCTTTCCGGAAGCTTGCGCAAAACTTATCTCAGTGAAAACGCCGTGTCAAACTTTTTTAGCTGAGGGTAAATAAAGTTTCGGCGCATTGCCGGTGCGGGCGTGTGGCGTGATTGCGCCGGGCGCGAGTTCGGCGATGCGCTTGCCGTTGCTTCGTGTCGCATCGCCCGATGCAAAACGGGCGATGACGAATCGCATTCGCCACCGCCCGCTCACTGAATGAACTCAGCCTTCATTTCGTTCATGAACGCCCGCGCGCCGTCATCCATCGTCGGCCTTCGCCTGCAGATCCTTCAATCCCTGAATCACGACCAGCAGCGCGCGCCCGTGCTCGTCGGAGCCGTCCCAGGCGTCGACGATCGCTTCGCGCAGCAGGTCGTTGTAGCGGCGGCGCGCCGGGCCGGTATCGACGCCATAGAAACTGCATAGCTTGTTGAATGGCGCGCTGCGCCGCAGCCGATGCCCGTTCGACAGCCGCAGGCGCGACACGGTCGGCTGGCTGACGCCGGAAAGTCGTGCGATTTCGCTGGACGAGCGCGTGTCCGCCATCAGGCGGCGTAACAGGTCTTGTACAGGAAAATCGTGATCCGGGGCTTCCATGCGATGCATTATACCTATACAGTTACGGTTGTTGAATGGGCTTGCTGTCACCAGCGAGGCTGTATCCCGAGAAAGTTGATGACACTGAAACATCTCCCTCCCACGTTCTGCTGGACGAAGATCGGTACCGAGTCCGGCGAGGAACTGCCGACCGTCGTGCTCCGCAAGGAATGGGAGCGTCGGCTCGGGGGCGGGCGTTTTCTGTGGGGCATCAACCAGCCGCTCGGCAGCAGCGCGCAAGTCGCCGCGCATCGCACGGGCTCGCTGCTCGCGCTGTTCTCGCCAGTCGCGTCGCGCACGCGGCCGGGTGAGCGCAAGCGCGAGGACGCGCTGCTGTGGAATGCCTGGGTCGACGCCAGCGGCCAGGTGCGGCCGCTTCCGCCGCACACGTTCATCGCGAGCCGCTCGACGCTGCCGTCGGGCCGGCGTCGCGAACAGCACTACGCGCTCGTCTGTGCATCGTCCACCGCGCTGACGGTCGGCACGCAACTGCGCGTGTTCCCCGATCACCTGCGCAGCGTGAGCACGGGCAAGCCGCTCGGCGTCGGGCAGGGCGCGGCCGTGGTCGACTGCATCGGGCGCGCGAAGGAGCAAACCGGCAAGAGCTATCCGCTCGCGCTGTCGGTCGAACTCGAAGCACCGTATTTCGTGCGGCTCGCGCAACCGAGCGTGCTGAAGGCGCGCGATCTCGCCGACGTCAACAAGGCGACGCGTGCTGGCGATTTCGATCGCTTCGTCGAGCTGGTCGCGCGCTTGCGCGGTCGTTCGCCGACGGATGCCGAGCGCGGCGTCACGCGCGACCTGTTCGACGTGCCGCCGATCGAAACGGCAGCCGCCTACGTCGCGCCCACGCATGTCGCGCGGCTGCGCAGCCGGCCCGCGGCCGAGCATCCGCACGAGCTCACCGGCGATCTGTTCGATCTGTCGCCTGGTGAAGCGGCCGCGTTCGGCAGTCTCGCGCTTCCACGCATCGGGCGCGCATGACGTTCGCGTCGCTCATGCGCGGCGCGAACGGAAGCAGGGAAGCAGGGAAGCAGAGAGGTTGATGCGCGTGCAAGGACACGCGCCGGTGTGGCCGCCATCTCGGTGCGCAAGAATTTGTTGCAATCTCGCCATAGCGGATCGGCGAGGCTCGCGCGACAATCGCCACGAAGCGCGCCGCGCGATGGCCGGGCGTCGACAGGCTGCCTGCCGTCGTTCATGCCGCCGACATGCGGACCACGCACACTGGGCGTCGGCTTGCTTCACACTGCAACCCTCAGGGAGAAGTGTCGATGTCGACCCACATCTGTTCGCGAGAAGCCCGGGCCGCGCAACGCTTCGTCGAAGCGACGCGCAACGTCGATCAGGCGTTTCGTGCCGTACGCGGCGAAAGCGACGACGACATCTCGTCGGCCGAATATGCGCGCGCGATGTCGCGCCTCGATCACGCGCTGGACGAACTGGCGCGTGCGCAGGAATTCTTCGATCGCGTGGTGAGCGCCGACGCCGCGCACGGCAGTTGAACTCGCGGCTTCTGCTTGCGCTTGCGCCGCTGCCGTCTTCCGTTTTTCGTTTTCGTTGTTTCACCGCGTCGAGGACACCGGGCGTGACGACGTGCCATGTGCGAGCTTGCCGGCCGGTATCGTCCGGCGCGTCAGTCACTCATCCTCCACCTGCCCGCCATCGCACGCATCGCGTCATGCCGTCGGGCAGCGCGCTAGCGGTTTCAGCAGACGAACCTCACACCTTCCGCCCTTCGACCGGATAGCCGGGATCCGTATAACCGTGCGTCGACGCATGTCCCGGCGGCACCAGCGAATCGACGAAGCGTTCGTCGTCGGGGCCGAGTTTGAGCGTCAGCGCATCGATGTAGCTGTCCCAGTGCGCTTCGGTGCGCGGCCCGGCGATCGTCGAGCTGACGATCCGGTTCTTCATCACCCACGCGAGTGCGAACGCGACCGACGTCGTGCCGCGCGCGGTCGCATGTGCGGCGACCTGCTGTGCGATGTGCAGCGACTCGGGCCGCCATTCCGTCTGCTGGATGCGCCGGTCGCCGCGGCCTGCACGCGAATCGGCGGGCGGTTGCGTGCCCGGTGCGTATTTGCCGGTCAGCACGCCGCGCGCGAGCGGGCTGTACGGCACGACGCCGATGCCGTAATGCGCTGCCGCCGGCAGCTGTTCCACTTCGGCCGTGCGATCGACGAGGTTGTACAGCGGTTCGCTCGCAACCGGACGATCGATGCCGAGCTGGTCGGCCAGGCGCACGATTTCGGCGATGCGCCAGCCCTTGAAGTTCGACAGCCCGACATAGCGCACCTTGCCTTGCCGGATCAGGTCGGCCACCGCGCGCATCCCTTCTTCGAGCGGTGCATCGGTCAGCGTGCGATGGAAATACAGGATGTCGATGTAATCGGTGCCGAGCCGCTTCAGGCTCGCGTCGACCGATTCGTAAATCCATTTGCGCGACTGGCCCTGACGGTTCGGCCCCGCGGCCGGTCCGGCCGGATAGCCGAACTTCGTCGCGACGACCCAGCTGTCGCGATGCCGCGCGATCGCGCGGCCGACGATTTCTTCCGAGCGACCGGCGTGATAGACGTCGGCCGTGTCGATGAAGTTGACGCCCTGGTCGAATGCCTTGTCGATGATGCGCGCCGACGTCGCTTCGTCGGTTTCGCCGCCGAACATCATCGCGCCGACACACAGCGGCGACACTTTCAGCGCGCTGCGCCCGAGATAGCGGTAATCCATGCAAGAGGCTCCATGCGGGCGAGCGCCCGCGTCGGTTCAGGTCAGTTGAATCGGCGCGCAGCCCGCGCTCACGCGCCCGCTTCGTCGAACACGCGCTTCGCGATCGGCAACGCCGAGCTGGCAGTCGGCCAGCCCGAATAGAACGCGAGATGCGTGATCGCTTCGATCAGCTCGTCGCGCGTGATGCCGTTGTCGAGCGCCTTCTTCAGATGGAACGGCAGCTCGTTGACGCGATACAGCGCGACGAGGCTCGCGACCGTGATCAGGCTGCGATCGCGCGGCGACAGGCCGGGGCGCTGCCATACGTCGCCGAACAGTACGTGGTCGGTGTAGTCGGCGAGGGCCGGCGCGATGGCGCCGAAGGCCTGGCGCGCGGCAGAAGTCGGTTTGGACATCGATGGCTACGGAGGACGTTGAAGACATCGACGATGGTAGCCACCGATGCGCCTATCGATAATCCCCGGGAATGCGCATGCACTTATCGAACCGGTTCATGAATGGCCGGGGTAGCGCAGCGCGTCGACGATCAGCGCGAATGCGCGCGACGATTGCCGCCGGCTCGCGTAGTACAGGTGATGGCCCGGAAAGGTCGGGCACCAGTCGCCGAGCACACTGACGAGCGTGCCGGCGGCGACGTGCGGTGCGGCGAGTTCGGCCGGCACGTACGCAAGGCCATAACCGGCGAGCGCCGCGTCGAGCATTTCATAGGTGCCGTTGAACGTGACCTGGCCGTCGACGCGCACCTGCAGCGTGTCGTCGCCGCGCGCGAGTTCCCATGCGTACAGCGCGCCGTGCGTCGGCAGGCGCAGGTTGATGCAGTCGTGCGCGACGAGATCCTGCGGCGTCTCGGGCTGCTCGCGTTCCGCGAAATAGGCGGGCGCGCCGACGATCGCCATCTTCAGGTCGGGCGAGATGCGTACCGCGATCATGTCTTTCGCGACCTGGTCGCCGAGCCGTACGCCGATGTCGAAGCGTTCCGCGACAATGTCGGACAGCCCGTAGTCGGTCACGAATTCGACCTTCAGGTCGCGGTAGTCGTGCAGGATCGGCGACAGCTTCGGCCACAGCAGCGTGCGGATCATGTAGTCGGTCGCGTTGATGCGCACGGTGCCGGCCGGCTTGTCGCGCAACTCGGCGAGCGCCGTCAGTTCGGCCTCGATTTCGTCGAAGCGCGGCGCGAGATTCTGCAGCAGGCGCTCGCCGGCTTCGGTCGGCGCCACGCTGCGTGTCGTGCGCGTGAGCAGCCGCACGCCGAGACGCGTCTCGAGCGAGCGGATCGTATGGCTGAGTGCGGATTGCGACACGCCGAGCCGGGCGGCCGCGCGCGTGAAGCTGCGCTCGCGCGCGACGGCGATGAAGGCGAGCAGGTCCGCAAAGTTGTCGCGCGGCATGGGGGAAGTCGGGTGGTCGATGCCTGCGCATCCTACCATCGGGCTCGCTGCGCGATGCGCTGGCACGAGGACGCGGCGCACGGACGCGGCGGCACGGCGCGGGTCGGGCTGCCCGCGTCACGCCGGCCGCATGGCGCACGCAGCAGGCGGGTCCTACGCGTAGCCGCCGTGCTGGAACGACGTCGCGAAGAACTGCATCTGGTAGCGGATCGCATGCGCCCAGTAGTCCCACGTGTGGCCGCCCGGACGCTCCGCATAGTCGTGCGGCACGCCGAGCGCGACGAGCCGTTGATGCAGCGTGCGGTTCGAGCCGACGAACGAGTCGTCGCGGCCGCAGTCGATCGTCAGGTCGAGATGCGCGCGGACGAACGCGCGCGCGCTTTCGACGATCGCGTTGCGGTTCCAGAACGACGGATGGCGGCCGGGATCGCCGAACACGTGGTCGATGCCTGGCTCGTCCTCGCAGCAGCGCGGATCGACCGCGCCGCTGATGCTGCCGACCGCGCCGAACGTGTCGGGCCGGTCGAGCGCGATGCGCAGCGCACCGAAGCCGCCCATGCTGAGCCCGGTGATCGCGCGCGCACCCTTGGCAGCGATCGTTCTGAAATGGGTGTCGACATAGGACACGACTTCGTCGCCGACGAAGGTTTCGTAGCGGCTGCCGGAGTCGAACGGGCTGTCGATGTACCAGCTTTCGTGACCGCCATCGGGCATCACCAGGATCACGTGATAGCGATCGGCCAGCGCGGCGATCCGCGTGTTCGCGGTCCAGTCGGTGTGGTCGCCGCCCGAGCCGTGCAGCAAGTAGACGACCGGGAAGCGTTCGACGCTGCGTTCAGGGCCGTGGCGCAGGCGCGCGTAGTCGTCGGGCAGCACGACGGTCGCCTTTAGCGTTTCGTTCATCGCCGCGCTCGGAATCGCGACGACCCGCGCCTGAAAGGCGAGGGCCGGGCCCGCGACGGCGAGCAGCAGCAGGAGCCAGAACGCGCGTACCAGGTTCAAGGAGCCTCGCATGTGTCGTTTCCATTCGGCAGTCGGGCATCGGGAAAACCCTGTCAGGCGACTCTAGCAACCGCGCCTTTCAGCCAAATTTCGGCGAATCCTACGCGTTGTCAGGTGGCCGGCGCGCGACCGGGCCGGCTCCGCGCTCAGCCGAGACAGCGCGCGAGCGCCTCCCGGAACGCCGCCGGCCGCTCGGCCGGTATCAGGTGCCCGCAGCCGTCGATCGTTTCGAAGCCGGCACAGCGCGCGAGCGCCCAGTCCGGCACATGCCAGCCCGCGCGCGAGCGTTCGCCCGCGACGAGCCATACCGGATGGCGCGCGAATACGTCGGCGAGCGCCTGCAGATAACCGGGTTCGCCGGTCGTCGCGACGACCGAGCGTCCCATTGCGCGCAGCGTCGATGCCGGTTGATGCGCGAGCCAGCGGCGCGCGTCGTCGAGCTGGCGCGGCGACGGATCGTCGATCGCGCCGCGCAGCCAGCCGGGCGGGTCGCTGCGCAGGCCGTCAAGCATCGCGTCGGCTTGTGCGGGCGACAGGCGGCCGACCGACGCCGACCAGAACGCATCGTCGAGCGTGAAGTTGCCTTCGACATTGACGATCCGGCGCACGCGCGCCGGATGCGCATGCGCGAACAGCATCGCGATCGCGCCGCCGACCGAGTGACCGACGATGTCGACCGGCTGCGCGCCGCAATGCGTGTCGACGACCTGCCGGACATGCTCGACCTGTGCGGCGAGCGTGATCGCGTCGAACGGCGTGCCGCGATGGGTGCCGTAGCCGAGCAGGTCGGGCGCGAGATGCGGACCGGGCCATTCGGGCACGTCGAACGTGCCGATGAAACCGTGGACGAAGACGACGGGCGGGTTGGGTGCGTTCATTCGGCGGCCGAGGAAGCAATGGGGGGCAATTCGAGTTCGGCGAGCAGTTCGTCGAGTTCGAGCACGTGCGTGCGGTCGTGGTCGAGCAGTTCGCGCACGAGTTCGTCGAGCGACATCCGGCGGATGCCGTCGCGCAGCCCGCAGCGTGCGAGTTCCGACGGGTGCAGCGCGGCCGCCGTCGCGCACAGCGCGGCGCGTCCGGTGCGGAACGCGGCGAGGGCGCCGTCGAGCGGCTGGGCGAGGTAGTCGCGCTGCGCGGCGAGCGCGGTGCCGTCGACGGACGCGATCACCGGCAGCGCGTGTGTGAGCACGACATCGATGCGTTCGGCGAACACGGCATCGAGGTCGCGCAGATGGCATGCATGTTCGACGAGCGAGAAGCCCGTGCCGGCCGGGCGGCGCGTGACGAGCGCGGCAGGAACCTGCGCGGCATACGCAGCGATCCGGGCCGGCATCGCGGCCAGCGCGGCGACGACATCGGCGAACGGCAGCACCTGCGGATACGCGCTGAATACCGCACCGTAGCTGAACAGCGCACCGCCGATCCGGCCGCGCGCCTGCACGACGTCGTGCCCGTGACGGCGCATCACGTCGGCGACCATCGCGCCGCAGAACTGCCTGGCGGTCGTATCGGCTTCGATCTCGGGGAACTTGCGTGCGATCTCGTGCTGGATCGCGCCGATCGCGGCGACGCCGACACGCGACAGCGCCGCGAATTCGACATAGCGCTCGGGCTGTGCGATCAGCGCTTCAAGTTGCGCGCCAAGTGACGTCGCGCGAAAACGGTCGAAACGGGAATGCATGACGACAGCACCTCGGCCAGTAACGTGTCAAAACGATACGTTACTGGCCGAGGCGCCGTCAATTCCCGTCGATCGAATTGTCCGGAGGATTCATGGCCGCGACGCCCGCATCGATCCAGCGGCGGCGCCCCGGCCCCGGCCGGCTCATGCGTTGTGCTTGCGGTCCATCTCCGTGCGCCGCCGCGCTTCCTGCTCCTGCAGCTCCGGCGTGAATGCGTCGCCGAAATCCTCGGGCGAGAAGATCTGGCGAATCTCGATGTCCGACTCGGTCGGCATCGGATTCGGGCAGCGCTTGACCCATTCGACGGCTTCTTCCATCGAATTCACCTGCCACAGCCAGTAGCCGGCGATCAGTTCCTTGGTCTCGGCGAACGGGCCGTCGATGACGGTCCGGTCCTTGCCGGAAAAATGCACGCGCTTGCCGCGCGAGCTCGGATGGAGTCCTTCGCCGGCGAGCATCACGCCGGCTTTCACGAGTTCCTCGTTGTACTGGCCCATCGCGGCCAGCAGTTCGGTATCGGGCATCGCACCCGATTCGGAAGAGGCCGTTGCCTTGACGATCACCATGACGCGCATAGTTGCTGCTCCTTGAACGGGAAAGGGGACGTCCGCCGTCGCCGGCCGTGCGGCCGGCAAGACAAAACGGTCGGTTACGACACTACGACGCGCGGCGATCGCGCGAATCGACATCGCGCGCAAAAAAATCCGATGACCGGTGACGGGGCAGGCGGCGGTCGTGGCGCGCAGCGCTGCACGTTCGACGTCGTCCGTGCGGCAGAACGCCCGGAAAGACTCCGGCTGGACGGCTGGCGTCGTAGCCGGCATCGGCCGCGCGGCGGCCAGGATGCCTGCCGCTCACGCCGCCTTGGCATGCGCGTCGAGCACGCTGCGGATCCGGGTCGCGAGTTCGTCGCGGCGGTACGGCTTGCCGAGCAGCATGACGCCGGGATCGAGCCGCCCGGAGTGGAAGATCTCGTCGCGCGTGTAGCCGGACGTGAACAGCACGGGCAACGGCGGCGTGCGTTGCGCGGCGCGGCGCGCGAGTTCGCCGCCCTTGATGCGGCCGGGCATGATCACGTCGGTAAACAGCAGGTCGATCGGCGTGTCGCTGTCGAGCATCCGCAGCGCGGCTTCGCCGTCGGACGCGGCGAGGACCTTGTAGCCGAGCTGCGCGAGCATGTCGACCACGGTCAGCCGGACGTCCGCGTCGTCTTCGACGACCAGGATGGTTTCGCGGCCCCGCACGGGATCGGGCTGCTGCGCGCGCGCCGTCTCATCGGCGTACGCATCATGACAGCGCGGGAACGTGAGCCGCACGATGGTGCCCTGGCCCGGCGCGCTGTCGACCGACGTATGGCCGCCGCTTTGCTTGACGAAGCCGAACACCATGCTGAGCCCGAGCCCCGTGCCTTCGCCGTCCGGCTTGGTCGTGAAGAACGGTTCGAACACGCGCTCGAGCACGTCGGGCGTCATGCCGGCGCCCGTGTCGGTCATCTCGAACGTCACGTATTCGCCGGGCGGCAATGGTGAGCGGCGAGCACCGGCGGCCGGCTCGGGATGTGCGTCGTTGTACGCGGCAATCGTCAGCGTGCCGCCGCCACGCATTGCGTCGCGCGCATTGATCGCGAGATTGAGCAGCGCATTTTCGAGCTGGTGCCGGTCCGCAAGCACGTTGCCGACGTCGGGCGCCAGCGCAGGAACGATTCGCACGGTTTCGCCGAGCGCGCGGCGCAGCATCTCGCTCATCCCGTCGATCAGCTGGCGCGGATTGAGCACCGTCGGCGACAACGGCTGGCGTCGCGCGAAGGCCAGCAGGTGCGACGCCAGTTGCGCGCCGCGCCGCACCGCGTTGTTCGCGCTTTCGATCCGCGGCTGCGCGCTCGCGCGCTCGCCGAGTTCGACGGCCAGAATCTGCAGGTTGCCGCTGATCACCTGCAGCACGTTGTTGAAGTCGTGCGCGATGCCGCCGGTCAGGCTGCCGATCGCTTCCATCTTCTGCGCGTGGCGCAACTGTTCCTCGATCGCCGCGCGCTCGGCGACCGCATCGGCCACGCGCTGCTCGAGCGTTTCGGTCAGGCGGCGCAGCGCATCGTTGGACGACTGCAGCGCCACTTCCGCCTGTTCGCGCTGGCGCCTGGCGAGCACGCGTTCGGTCGTCTCGATCACGACGGCGAGCACCCCGCCCGGTGCGCCGTCATCGTCGGGTATCGGGCTGTAGTGCAGGTCCATCCACACGTCTTCGGGGCGGCCGCTGCGCAGCAGCACGAGTTCCTTGTCGCGATACGACAGCGTGCCGCCCGCGAGGCAGGTGTTCATCACGTTGCGGTTGAACTCGGCGACCTCGGGCCAGCCGAGCTCGATCGGCTGACCGAGCAGGTAGGGGTGGCGTCCGCCGGCGAACCCGGCATACGCGTCGTTGTAGATCATGTAGCCGGGCTCGCCCCACAGCATCACCAGCGGCAGCGGCGACGCGAGCACGGTGCGCACGGCAGCGACGAGGCTCGCCGACCAGCCGTCGAGCGGGCCGAGCCCGGTTGCCGACCAGTCGAAGGCGGCGACCCGCCGGGCCATTTCACCTTCCCAGCCAGGGCAATCGTGGTGCTGCGCGAACAGCTCGACATGCATGGAAGCGCTCCGTCAAGGACATGCGGCCGCGGCCTGACGCGGCGAGCGCGTCAGCCGATCCATTCTAGTGCAGATCAATCGCGCGGCGGCGCGCCGGAACCGCAGGTCAAAACTGGTATGCTGACCAGCACCACGTTCATGCGGAGGGCGCCATGGCAACGAAGGAAGTCTCGAAGAAAAAGTACCTGAAGATCCTGAACAAACGCCTGCGGGCCGAGCCCGATGCGCCGGCCGGCGCATCGTTCGTGTTCTTTCCGCTGGGCGCGAAGGCCAAGCATGCGACGGGCGTCGTGTCCGGCGAGCCGCGCAGCAAGCGCGAGCTGGCGGTGATGGCCGCGATCCAGAACAAGGCGGCCGCCGAATTCGTCGTAACCGGCGCCTGACCGGCGCCGCCGGCCGTACGCGGGCGCGCGAGCGCTACGCTGCTGCGGCAGTCTCGCAATGTGCGATCACACCGGCAATCACGCGTGGAATGTCGTGCGTGATTGCCGGGCCGTGCATCGGCAGGATGATGTCGATATCGAGCGCCTGGATGCGGCGCAGCGCGCTCGCCAGGTGCGCGAGCGACGGCAGGTAGTCCGAGCGCGTGATTGCATCGAGGATCGCGGGCAGCGGGTCGTCGGTGTCCTCCCTGCCGAAGCGCATCAGGATGTCCGACGACAGCAGCGCCTTGTACGCCGGCAGATACACGACGAGCGCATCCCACTGATGCACGTGCTTCGTGAAGACCGGCACGACGTCGATGCCCGATAGCGTCGTCGGCTCACCATCCTTCAGCGGAATCGCGCGCACGCCGAATACGTCGGCAAGCCCCCATGTACACATCGGATGTCCGTACGCGACGAGCGCCGGGTTGGCCGCGAGGAAGTCGGGGAGCGCGCCCATTTCATCGGCCTCGAAGTGCGGGACGATCACGCTGCTGACCATCGACGGCGCGATGCCGACGGCGTCGAGCGCCGCGCTCAGTTGCGTGAAATTGGAACGGGTGCCCGTTTCGACGCACAGCACGTCGCCGTGCCGCGATCGTACGAAGAACTGGCTGAAGCACAGGTTCAGCGTGTCGACGTAAGTCGTGGCGCGAAACAGGCCGTCGCGGACGGCGTCGATTCGAGGGGCGCTCATCGGGGATCCTCGCGCAGGGAAGGGGGCCGGAGCCGCGCCGCCCGCGCACCGCGGGTTGCGATGCGACAGGCGGCGGCGGTCGATCTTCCGATCCAGTCTAGCAGCGTCGCTCCGGATGCGCGAACCGCGAAGTTGCAGCGGCGTGCCGGGTATGTGGCGCGTGCCGCGTCAGTTCTTCAGCTTGTAGCCGGTGCGGAACATCCACGCGACGATCGCGAGCAGGATCGCGAGGAACAGCGAGGTCGCCGCGAGGCTGATCCACACGTGCACGTCGGCCAGCCCGTAGAACGACCAGCGGAAGCCGCTGATCAGGTAGACGATCGGGTTGAACAGCGTGACGATGCGCCACGCGGGCGGCAGCATGTCGACCGAATAGAAGCTGCCGCCGAGGAACGTGAGCGGCGTGATGATCAGGAGCGGCACGAGCTGCAGTTTCTCGAAGCTGTCGGCCCAGAT
Source organism: Burkholderia sp. Bp9031 (assembly GCF_003857965.1). Lineage (NCBI taxonomy): Bacteria > Pseudomonadati > Pseudomonadota > Betaproteobacteria > Burkholderiales > Burkholderiaceae > Burkholderia > Burkholderia sp. Bp9031. Next base: position 108,661 of record NZ_QTPW01000011.1, read on the forward strand.
GCCGATCACGAAGCCGAACAGGCTGAAGGTGATCGACGTCAGCACGAGGAACAGCACCATCCAGAACGGATGCAGGATGTGCAGCGGCACGAACAGGCCGGCCGTGGCGAGGATGATCAGCCCGAGCAGCAGCGACTTCGACGCGGCCGCACCCACATACGCGATCACGATCTCCCAGTATGACACGGGCGCGGACAGGATCTCGTAGATGGTGCCCGTGAAGCGCGGGAAGTAGATGCCGAACGACGCGTTCGAGATGCTCTGCGACAGCAGCGACAACATCACGAGGCCGGGCACGATGAACGATCCGTAGCCGATCCCGTTCACGTCGCTGATACGCGAGCCGATCGCCGAGCCGAACACGACGAAGTACAGCGACGTCGAGATCACCGGCGCGATGATGCTCTGCATCAGCGTGCGGCGCGTGCGGGCCATTTCGGCGCGGTAGATCGCGCGGATGCCGTGGAAATTCCAGTTCGCCATGTGCGTTACGCCCCTTGAGCGCCGTTGCGGCGGTTGTCGATCAGGCTGACGAAAATATCCTCGAGCGAGCTCTGCGTCGTATGCAGGTCGCGAAAGCCGATGCCGGCCGTGCCGAGCGCGTTGATCAGCTTCGCGATGCTCGCGTCGTCGCGCTGCGAGTCGTACGTATAGACGAGCGCGGCGCCGTCGTCCGCGCGTTCGAGCCCGAACGCAGCGAGTTCGGCCGGTACGGTCGCGAGCGGATGCTCGAGCTGCACGGTCAGCTGCTTCTTGCCGAGCTTGCGCATCAGCTCGCGCTTCTCTTCGACGAGCACGAGTTCGCCGCCGAGGATGATGCCGATCCGGTCGGCCATTTCCTCCGCTTCCTCGATGTAGTGCGTGGTCAGCAGGATCGTCACGCCGCTTTCGCGCAGCGAGTCGACCAGCTTCCACATATCGCGACGCAGCTCGACGTCGACGCCGGCCGTCGGTTCGTCGAGGAACAGGATGCGCGGCTCGTGCGACAGCGCCTTCGCGATCATCACGCGGCGCTTCATGCCGCCCGACAGCGTCATCAGCTTGTTGTCGCGCTTGTCCCATAGCGACAGCGCTTTCAGCGTCTTCTCGATGTACGCGGGATCGGGCGCCTTGCCGAACAGGCCGCGGCTGAACGACACGGTCGCCCAGACGGTTTCGAACGCGTCGGTCGTCAGTTCCTGCGGCACGAGGCCGATCATTTCGCGCGCCGCGCGGTATTGATCGCGGATGTCGTGGCCGCCGACCGTCACGCGGCCTTGGGTCGGCGTGACGATCCCGCAGATCGAGCCGATCAGCGTGGTCTTGCCCGCGCCGTTCGGCCCGAGCAGCGCGAAGATCTCGCCCGGGCGGATGTCGAGGGTCACGTGCTTCAGCGCCTGGAAGCCGGACGCGTAAGTCTTGGAGAGGTCGGAGACGGAAAGGATCGGTTGCATGCTCACGGATGGCACGGCCGGTCGGTCCGACGCTGTGCGCCGCGCATGCCCGGTGCCGTCGCTGTGCAGCGGCCGGTGTCGGGTGCGGCATGGCGAACGGGCGTCATGTCGAACGGCGTTGTGGTGCGGGATCGCAGGATCGCCATATTAGCAATCGGAAGATGGAAATGCATTTCGGTGGCAACGGCATGCGATGTCCGTGCGAGATTTGCGGGAAATGCACGGGCGTCATTCAACAATACGATGCTTTATTTGAATCAAGCGAACAATGCGCGTCGTTTTCGCTCGGTCGGACGGCGATCGCCCGTGCAGGCGGCAGCGGAACGGGCGGGGCGGGGCCGACTGTGCTGCCCGAACGCCGCCGCGCCGTATCGGGACGGCGCGCGCCGCGCTCGCGATAATGCGTTCCTCTCCTGTTCCCGGAGCGGTGCGCATGTCTTTGGTCGATTTCAAGTCCGTCGCGGCGGCCCAGGCCGTCGCGTGGAAATCCACGATCGTCGGCGAGGTCGGGCCGGCCCGGATCAAGGTGCTGCGCATGGACGCGCAGCCGTACGAAGCGGAAGTGCACGAGTACAACGAGGGGCTGCTGGTGCTCGACGGCCGGCTGATGCTCGAGGTCGAAGCGCAGACGGTCGTGGTCGAGGCCGGGCAGATGTATCTCGCGGTCGCCGGCACGCGCCATGCGGTGCTGCCCGGCAGCCACGGCACGCTCGCGATCATCGACGTATAAGGATGCGCCGCAGCATGCATGCGGGCGGCCGAAGGCCCGCACGCCGGGCCTCGCGCGGGATGAGCGCCGCCTTCAAGCGCGCGTTGCACAGCCCGTGTATTTGTCTGAGCAAGTAAGTTGAAGGGTGTTTGAAAAACTGTCAAACACCCTGCATGCACGAGGATCGCGCGGTTCGGCGCGTTTGGAACTCTGCATCCATTTACTTGTGCGTATCGTCCGATCATAGTTTCGACAAACGACGCATCACGATAACGAATCAAGCGTACGTACGGAGACCAATTACATGAGACGCCTATCCGAGGGCCCGGCCGGACCGCCGCTTTCCTGCCTTTCGCCGGATGCGGGCGCGACGCGAGTCGCGTGCCTGCGCCATCGCATCGCGTTGCCGCTGTAGCGACGCACCCCATTCCGTTTCGACTTCCCCGCAGGCGTCGTGCTGCACGAACTCGCGCCGTGGATTGCAACGGATGGCGGCGGTTGCGCGTGCGATGCGAGCGATCCGCTCCGCGCATGCGTGCACGATGCGCAGCAGCTTGCCTACGTCGAACGTGCGCGCGAAACGCTTGAGGCCGAGGGGAGCGGCCTTCACGCGGTTCAGTACGGGTGGCGGGAGTGTCCAATGAAAAACGGCTCGCGACGAGAACGCCGCGAGCCGTGCGTGTTGCTGCTGTGCCTGGAGAAGGGCGCTTGCGCGGTTACACCGTCTCCGGCCGCCGCACCGCCTTCGCGATATTCCGCGCCATCGCCCCGTTCGCGACGAAGTAAGGCACGTCCACGCGCGCAAGCGGCTTGCGGCCACGGATCTTGTCCGCGATCTTCTCCGCGATCATGATCGTCGGCGCGTTCAGGTTGCCGGTCGTGATGATCGGCATGATCGACGCATCGACGACGCGCAGCCCTTCCAGCCCGTGCACCCGACCTTCTTCGTCGACCACGGCCATGTCGTCATAGCCCATCTTGCACGAGCACGACGGATGGAACGCGGTTTCCGCACGGGCTCGCACGAATGCGTCGAGCTCCTTGTCGCTCTTGCAGTCGGCGCCCGGGTTCAGCTCGCGGCCGCGATAGCGGTCGAGCGCGGGCTGCCGCATGATCTCGCGCGTCGCGCGGATCGCGTCGCGGAACTCGCGCCAGTCGAGCGCTTCGGCCATGTAGTTGAACAGGATGCTCGGATGATCGTTCGGATCGCGCGAGCGCAGCTTCACGCGGCCGCGGCTCGGCGAACGCATCGACCCGACGTGCGCCTGGAAGCCATGCATCTCGATCGCGTTCGAGCCGTTGTAGTTGATCGCAACGGGCAGGAAGTGATACTGGATGTTCGGCCACAGATCGTCGTCGCGCGTGCGGATGAAGCCGCCCGCCTCGAAGTGGTTGGTCGCGCCGAGGCCGGTGCCGTTCAGCATCCATTCGAGGCCGATTTTCGGCTGGTTCCACCACTTGAGCGCGGGATACAGCGACACCGGCTCCTTGCACTCGTACTGGATGTACATCTCCAGGTGATCCTGCAGGTTCTGGCCGACGCCGGGCAGGTCGAGCACGACCGGGATGTCGAGCGCCTTCAGCCACGCACCGGGGCCGACGCCCGAGCGCTGCAGCAGTTGCGGCGATGCGATCGCGCCGCTGCACACGAGCACTTCGCGGCGCGCATGCGCGCTCGCTCGCTCGCTGCCGCGCAGGTACGTGACGCCCGATGCGCGCTTGCCGTCGAACAGGATGCGGTCGGCCAGCGCGTGCGTGACGATCTCGAGGTTCGGCCGCACCTTCGCCTGGTCGAGGTAGCCGCGCGCGGTGCTGGCTCGGCGGCCCTTCGGCGTGACGGTGCGGTCCATCGGGCCGAAGCCTTCCTGCTGATAGCCGTTCAGGTCGTCGGTGCGCGGATAGCCGGCCTGCACGCCTGCGTCGACCATCGCCTCGAACAGCGGATTCACGCCCGGCTTGCTGGTCGTGACCGACACGGGGCCGTCGCCGCCGTGATAGTCGTTCGGGCCGACGTCGCGCGTCTCGGCCTTCTTGAAGTACGGCAGGCAGTCGAGATACGTCCAGTTCTCGAGGCCCTTGTGCGTCGACCAGTTATCGTAGTCGAGCGCATTGCCGCGGATGTAGCACATCCCGTTGATCAGCGACGAGCCGCCGAGCCCCTTGCCGCGGCCGCATTCCATCCGGCGGTTGTCCATGTGCGGTTCGGGGTCGGTCTCGTAGGCCCAGTTGTAGCGACGGCCCTGCAGCGGATAGGCGAGTGCCGCCGGCATCTGCGTACGGAAGTCGAAGCGGTAGTCGGGGCCGCCGGCTTCGAGCAGCAGCACCGTGACATTCGGATCTTCCGTCAGGCGCGTCGCGAGCACGTTGCCCGCGGAACCGGCGCCGCAGATGATGTAGTCGTATTCGCGTGTCGTCATGACAGGGTATCTCCTATCGTTCTCAAAACACCGGGTTGTAGCGGCCGAGCTCGACCTGTACCGACTTGATTCGAGTGTAGTGTTCGAGCGTCGTGATGCCGTTCTCGCGCCCGACGCCGGATTGCTTGTATCCGCCAACCGGCATTTCGGCCGGCGATTCGCCCCACGTGTTGATCCAGCAGATGCCGGCTTCGAGGCGGTGGATCGTGCGGTGCGCGCGCGACAGGTTCTCGGTCACGACGCCGGCCGCGAGGCCGTAGTGCGTATCGTTTGCGCGAGCAATCACTTCGTCCTCCGATTCGAAATCGAGGATGCTCATCACCGGCCCGAAAATCTCTTCGCGCACGATCTTCATGTCGTCGCGGCAGTCGCCGAACACGGTCGGCGCGACATACTGGCCGCTGCCGAAGTGGCCGTCGGTCAGGCGCGTGCCGCCCGCGAGCAGCTTCGCGCCTTCGGCCTTGCCGCTCTCGACGAAGCCGAGCACCTTGTCGAGCTGCGCGGCCGACACGAGCGGGCCGAAGTTGGTGTCGGCATCGGTCGGCTTGCCCACGCGAATCCGCTTCACGCGTTCGAGCACCTTCTGCGTGAACGCGTCCTTGACCGAGCGGTGCACGAACACGCGCGTGCCGTTCGTGCAGACCTGGCCCGAGCTGAAGAAGTTGGCGGTCACCGCGATGTCGGCCGCGCGGTCGAGATCGGCATCCTCGAACACGATCAGCGGCGACTTGCCGCCGAGTTCCATCGTCACTTCCTTCAGCGACGATGCGCCGGCGAGCGACATCACCTTCTTGCCGGTCTCGACGCCGCCGGTGAACGACACCTTCGCGATGTCCGGGTGACCGGTGAGCAGCGCGCCGACCGAGCCGTCGCCCTGCACGACGTTGAACACGCCGGCCGGTACACCGGCTTCCGTATAGATTTCCGCGAGCTTCAGCGCGGTGAGCGGCGTGACTTCGCTCGGCTTGAACACCATCGCGTTGCCGGCCGCGAGCGCGGGCGCCGTCTTCCAGCATGCGATCTGGATCGGGTAGTTCCATGCGCCGATGCCCGCGCACACGCCGAGCGGTTCGCGGCGCGTGTAGACGAACGACTCGGCGCGCAGCGGCACCTGCAGCCCCTCGATCGCGGTCGCCAGGCCCGCGTAGTACTCGATCACGTCCGCGCCGGTGACGATGTCGACCGCGAGCGTTTCGCCGATCGGCTTGCCGGTGTCGCGCGTCTCGATGGCCGCGAGTTCGTCGTTGCGTTCGCGCAGCAGGTCGACCGCGCGGCGCAGGATCCGCGAGCGCTGCATCGCGGTCATCGCGGCCCATTCGCGCTGACCTTCCCGTGCCGACGCGACCGCGCGGTCGACGTCGGCCGCGCTCGCCTGCTGCACCTGCGCGAGCAGTTCGCCGGTGGCGGGATCGAAGGTGTCGAAAGTCTTGCCGCTGGTGGCGTCGACGTAACCGCCGCCGATGTAGAGGCGCTGCAAACCGTATACGGACATGAGGATCTCCTGGTTGGCGACTGCGTGACGCGTCAGTCGGACGCGAGCAGCAGGTCGATGTAATCGTGGGCGAGCTTCGATGCAGCCCGGGTGTCGATCGGGCCGCCGGCGAGCGCGCCGCGCAGCCACAGGCCGTCGATCAGCGCGGCGAGGCCGCTGGCCGCTGTGCGTGCCTTCGCGCGCGGCAAGCGCTTCGCGAATTCCGCGCACAGGTTCGAGTGAAGGCGCCGCGTGTTGACGTGCTGCAGGCGCTTGAGCATCGGGTCGTGCATGCTCTGCGACCAGAACGCGAGCCACGTCTTCATCACGGGCGCGCTGACCTGCGTGTCGTCGAAGTTCGCGGCGACGATCGCGCGCAGCCTCGAACGCGGGTCCTTGCGTGCGGCGACGCGGCGTTGCGTGGTGGCCGCCCACAGATCGCGCAGCACGTGCCGCATCGTGGCTTCGAGCAGGCCGTCCTTGTCGCCGAAGTAGTGGCTGACGATGCCCGTCGAGATGTTCGCGCGCTGCGCGACCGATGCGAGCGTCGTGCCGGGCAGGCCGGCTTCGTCGATCGAGCGCAGCGTGGCGTCGATCAACTGTGCGCGGCGAATCTCCCGCATTCCGACTTTCGGCATCGCGAACTCCTTCGCCCGGACGGGCCGTTCATGGAAGTCGAGAGCTTAGCGGTTTTTTATTGATCGTTCAATCAACAAAAAATCGGGGTCCGACGGTGAATGAGGTGCCGGCAGACGGTAACGATGGGGCCGCCGCGATTGTGCGGATGCGGAAAAACGAATTGAAAGGATGTTAAATAATTTGAAGTTTGTTTAAAACGGTTTCGGAAAAGGCGATCCAATGGTTGAGAAAGTTTTCGGATTGGATTTATTACGCGTCGAAAGAATGTCGAGCTATGTGAGAATTTCGGAGATCCTGAAATTTGAATGCCGGTCATCGAAATCGGCGAATTCCGGGAATTCGTTTCAATCGGGCGATTGAAACTTGTTATCTATATGAATTAAAACTGAATTGTGTGCGTATTAGCGTGTTTTGTGGCTTGCTCGCAAACGATTGCAATCACCTTGCATCCGATTCCGCCTACCACAAAAAATGCAGAAAAAATTTGAATCCAGTGTATTTCCAGGTGGAGTAGAGGGGATCGTTGGAATGACTTGAGTAAGTAATATTGCCCGTATTAGTATGGCGCCGCATTACGAGGAATGAATCGGCGCCGCGGGAATTTGCCGCGGTGCGTCGGCAATGGGCGCGGCCAACGACCGCGGCATGGCCGGCGCACGCCATTGCGCACCTGCAGCATGCCGCGACGCCGAGACGCCGCATCCACCGGAGAACGACGATGCCGACCGAAAAACACGTGGTCCCGCTACCGAATGGTCTGAAGGTCTACGTCGAACGGAACGTGTTCGATCCGTCGTTCGACACGGCGATGCTCGTCAACGGCGCGCTCGCGACGACCGCCTCGTTCGGACAGACCGTCCAGTATCTCGGCGAGCGGATGAACACGATCTGCTTCGACCTGCCGTATGCCGGGCAGTCGCGCCAGCACAACCCCGGCTGCTTCATCCTGACCAAGGACGACGAGGCCGCGATCCTCCAGCATCTGGTCGAGCGCTTCGCGCCGGCGTTCCTCGTGTCGGTGTCGTGGGGCGGCGTTGCGTCGCTGTTCGCGCTCGCACGCGGCTGCCCGAGCGTGCGGCGCGCGGCGATCTGCTCGTTCTCGCCGTTCCTGAACGACGCGATGGTCGACTACGTGACGCGCGCCCGCGACCACATCGCGGCCGGCGAGAACCTGAAGGCCGCGCAACTGCTGAACGACACGGTCGGCCGCTACCTGCCGCGCATCATGAAGCTGTACAACTATCGCTACCTGACGCGCCTGCCGCGCGACGAGCAGGACCAGGTCGCGTTCCACGTCGACCAGATCCTGTCGCTGCAGCCGGCGCGCTACCTGAGCGAGTTCTCGAACATCGGCTGCGAGCTGCTGTTCCTGAACGGCGAGCGCGATGAATACACGACGCCGGCCGACGTTCGCCAGCTCGCCGCGCACGTGCCGCGCGCGCGCTTCGCGACGATTCCCGATGCCGGTCATTTCCTCGACATCGAAGGCCGCGCGCAGCGCGAGACCACGCGTGCGGCGCTGCTCGACTTCTTCTGCGACGCGCCGCCCGTTGCCGCGGGCATCGCGCTCGGCGCCGCGCACACATGCGTGTCCGCGCCGATGCCGGCCATGTCGTCGTGACGCAGCACGTCGCGCACCGGGCACACCGGGCGCATCCGAATTCTCATCCATACGAGGCAGGCCAGCCGTGAATATCGTTCAGACCATCGCCATCGTCGTTCCGTGGGCCGCGTGGCTCGCCTACTGGATCGTGACGTCGCAGGCCGTGAAGACGACCGTGCGCAAGGAGGCGTCGCGCTCGCGCACGCTGCAGTCGATTCCGCTGATCGTCGGCGGCGCACTGATCATCCTGCCCGACCTGACGCTGCGCGCGCTCGTGCCCGACTGGCAGCGCTTCGACCTGCAGGCGCAATGCGGGCTCGCGGTGCTCGTCGCGGGGCTGCTGTTTTCGGCGTGGGCGCGCCTGCATCTCGGCACGAACTGGAGCGTGTCGGTCACGCTGAAGGAAAACCACGAGCTCGTTCGCACCGGGCCGTATGGCCTCGTGCGTCATCCGATCTATACCGGCTGCCTGATCGCGCTGGTCGGCGCCGCGCTGATCGGCGGTGAGTGGCGCGGCGCGCTCGGCGTCGCGCTCGTGTTCGCGTCGCTCGCGTACAAGGTGCGCGTCGAGGAAAGCTGGTTGACCGGCTATTTCGGGCCGGCGTACGCGCAGTACCGCCGCGAGGTCGCGGCGCTGATCCCCGGCTTCTACTGATCCCGGCGAGGCGCGCGATGGCGAAGGTGATCGTGACCGCAATCGGCTCGGCGGGCGATGTGCATCCGCTGCTCGGCGTCGCGCGCGCGCTCGCGATGCGCGGCCACGACGTCGTGTTCTGCACGCATCCGCCGTTCGAGGCGGCCGCGCGCCGCTGCGGTTTCACGTTCGTCCCGGTCGGTACCGCGGCCGAGTACGAGGCCGCGATGGCGAACCCGGCACTGTGGGATTCGCGCACGTCGTTCCGCACGCTGTGGCAGGTGATCGCGCCCGTGCTGCGCCCGCATTACGACGCGCTGCGCGCGCTGACCGAGCGCGACACCGTGCTGGTCGGCACGCTGTGGGCGTTTTCCGCGCGCTTCATGCAGGAGCTGCACGGCACGCCGTACGTGTCGGTGCAGGTGTCGCCGTCGACGCTGCTGTCCGCGCACGTGCCGCCGACGCATCCGCGCCTGACGATTCCCGCGCGCTGGCCGCTGCCGGTGAAGACGGCACTGATGACGCTGATCGAGCGGCAGGTGCTCGACCGCGTGTGCGGACCGGCGCTCAATGCGGTGCGCCGCGACCTCGGGCTCGCACCCGCGCAGCGCGTGCTGGGCCGCTGGCTGCATTCGACCGACGGTGTGCTGTGCCTGTTTCCCGACTGGTTCGCGCCGGCGCAGCGCGACTGGCCGGCCCGTCTTCTGCAAAGCGGTTTTCCGCTGTTCAACGACGTCGCGACGCCCGACGACGATCCCGCGCTCGACGCGTTTCTCGCGGCCGGCGAGCCGCCCGTGGTGTTCACGGCCGGGTCGACGCGCGTCGATCACGCTGCGTATGCGCGCGCGGTCGAGGACGCGCTGCGTGCCACCGGCGCGCGCGGCATCCTGCTGAGCCAGCACGATACGGCACCGGCCGGCGACCGCTTGCTTGTGCGCCGCTTCGTGCCGATGCGCACGCTGCTGCCGCGTTGCCGCGCGCTCGTGCATCACGGCGGGATCGGCACCGCGGCGCTCGCGTTCGAGGCCGGCATTCCGCAGGTGGTGACGCCGTTCGCGCACGATCAGTTCGACAATGCGCAGCGTGTCGCGGCGAACGGTGCCGGCGTACGCGTCGACGGTCCGGTCGACGGCGCGCGTCTCGGCGCGGCGCTCATGCGCGTGCTGAGCGAGCCCGAATTCGCCGTTTATGCGGAGCGCGCGCGTGCGCTGATCAACGCCGCACCGGACGGTTGCGAGACGGCTGCCGATTTCATCGAGCGCTTTGTACCGAAACACGGACGCGCGATCGCGCCGGCCGCCGTTGCGATGGCGGGCGCATGAGCACGGCATCGTCGCTTCAGGACACGCCCGCCGCCTTCGATGCGCGCGAACCCGCCCCTGCTGCACCACCGGTGCGCGGCGCGCGGCTCGCGCTCCTGACGTTCGCGCTGTCGCTCGCGACCTTCATCGAAGTGCTCGACTCGACCGTGACGAACGTCGCGGTGCCGGCGATTTCCGGCAGTCTCGGCGTCTCGAACAGCCAGGGCACGTGGGTGATCAGCTCGTATTCGGTCGCGGCCGCGATCGCGGTGCCGCTGACCGGCTGGCTCGCGCGGCGCGTCGGCGAGCTGCGGCTGTTCGTCGGCGCGGTGCTGCTGTTTACGCTGACGTCGCTGCTGTGCGGGCTCGCACGCGACCTGCACGTGCTGGTGGTCTGCCGCGCGCTGCAGGGGCTGTGCTCGGGGCCGATGGTGCCGCTGTCGCAGACGATCCTGCTGCGCACGTTCCCGTCGGACAAGCGCACCGTCGCGCTCGCGCTGTGGGCGATGACGGTGCTGCTCGCGCCGATCTTCGGGCCGGTGGTCGGTGGCTGGATCGTCGACAGCTTCTCGTGGCCGTGGATCTTCCTGATCAACCTGCCGATCGGGCTGTTCTCGTTCGCGGTGTGCACCATGATGCTGCGGCCCGACGCGCAGCGCGGCGCGGCCGGCCCGATCGACGTGCCCGGCATCGTGCTGCTCGTGATCGGCGTCGGCTCGCTGCAGGCGATGCTCGACCTTGGCCACGACAAGGGCTGGTTCGATTCGCCGCTGATCGTCACGCTCGCGGTGGTCGCGGGGCTCGCGATCGTGTCGCTGCTGATCTGGGAGGCGGGCGAGGCGCATCCCGTCGTCGACCTGAGCCTGTTTCGCGACCGCACGTTCTCGTTCTGCGTGCTGATCATCTCGCTCGGGATGATGAGCTTCTCGGTGGTGGGTGTCGTGTTCCCGCTGTGGATGCAGGCGGTGATGGGCTACAACGCGTTTCACGCGGGCCTCGCCACCGCATCGCTCGGCGTGCTCGCGCTCGTGTTCTCGATTCTCGTCGGCCTGCACGCGCATCGCTTCGACGCGCGCGTGCTCGCGACGTTCGGCTTCCTCGTGTTCGCGGCCGCGCTCGCGTGGGACGCGCATTTCACGCTGAAGATGACGTTCGCGCAGATCGCCACGCCAGGGCTGATCCAGGGGATCGGGCTGCCGTGCTTCTTCATTCCGCTGACGGCCGCGACGCTGTCGCGCATTCCGGACGACCGGCTCGCGGCCGCGTCGAGCCTGTCGAACTTCCTGCGCACGTTGTCCGCCGCATTCGGCACCGCGATGAGCGTGACGCTGTGGGACAACCGGGCGACCTATCACTACGACGTCGTGTCGCAATCGGTCACGCACGCATCGGCGAACACGCAGCGCTTCGTGCACACGCTGAACGCGATGGGCGTGGACGGCGTGCGCGAGCTATCCACGCTGCACCAGGTCGTGATGCAGCAGGCGTACATGATGGCGACGGGCGACATGTTCTGGATGGCGAGCATGACCTGCCTCGTGCTCGCCGCGATGATGTGGCTGACGCGGCCGAAGCGCGGTGCGGCTTCGTTCGGACATTGAGGAGAGGGGCATGGCGACACTCGGCGCACTCGTGATCCTGTATCACCCGACCGACGCGCAGCTCGCGGCGCTCGGCGCGTGGCGGCATGCATGCGACGCGCTGCTCGTCGTCGACAACACGCCGCAGCCCGATGCGCGCGCCCGCGAGCGCTGCGCGCGCGACGGCATTGCACTGCTGCATCACGGCAACCGCGGCGGGATCGCAGGTGCTTACAACGCGGGGCTTGCGACGCTGTTTCGGGAGAACGTCGATGCCGTTGCGTTGTTCGACCAGGATTCGTCGGTGCCGGCCGGTTACTTCGCGACGATGCGCGACGCGTGCGCGGGTGTCGCGGGGCGCGCGTTTCTCGCCGGCCCGCGCATCTTCGACGAGAACGCGCGCAGCTTCCTGCCCGAGCTCGCGACGAACGGGATCGCGTTGCGCCGGTTGCGCGTCGATCCCGACGCGCCGCTGCAGCGCTGCGCGTTCCTGATCTCGTCGGGCTGCGTCGTGTCGCGCGCCGCGTTCGACGTGCTCGGCCGCTTCGACGAGACGCTGTTCATCGATCACGTCGATACCGAGTACAGCTTTCGCGCGCTCGCGCTCAACGTGCCGCTCTATGTCGTGCCGTCGCTGGTGCTGCCGCACCGGATCGGCGCGAAGCAGCGTCACGCGTTCGGCCCTTTCGAAATGACGTCGATGAATCACTCGTGGCAACGGCGCTACTACAGCGCGCGCAATGCGGTGCAGCTCGGGATGCAGTACGGGTTGCGCTTTCCGGTGGCGATCGTGCCGAACCTGCTGACCGTGTGGCAGGTCGTGCAGATCGCGCTCGTCGAGAGCAACAAGCGCGACAAGCTCGCCGGCATCCTGTTCGGTATCGCGGACGGCTTGTTCGGCCGGCTCGGTCCACTCGAGCGCGCGCGGCCGCGACTGGCCGCGCGCGCGCAGCGCGTCCGGCAGGGATGAGGGAAGCGATGGAACGCATCATGAAAGCGGCGCGGCCGGCGCGGCCGGCGCGCGGCTGGACGATCGTCGCGGCGGCCGCGCTGCTGGCGCTGGGCGGCTGCGTGCCGTCGGGGTTCCTGCCGTCGCTGTCGCTGCGCGCACCGGCCGGCGACGCGCTCGCACAAACCGCGGGGCCGGGTGCGGACGGCGCGTGGCCCGCGCCCGACTGGGTCAGGCAACTGCAGGATCCGCAGCTCGACGCACTGGTGGCGGAGGCGTCGCGGAACAATCCCGATCTGCAGGTCGCGCAGGCGCGGCTGCGGATCGCGCAGGCGCAGCTTCGGCAATTCGATTCGCTGACGGGGCTGACCGGCACGGCCGGCGCGACGGTCAGCCGCGCGCGGATGCCGAAGCCGGGCGACATCGCCGACGTGTCCGCCGGCGGCTATCGCGTGCCGGTCGAGATCTTCGGCGATCCGGTCGTATCGCCGTCGTTGGTGTTCGTCGGGCTGAACTACCAGCTGGATCTGTGGGGCAAGAACCGTGCGGCGACCAGGAGCCTGATGTCGCTGCGCGACGCGGCGGGTGTCGAGGCCGAACAAGTTCGGCTCACGCTCGCGGTCGCGATCGTCACCGTGTATTGCCAGCTCGACCAGGCGTACGCGGTACGCGACCTGCTGCAGCAGAAGCTGAAGATCAGCCAGCGCGTGACGGCCGTGCTGCGCGAGCGCACCGCGCGCGGCCTCGACAACGCGTACGACGCGAGCGACGCGTCGATCAAGCGCAGCCGCCTGCTCGAACAGATCGCGCTGAACGACGAGCAGATCAAGCTCGCGCAATTGCAGCTCGGCGTGCTGTCCGGCCGTGGCCCCGAGCGCGGCCTCGCGCTGCAGCGGCCGCGCGTCGGCGTATTCCCCGGCGGCGCGCTGCCCGCGCGGTTGCCGGCCGATCTGCTCGGCCGCCGGCCCGACATCGTCGCCGCGCGGCTGCGGGTCGAAGCCGCGTTCGCGAATGCCGATTCGACGCGCGCGCAGTTCTATCCGGACGTGAACCTCGTCGCGCTCGGCGGCGTGTTCGCGCTGACGCCCGCGTCGCTGTTCTCGCGCGACGCGCTCGCTGGCTCCGTCGGTCCGGCGATCTCGCTACCGGTGTTCGATCGCGGCCGCCTGAAGGCGAAGCTCGGCGCGGACGTCGCGCAGGCCGACGTCGCGATCGGGCTGTACAACAAGACCGTCGACGACGCGCTCGGCCAGGTCGCGCAGATCGTCACGTCGCTGCAGACGGCGCAGACGCTCGTCGCGCAGCAGCAGGACGCCGTCGCCGCCGCGCAGAAGATCGTGCAGATCGCGGCCGACCGCCATCGGCGTGGCGTGCTGATGCAGAAGGACGTCGATGTCGCGGATCTCACGCTGATCGACGAGCGCGCGCAGCTAATTGCATTGCTCGGGCGGCAGCGGACGCTGCGTGTCGGGCTGGTCGGCGCGCTCGGCGGCGGATTCGATGCGAGCGCAACGATGGCATCGGCATCGGCGCCGACGGTTGCGACGCGTACCGCGCAAGGCACGCGGCCGAAGCGCGGCGCGCTGGCGAACGCCGCTGCCCGCAACGAGACGAACGCCGGCACGCAGGCGCGTCGCGTGGCCGCGTCCGGTAGTGGTGGCGCGCCGCAGGTAGCGCGGATCGACCCGCCGGCTGTGATCGCGACGCCGCGCAGCCCGACGATCGATACCGCGAGCGTGAGCGCCGGCACGCGCGGCACGGCACCCGCTGTCGCCGCCGACACGCGCGTGCCGGCGATTCCCCTGTTCCAGCATGACCGTCTGATCGTTACGCAAAGCGACTGATGCACCACGACAACCTTCATACCGCCGCGCAGCCGGCCGCACTGAACGATCCGGCACTCGACGCGCGCCGGGCGACCCGCCGCAAGCGTTTCACGCTGTTCTTCGCGGTCGTGCTGCTGGCCGCGCTCGTCTGGATCGCGTTCTGGCTGTTGCGCGACCGCTATGACGAGGACACCGACGACGCGTACGTCGCGGGCAGCATCGTGCAGGTCGCCGCGCAGATTCCGGGCGCCGTGACCGACGTGCTCGTTGCCGATACGCAGGCCGTGCGCGCCGGGCAGACGCTCGTGCGGCTCGACGACACCGAAGCGTCCGTCGCTTTCGCACAGGCGAAGGCACAGCTCGTGCAGGCCGTGCGCCAGGTCGCGAACGCGAAGATCTCGAACACGATGTACGTGGAAGCCGTGAACGCGCGCCAGGCCGACCTGTCGCTCGCGCAGCGCGCGCTTGCCGCGCGCTCGGGCGCATCGGTCGAGATCGTGGCGCCGGAGGAACTGGCGCGTGCCCGCGCGGCGGTCGCCGGCGCGCAGGCGAACCTTGCCGCCGCGCAGGCGCAGCTCGAAGCGGCGCGTGCGCTCGGCAGCAAGCTGCCGGTCGACGAGAGCCCGGCCGTCGTGCAGGCGGCCGCCCAGTTCAAGCTCGCGTACCGGAACCTGAAGCGCACGACGATTGTCGCGCCAGTCGACGGCACGGTCGGCCAGCGTTCAGTACAGGTCGGCCAGCAGGTCGGGCCCGGCGTGCCGCTGATGTCAATCGTGCAGCTGAACCGGCTGTGGATCGACGCGAATTTCAAGGAGGGGCAGATCCGCCACATGCGCATCGGCCAGCCGGTCGACGTGGTGTCGGACCTGTACGGGTCGCGCGTCGTCTATCGCGGCCGCGTGCAGGGCTTCTCGGCCGGTACCGGTAGCGCGTTCTCGATGCTGCCGTCGCAGAACGCGGCCGGCAACTGGATCAAGGTCGTGCAGCGCGTGCCGGTCGTGATCGCGATCGATCTCCGCGACCTGGCCGCGCATCCGCTCAGGGTCGGGTTGTCGATGCGTGCGACGGTCGATACGCGCAACCGCGACGGCCATGCGCTCGACAGCGAGCCGCCGACGCCGGCCGTCAGCACGCGCATGCACGACGGCGTCGCGAGCGACGCGGAAGCGGCCGCCGCCGCGATCATCCGCGAGAACCAGGGCGGGTAACGCGCACCCGACCCCGGGGCGGGCCGATCGCCGCGACCGGCCGGGCCCCGCGTTAGGCCTTCCACGCGACGGTCTCCCAGTGCGCCACCTTCCCGTTTTCCGGTGGTTTTCCGGCCCGACTTTCGTGTTTCCGCCATCGATGTCGGCACCGATCAAACACATGTCGCGTTTGAGAAATCGGCGCCCCCGCCTCCGGGACTACTCTCGAACAGCACGTTGCATGTGCGCCGCATCCGCCCGGCGCGCAGCAGCGCCATCCAACGAGACATGGAGACAATACGATGAGCAGCAATCGAGGTGTCGTCTATCTTGGGCCGGGCAAGGTCGAAGTACAGAAGATCGATTATCCGAAAATGGTCGATCCGACCGGCCGAGCGATCGGCCACGGCGTCATTCTGAAAGTGGTGAGCACGAACATCTGCGGTTCCGACCAGCACATGGTGCGCGGCCGCACGACCGCCCCGGTCGGCCTCGTGCTCGGTCACGAGATCACGGGTGAAGTGGTCGAGGTGGGTCCCGATGTCGAGACGCTGAGAATCGGCGATCTCGTGTCGGTGCCGTTCAACGTCGCGTGCGGCCGCTGCGCGATGTGCAAGGACACGCATACGGGCGTGTGCCTGAACGTGAACCCGTCGCGTGCCGGCGGCGCATACGGCTACGTCGACATGGGCGGCTGGATTGGCGGCCAGGCCGAGTACGTGCTCGTGCCGTACGCCGACTTCAACCTGCTGAAATTCCCGGACCGCGACCAGGCGATGGCGAAGATTCGCGATCTGACCTGTCTGTCCGACATTCTGCCGACCGGTTACCACGGCGCGGTGAGCGCGGGCGTGAAGCCGGGTTCGACGGTCTACATCGCGGGCGCGGGCCCGGTCGGGATGGCGGCGGCCGCCTCGGCGCGCCTGCTCGGCGCGGCAGTGACGATCGTCGGCGACATGAACGAGGAACGCCTCGCACATGCGCGGGCAATGGGCTTCGAGACGGTCGACCTGTCGAAGGACGCGTCGCTCGGCGAGCAGATCGAGCAGATCCTCGGCGTGCCGGAGATCGACTGCGCGGTCGACTGCGTCGGCTTCGAGGCGCACGGCCACGGTTCGTCGGGCCACTCCGAGGAAGCGCCCGCAACGGTGCTGAACTCGCTGATGGAAATCACGCGTCCGGCCGGCGCGATCGGCATCCCGGGCCTGTACGTGACGGACGATCCGGGCGCGAAGGACAAGGCCGCGCAGCACGGCAGCCTGAGCATCCGCTTCGGCCTCGGCTGGGCGAAGTCGCACTCGTTCTTCACGGGCCAGACGCCGGTGCTGAAGTACAACCGCAACCTGATGCAGGCGATCCTGTTCGACCGTCTGCCGATCGCGAAGATCGTCAACGTCGAGGTGATCTCGCTCGACCAGGCGCCGGAAGGCTACAAGAAGTTCGACGGCGGCGCGCCGCGCAAATTCGTGATCGATCCGCACGGTTTGCTGGCAGCCTGACGCACGAACGACAGGCATGAAGCGGGCGGCACCGGAAACGGTGCCGCCCGTTTTTTCTGTGCGCGCGCCGCGCTCAGTGTCCGCGATAGAGCCCGGCCATTGCGGCCTCGGTCGCCGCCGCGCGCCGCCCGTGGCGCATGTGCACGCTCACGCGGCGGATCGCATGCGCGCGCCGGGCCGGGACGCCGCCTTTCCAGTCGGCGACGCGGATGCCGCCGCGCGCGCTTTCCGGCTCGCGAAGCGGCGGCGCGTGCCGCGCGAGCGTCGTGGTCGCGCGTCCGGTCCCGTGTCGGGTCGTACCGGCGTTGCCTGGCTGGTCGGTTGCACTCGGCCGGTCGGCGTCGGCGAGCCGATTCGTGTCGGCCGGCGCGCGGTCGGCCGGATGAAATGCATGGACGGGGGCGGGCACGACCGGCAACGTCGGCGTGTCGGCCGCTTGCGCACTGGCGTCGGCCGCCACCCGTCCCGGCGCACCCTGGCCGCGACAGACGGGGTCGGCCCGGCAGGTCCGGTCGAGCGTCACGTAACCGCCGACCAGCAGCACGAGGGTCAGGATGCTCAGCAGCGGCGCGCTCGATGCGCGCGGCCGCTGGATCGCCGCGTTGCGCACCGCGGCCGCGACGCGCGACGACCACGTCGGGGCAGGCTGCTGCGTACCGTGCGGGGGCACGGCCTGCGCGGCATGCGCATCGCCGTGCCGCTCGTGCAGCGGCGCGAACGGCCAGCCCCCCAGTCCGCAGACGGGGCACTGCTCGCTGGCGCGAAACGCCATGAAGCCGCATTGCCGGCAGCGCTGGCTGACGGCACCGCGCGGCTCGGCACGCAGGTTCAGTGCGCCGCGCAGCGTATCGCGCGTGCGGACTTTCCGGTTGGGCAGGATTCGCATGGCGTTGCTACCTCGTCTGTCGTTGCCGCTCGGCGAGCGTGCCGATGGTGCGCATCGCATCCTCGACGGCAGGGGTCCACGGCCGGCCATAGTTCAGCCGGACATAACGGTGAAATGCGCCCGTCACGGAAAAGATCGGCCCGGGCGCGAGGCTCACGCCGTTCTCCATCGCGTCGTCGAACAACCGCATCGCGTCCACGTGCGGCGGCAGTTCGATCCACAGGAAATACCCGCCGCGCGGTGCAAACACTTCCGTGTCGGGCGGAAAGTACGCGCGAACGGCGGCCAGCATTTGCGCCTGGTGCGCGGCCAGGTTGCGCCGGAGCCGGCGCAGGAAGCGGTCGTACGCGCCGTTGCGCAGGTAGGTGGATACGGCCATCTGTGCGGGCACGTCTGCCGCCGGCGCGCTTGCATTCTTCACGTGCCTGATCTGCTGCACATAGCGTCCGGCCGCGACCCAGCCGATCCGGAAGCCGGGTGCGAGGCACTTCGAGAACGACCCGCAATGCAGCACGAGCCCGCTGTCGTCGTACAGCTTCGCGGGGCGTATGGGCGTCGGGCCGAAATGCAGTTCGCCGAACACGTCGTCCTCGATCAGCGGCACCTGGTGTGACGTGAGCAGTTCGATCAGCGCGCGCTTGCGCTCGTCGGACAGCGTCGCGCCGGTCGGGTTGTGGAGCGAGGTCATGAACCAGCACGCGCGCACCGGATGGGCGTCGAGCGCGTCGGCGAGCGCATCGAGATCAAGGCCGGTGCGCGGGTCGACCGGGATTTCGATGGTCTTCAGATGCAGCCGCTGCACGGCCTGCAGTACCGCGGGGAAGGCCGGGCGCTCGATCGCGACGATGTCGCCGGGGCGCGTGAGCGCCTGCAGGCTCAGCGTCAGCGCTTCGGCCGCGCCGGTCGTGATGACGATCTCTTCCATCGGCAATGACGCACCCGCGTTCAGGTAGCGCAATGCGATCTGGCGGCGCAGCGCTTCGTGGCCGGGCGGCAGTCCGGCCAGCAGTTTCGCGCGGTCCATGTTGCGGGCCGCCGTCGCCGCGTACCGCCACAGGCTGCTCATCGGAAACAGCGAATAGCTGGCGAACGCGGAACCCAGCGGCACGATGTCGTCGCGCTTGAGCGAGTCGATCAGCCGGAACAGCGCGTCGTCCTCGCCGGCTTGCGACGCGCCCGCCTTGCGTGGCGTGTCGTGGCCGGTCCGCACGCGCTTGTCATCGAGGTTCGCAACGAAATAGCCGGAACGCGCGCGCGCGACGATCAGGCCCTCGCTTTCGAGCGTGTAGTACGCACGAAATACGGTGGAAGGACTTACACGATAGGCGCGGCACGCCGAGCGCACGGTCGGGATGCGCGTGCCGACCGCGAGGTCGCCACGCCGGATCGCGTCCGCAATCGTCTGCGCGAGCGCCGCATATCGCTTCATGCCTGCCCTCCGGCCGAGCGCGGCCGTCGCTGAAAAAAAAGAGTAGCACGGCATCCGCCGCGTTCAATCCCGCCCCCAATCGCTGATCGGCATGTCGCTGATACGCATGTTTTCGAGCGACTCTGATTCTTTTCTTCAGACCAGTGAACCGGCATGCTGCGCAAACTGTATTCCCAGTGCCTGATCGAGACGGAGTTCACGCTGCCCCGATGGCGTATCCGTGACCCCGCGCACCGTGAGCGGGACCTTGTCTACGGCGTCCTTACCCTTATCCGGAAGCAACCAGCGTGAAATCGAAGTTCCTCGTCGCGGGCCTCGTGGCCGGCATCGCCCTCGACCTGTTCAGCGGCGCCGCCGCAGCGGCCTGCATCAGCAATCCCCCGACTCAATCCAACACGTCGTTTCCTGTCGCACTCACCGGCAAGCTCGTCTATCACAGCTATGTCAAGTACGGCGACGGCACGAGTCAGTTGTTCCTGTACGACTTTTCCGCCCACACGCTCACGCAACTGAGCAAGAGCAACTGGGGTATCACCGATCCGATGAACGGCGTGTTCAGCCCCGATGGCAAGTGGCTCGCGTTCATGGGTATCAGCAACGGCGCATGGAACGTGTTCATGCTGCAGCTCGGCGCCGGCACGCCGCCCGTCAACCTGACGAACAGCACGGGCGCGACGCGCAACGAGGATCCGAAGTTCAGCGCGGACGGCAAGACGCTCGTGTTCAAGCAGAACGGCGACGTGAAGCAGGGCACGCTGTCGTACACCAGCGCGGGCCCGGTGTTCACGTCGGTCGTGAGCCTGACGAATGCGCCGGCCGGCGCCGAATACTCGATGCCGTTCCTCGCGCCGGACGCGAGCGCCGTCTACTACGCGACGGGCACCGGTTCGAACATGGGGCTGATGAAGCGCACGATCGCGACCGGCGCGACCGCGGTGTTCGATCATCCGGCCGGGCTGCAGACCTACTATCCGATCGTGCGCGGCGACGGCATGGTGTTCTATGCGCGCTGGAAGGACACAGGTGGCGCGGACCAGATCTATGCGAAGACCGCGGACCCGGCGTCGACGCCGAACGCGCTGCCGATCAGCGACTGCATGAGCAACAACTCTGACCCGGCGCCGGTGAGCGGCACGAACTACGTGTTCTTCTCGTCGACGACGGCGGGCGGCTACCAGCTTTACGTGGGCGACGCGACGACCGGCCAGCGCTGGAGCCTGTCGCAGTTCGGCGTGAACGCGGACGCGACCAAGGCGAAGCTCGGCTCGAGCTACTACGGCGGCCCGGCCGCCGCGCAGCCGACGCTGTTGTCGCAGGGGCATCCGGCCGCTGCATCGGCGAGCTACAGTGCGTCTTTGTCGCCGGACAAGGCGTTCGACGGCAACACGACGAGCACGCGCTGGGATTCGCCGGAAGGCGCGGGCGTCGGTACGGAATGGATCTCCGTGGATCTCGGCGCGGTGAAGCAGATCAGCAGCGTTGATCTCTACTGGGACGCGGGCGCGCTCGTCTACCAGATCCAGACGTCGAACGACAACGCGAACTGGACGACGGTCTATTCGACGAACAACGGCGTGTCGTACGGCCACGTCACGCTGCCGAGCCTGAACGCGCAGGGGCGCTACGTGCGGATGCTCGGCACGAAGCGCGCGACGCAGTGGGGTTACTCGCTCGACGAAATGCAGGTGTGGGGATCGTAAGCGCGAGCTGAAAGCAGTCTTATGCCGGCCCCATTGTTGCAGCGATCGCTCGCACGTAGCAGATTCCGGTATCTCGATTTTCGGGGAAACCGGTGGATGTGCGTTCCCTGGATCGCGGGCCATGGACTGACCGGACGAAGGAAGACACAGACAAAGGCGCTGCAAGCGCGCAAAGAAGACGGCCCGCTTTGCGCGGGCTGGTAAATGCGGCGTGTAACGTCAGTGCGTCTTAGGTATCGAATCGGTATCGAAAACAATGCCGATGTAATGGGCAGGCATGTTCGAGGGACGGCCACATGCGAATGCTACACGTGCGCGGCTCAGCGTGAGCGCGATGGCGGTGAGGAGTTTAGTCACCATTGACGACGTACCCTGGAATGCTGTCGGCGCGGGGATATGAATGTTCGCATACGCGGACGTACCATTCTATTGTCGTCAATTGATGGCCTTGCTTCGCGGCACCACAAGCGGGTCGTCACACATCCATGCGCAGCTGCCTTTACAGATCGGCGTCAATTCAACGATCATCTGATGAACGTCGACGGTGCCGTCGGGCTGCTTTACCACCATTTCATCGGTAAAGGTTTTTTTGTCGATCAAGATGTGATCGGCGCTTATGCCAAGCTGCTGCAAATACAATTTCGCATTTTCGGCGCGAGCGTCTTTCAATTCCTCAACATTCTTTTCTTTGATGT
Source organism: Burkholderia sp. Bp9031 (assembly GCF_003857965.1). NCBI lineage: Bacteria > Pseudomonadati > Pseudomonadota > Betaproteobacteria > Burkholderiales > Burkholderiaceae > Burkholderia > Burkholderia sp. Bp9031. Next base: position 130,619 of record NZ_QTPW01000011.1, read on the forward strand.
AGGCGCCAGAAATTACGGTCGCTTGAATTTCCACGTCGGGCCATTTTTTTGCCTCAATAACGCTATTCGATATTGCTATTCTGTCTGCATTGGAAAATGTGGTTGTGTTGAATGGGAATTGCACCTGCGCTTCCTCGCCTATCGTACATGCAGTCGCGGTGCCGGATAGAACCGGCGACAGCGTGAAAAGGCAGGCCGCAACGTAGGATTTGAACGAATTTCTGTTCATGGTCTAATTATTTTGTCGAAGGTTGAAATGTATCCAGTGATGCTGTCAGCGTTGGTGATGGCGTTCTCCGGATTCTGCATCGCAAATACTTTCATTCCGATTTCCGTGTCTCCGTATATGATGTCTTCGGAGTTGAATGTGTCGGTGTAATGTGTGCATTCGTGAATCAGCACCTTTATTTTCGATGCGTGATACAGTTCACCGAATGAATCACTGCAAAATTTAGAATAGATGGCAATGACTCGTTTATGAGAGTCGGGTTTACACACGGCGGCGTGATTTCGGCCGTTGTCCGGCACGATTGCGCAAGTTAGATTTTTGCTAACTTTACTATCCCATCGGACAATTTTTTCCGGAACCAGCTCTTGCATTGCGGCAAGCAATCGTGGTAGCCCGGAAGATAACGTGCTGCGAATCTGTGCGTCGGCACGTCCAAAATAGGTTGTGGCGCGCGCTTGTTCATTCGCATCCCATCGAGCTACCGCAGCAATGCGATCCTTGATGAGGACAATTGCCGCATCGCATGCGCGCATAGCAATCTCGGCGAACTGCTCATTGCTCATGTTCGGGCATATTGGCGTTGTGTTGATATCGACCTGCACTTTGGAGCCAGGCGTCGTGTTCGTCGTGGCGGTGTCGTGTACCAACACGTAATCGTCATCAGAATTTGGCATTTCTGTTCCTTGCAATCTCGAACTTGAGCGATTCCGCATGCGCGGACGTAACCCGCTGCGTGTGTCCTGTTGCGTCTGTCACGCCGGAAAATACCTTTCCGGATGATAGGAGAATCCGATATCGGACATTCGCGAGCGGTCGCCCGCTATCTGCATCGCGCAATACGTATTGTTCGTCATGGATGTCCGATGCGGGCGCGTGTCGGGTCGTCTCAAATGCTGAGCGCGCGGCGAACGGGCTCGCTGCATTACGGTAACTGCCACCTCCGTAAAAAATTGTGCTGTCGCTACCCGCGATCAGTCGGTTTTTCCCGCATGGACAGAGTACGGCGTCACCCTCCAGCGCAACACATCGCCCGTGGTGAGTCATGCGCTGTGCACCGCCCACTATCAGGAACGCCCCTTCGCAATTTCCGCATGTCGCCTTGTCGCCATCCAGCGCGACCTGTTTGCCGTGGTTGAACATCGTTGACGTAACGGCGATGACGACACCACCCGTTGTCGTCGGGTCGCCATTCCTGACTGCTCGTCGCCTCATGGTCGTTTCCTCAATCGAAGTTGGTAAAGACCCAGTCGGCTGACTCGGGGTCATAGATTGCGTATTGATCGATCGCTACGCCTTCAACCACGACGGTCGGCGGCATATGTGCTAACGCTTCGGCCTCTGCATCTGTTATCTGACCGGCGGTCCACGTATCCATCATGTCGAGCGTCTTGTTGAACCCGGATAGTCCGGCCCGCGCATAGGCGGTTTCAACTCGTTCGACCACGCTGTCGGGGAAACGGATGGTGAAGTGGTCGCGATTTTCGGCTGGCACGTTGAAGGATGCAAAGGCGTAGGTCATCAACGGATGACCCGTATCGGAAACCGCCAGCCGGCCTCCGATCGCCCCATAGGCGTAGTTCACGGCGACCAATAGTCGGCCGTGCTGTTCCATGAAATGACGGGTATCGACTTGCCGGAAATCGATTGGCCAGAAGGGGGCGTCGTCGCGCGCAAGGGTTCGGGAACCCATGACCGCATCAAGGAGCGAAAGGTAGGTGCAAATGAACGGATCGTTCGTGCAGATCATTTGCATGTTGCTGCTATACATCGGATCGACTGCGTCGGGTGTACAGATGTGCGTGTGGTGTAGCTGCTTCACCATCGCGTAAAGCTGGATCGAAGAGTGAAGAAAATACGGACAATCGGCCCGTTTTTTTTCTGTCATAAGCTCGGATATTTTTTATGGATGGACGAGCTATGAACGGTCGCCGGTAACGATCGGCTTGTCTATTGGACGAGTATGATTTTTGGTTTGGATTTCGAACAAAGGACTGAAATTCGAGATGGCGTGACGTAGGAAATCGTGAGGTGGCCGATGAGTGCTCAATCACGGATCAAGCTGCATGCTGCGCACGAGATGAGGCGACGCTAAGCCGCGGCGAAGGCATGATGGGATGATGGCGCCCATCGGCGTGCCGGGTGACAGCGGAAGAGACCGCGTGAGGGACGCGGATTTTTTGCTCCTGGAGATTGCCACGCGTCGACGGACGGCACTGTTCGGCGCGATGTCCCCAGAACCACGGCGATCGCCTTCTTTTACCGGGGGGCATCAGGAAACGGGAAATAGGCCGCTACAGCCGCACTACCGTCAGGAGAAGTGGCGCGAAAGCATCGCGCCGAGAAGTCAAATCCTCTGCGTAGCGTTCGCTGCCACGCTTTCGCAACTTCGCCGCCTCAGTTTTCAAGACTGAATGTTCTTTATCGTGCCGTGCGCATCACGCGTGGATCACGCGGGCCGGAAAGGCCGGCCCGCCGGCCGCGGCACCCTGTGCGAGCGGCGCGACCTGCTTGCGGCGCTCGCGCGTCGGCGCAACGCCGAACGCATCGCGATAGCTCTTGCTGAAGTGGCACGCCGACTGGAAGCCGCACGCCATCGTGATGTGCATGATCGACATGTCGGTCTGCAACAGCAGCTCGCGCGCGCGGCGCAGCCGCAACGTCAGGTAATAGTGCGTGGGCGTCATCCCGAGATGCTCGCGGAACAGGCGCTGCAGCTGGCGCTGCGACATGTTCGCAAGCCGCGCGAGTTCCTCGCGCGACAGCGGCTCCTCGATGTTGTTCTCCATCAGCGAGATCACTTCGAACAGCGACTTGTTCGCCGAGCCGAGCCGCGCGACGAGCGGCATCCGCTGTTGCGCGCTCGTGTCGCGCACGTGTTCGACGATGAACTGCTCGGCGATCTGCGTGACGCGCGGGGTGCCCACGCGCGCGGCGATCAGGTTCAGCATCATGTCGAGCGGCGCGACGCCGCCCGTGCACGTGATGCGGTCGCGGTCGACCACGAACAGTTCCTTCAGGAAGCGCGTATCCGGAAACTCTTCCTTCAGCGCCGACATGTTTTCCCAGTGGATCGCGCACGCGTAGCCCGCGAGCAACCCCGACTTCGCGAGTGCATAGGTGCCCGTGCACAGGCTGCCGAGCGGAATCCCGGAGCGCGAGAAGCGACGCAGCGTCGACAGATGGGCGGGCGTCGTCGCGCGCTGCACGTCAACGCCGCCGCATACGAAAACGATGTCCGGCTGCCCCACGCATTCGGCCGGGCCCGTGTCGACCGTGAGTCCGTTGCTCGCCGTGACCGGACCGCCGTCCGGGCTGATCAGCGACCAGCGGTAGAGCGGCTGCCCGCTCAGGTAGTTCGCCATCCGAAGCACCTCGATCGCATTCGTGAACGCGATCATCGTGAAGTTCGGCAGGGGCATGAACGCGAAGTGGGACAGCGACGCTGTGCGGTCGGGCGACATGGGGGGCGTTCCTTGAATCTCTAATAGCTTTTGGCCCGAGAGGCACGCATCGGGCTACCGTATTGTGTGAGCGAGCGCAACAAGCGTGCCATACGGCTAAACCCTAGCCCCATACGTCATATGGGCGTCCGGCCGATGCTGCGCTGCACCGTAACCGGGCTGCGCTGCACCCCGGACGCGCAGCACAGGCACCGGCAAAGTGCCTGTCCATAGGTGAACGGCAACCGGCGGTTTGGTCGGTCATCCGAAAAAGCACGACCGGTCACTTGTACAAAACGGACGTGCATGGCGGAAAAGGCAAAGAACGCGTCTAAATTCATCAATCCGTCGAAAATCCGAACGACAAGAATAGAGCCGTCGGCAGCCTTGCACTGGACGCGCTGGAAACCCAGGTACGGCGGGCCTCGAGCTTCGGTTTCATGCCCTTTATTCTTCGTCACGGACGCACTATGTCGAACACCCAGCCTTTCTTCTCGCAGCCCCTTGCCGAGCGCGACGCGCCGGTGCGCAGCGCCATCCTGAAGGAACTCGAGCGCCAGCAGTCGCAGGTCGAGCTGATCGCGTCGGAAAACATCGTGTCGCGCGCGGTGCTGGAGGCGCAGGGTTCGGTGCTGACCAACAAGTATGCGGAAGGCTATCCGGGCAAGCGTTACTACGGCGGCTGCGAATTCGCGGACGAGGTCGAGGCGCTGGCGATCGAGCGCGTGAAGCAGATCTTCAACGCGGGCTACGCGAACGTGCAGCCGCACTCGGGCGCGCAGGCGAACGGCTCGGTGATGCTCGCGCTGGCGAAGCCGGGCGATACGGTGCTCGGCATGTCGCTGGACGCAGGCGGTCACCTGACGCACGGCGCGAAGCCGGCGCTGTCGGGCAAGTGGTTCAATGCGGTGCAGTACGGCGTGAACCGCGACACGATGCGGATCGACTACGACCAGGTTGAAGAGCTCGCGCACCAGCACAAGCCGAGCCTGATCATCGCCGGCTTCTCCGCCTACCCGCGCGCGCTGGACTTCGCACGCTTCCGTGCGATCGCCGACAGCGTCGGCGCGAAGCTGATGGTCGACATGGCGCACATCGCGGGCGTGATCGCCGCCGGCCGCCATGCGAACCCGGTCGAGCACGCGCATGTCGTCACGTCGACCACGCACAAGACGCTGCGCGGCCCGCGCGGCGGCTTCGTGCTGACCAACGACGAAGAGATCGCGAAGAAGATCAACTCGGCCGTGTTCCCCGGCCTGCAGGGCGGCCCGCTGATGCACGTGATCGCCGGCAAGGCCGTCGCGTTCGGCGAAGTGCTGCACGCGGACTTCAAGACCTACATCGACAACGTGCTCGCGAACGCGCAGGCGCTCGGCGAAGTGCTGAAGGCGGGCGGCGTGGACCTCGTCACCGGCGGCACCGACAACCACCTGCTGCTGGTCGACCTGCGCCCGAAGGGCCTGAAGGGCGCGCCGGTCGAACAGGCGCTTGAGCGTGCGGGCATCACCTGCAACAAGAACGGCATTCCGTTCGACACCGAGAAGCCGACCGTCACGTCGGGCATCCGCCTCGGCACGCCGGCCGGCACGACGCGCGGCTTCGGCGTCGCGGAGTTCCGCGAGATCGGCCGCCTGATTCTCGAAGTGTTCGACGCGCTGCGCGCGAACCCGGAAGGCGACCACGCGACCGAACAGCGCGTGCGCCGCGAGATTTTCGCGCTTTGCGAGCGCTTCCCGATTTACTGATCGACGACCCCCACAAAAGCAGAGACTGGAGCGAGAGGCAGATATGAGCACGCTGCATCAGGACAGCATCATCATCGACGGACTGAACATCTCGAAGTTCGAGAAGCCGGTATTCGAGGACATGCGCAAGGGCGGCATCACGGCCGCAAACTGCACGGTATCGGTGTGGGAGAACTTCACCAAGACCGTCGACAACATCGGCGTGATGAAGAAGAAGATCCGCGACAACGGCGAGCTGCTGACGCTGGTACGCACGACGGACGACATCTTCCGCGCGAAGAAGGAAGGCAAGACGGGGATCATCCTCGGCTTCCAGAACGCGCACGCGTTCGAGGACAACCTCGGCTACATCGAGGCGTTCGCCGACATGGGCGTGCGCGTCGTGCAGCTTTGCTACAACACGCAGAACCTGGTCGGCACCGGTTGCTACGAACGCGACGGCGGGCTGTCGGACTTCGGCCGCGAAGTGATCACCGAGATGAACCGTGTCGGCATCATGGTCGACCTGTCGCATGTGGGTGGCAACACGTCGTCGGAAGCGATTGCGTTCTCGAAGAAGCCGGTGTGCTACTCGCACTGCCTGCCGTCGGGCCTGAAGGAACATCCGCGCAACAAGAGCGATGTGCAGCTGAAGGAAATCGCCGACGCCGGCGGCTTCGTCGGCGTGACGATGTTCGCGCCGTTCCTGAAGCGCGGGATCGAGGCGAACATCGATGACTACATCGAGGCGATCGACTACGTCGTGAACCTGATCGGCGAAGACGCGGTCGGCATCGGCACGGACTTCACGCAGGATTTCGCGAAGGAATTCTTCGACATGCTGACGCATGACAAGGGCCGCTATCGCCAGCTGACGAACTTCGGCAAGGTGATCAACCCGGACGGCATCCGCACGATCGGCGACTTCCCGAACCTGACCGCGGCGATGGAACGTCACGGCTGGAAGGAGTCGCGCATCCGCAAGATCATGGGCGAGAACTGGGTGCGCGTGTTCAAGGACGTGTGGGGCGCGTAAGCGTCCGCCCGCCCGAACCGCTACCCGCGATTCAACATTAGAAAAATCGGGACGTGCCTGCACAAGCCGCGCGGGCACGCGGACGATGTCGCGCCTGAACCGCGCGGCCAATTTTCCTCACGGAGTCACCACGATGCAACCGCAACTGCCGATCAACGTCGATCCCGATACCGGCGTCTGGACCACCGACGCGCTGCCGATGCTGTACGTGCCGCGCCACTTCTTCACGAACAACCACGTCGCCGTCGAAGAAGCGCTCGGCGTCGAAGCGTATGCCGAGATCCTCTACAAGGCCGGCTACAAATCGGCGTACCACTGGTGCGACAAGGAAGCGAAGCTGCACGGGTTGACCGGCATGGCCGTGTTCGAGCACTACCTGAAGCGCCTGTCGCAACGCGGCTGGGGCCTGTTCTCGATCATCGAGGCCGATCCGGCCAGCGCCCGCGCGAAGATCGAGCTGCGCCACTCGTCGTTCGTGCTCCAGCAGCCGGGCAAGGAAGGCAAGCTCTGCTACATGTTCGCGGGCTGGTTCGCCGGCGCGATGGACTGGGTCAACGACACGACGCCGGAAGGCAAGGACGCGCCGCGCGCGCAATCGAAGGAAGTGCAGTGTGCCGCCGAGCATCACGACCACTGCATCTTCGAAGTGTCGCCGATCGCGCACTGATGCGCTGACGTAACGACACAGCAACACAACAACACCCGCAACACGAGACATTCGAACGCCAGAGGTCGCCTGCGATGCGTTATCCCCATCTGTTCAAACCCATGCAGCTGAACCAGCTGACGCTGCGCAACCGGATCGTCAGCACCGCGCACGCGGAGGTGTATGCCGAGCCGGGCGGCCTGCCGGGCGACCGCTACATTCGCTACTACGAAGAGAAGGCGAAGGGTGGCGTCGGCCTCGCGATCTGCGGCGGGTCGAGCCCCGTGTCGATCGACAGCCCGCAGGGCTGGTGGAAGTCGGTGAACCTGTCGACCGACAAGATCATCGACCCGCTCACGCGTCTCGCCGACACGATGCACAAGCACGGCGCGAAGATCATGATCCAGGCGACGCACATGGGCCGCCGCTCGTCGTTCCACGGCGAGCACTGGCCGCACCTGATGTCGCCGTCGGGCGTGCGCGAGCCGGTGCACCGCGGTAACGCGAAGATCATCGAGATCGAGGAAATCCGCCGCATCATCGGCGACTTCGCGGCCGCCGCGAAGCGCGTGAAGGCAGCCGGCATGGATGGCATCGAAATCTCCGCCGCGCACCAGCACCTGATCGACCAGTTCTGGAGCCAGCGTTCGAACCACCGCACCGACGAATGGGGCGGCAGCCTCGAGAACCGTCTGCGCTTCGGCATCGAAGTGCTGACGGCCGTGCGCGAAGCGGTCGGCAAGGACTTCTGCGTCGGCCTGCGGATGTGCGGCGACGAATTCCACGAAGACGGCCTCGATCACGAAGCGCTGAAGGAAATCGCGCAGGCGATGTCGGAGACGGGCCTGATCGACTACCTGAGCGTGGTCGGCTCGGGCGGCGATACGCACAACACGATCGCCAACTGCATGCCGCCGATGGCGCTGCCGCCGGAGCCGTTCGTGCACCTCGCGGCCGGCATCAAGTCAGTCGTGAAGATCCCCGTGATGCACGCGCAGAGCATCCGCGATGCGGGCCAGGCCGAACGCCTGCTCGCGAACGGCATGATCGACCTGGTCGGCATGACGCGCGCGCAGATCGCCGATCCGCACATGGTGATCAAGATTCGCGACGGCCGCGAAGACGAAATCAAGCAGTGCGTCGGCGCGAACTACTGCATCGACCGCCAGTACAACGGCCTCGACGTGCTGTGCATCCAGAACGCGGCGACGTCGCGTGAATCGACGATGCCGCACATCATCGAGAAGTCGCGCGGCCCGAAGCGCAAGGTGGTGGTGGTCGGCGCGGGCCCCGCGGGGCTCGAGGCCGCGCGTGTCGCGAAGCTGCGCGGCCACGACGTGGTGCTGTTCGAGAAGAACGCCGAAGTGGGCGGCCAGGTGATGATCGCCGCGAAGGCGCCGCAGCGCGAGCAGATGTCGGGGATCATCCGCTGGTTCGACATGGAAACCAAGCGCCTCGGCGTCGATCGCCGCCTCGGCGTCGCCGCCGACGAGAAGATGATCATGGCCGAGAAGCCGGACATCGTCGTGCTCGCCACGGGCGGGTCGAGCTTCACGTGGCAGGTGCCTGCCTGGGGCGTGGCCGAAGGGCTCGCCGTCAGCTCGTGGGACATCCTGACCGGCAAGGTCGAGCCGAAGCAGAACGTGCTGCTGTTCGACGGCGTGAGCACCCATGCGGGCGCGGGCGTCGCCGACTTCATGGCGAGCCGCGGCTCGAAGGTCGAGGTCGTCACGCCCGACGTGAAGGTGGCCGACGATTGCGGCGGCACGACGTTCCCGATCTTCTATCGCCGCCTGTATGCGCTCGGCGTGATCCCGACGCCCAACACCATGCTCGATCGCGTGTATGAGGAGGATGGCAAGAAGATCGCCGTGCTGCGCAACGAATACACCGAAGAACTGGAAGAGCGTGCGGTCGACCAGGTGGTGATCGAGAACGGTTCGTCGCCGAACGACGAGCTGTACTGGAAGCTCAAGCCGGAGTCGGTGAACCACGGCCAGATCGATCCGCACACGCTGTTCGCGGCCGAGCCGCAGCCGTGCCTGTCGGAAGAACTGGGCAACGGCCGCTTCCTGCTGTTCCGTGTCGGCGACTGCATCTCGATGCACAACGTCCACGGTGCGATCTACGACTCGCTGCGTCTCGTCAAGGATTTCTAAAGATGAATCCGGCTTTCCTCATTACCGCACTGCTGTGGCTGTCGGTGGCGGGGCTCGCGTTCGCGGTCGCGAAGCGCTCGTCCTACTGGCGTCTCGGGCGCGCGACGGCGCCCGGCTCGTTCGGTGTCGCGAACCTGTTCGCGATCCCGAAGCGCTACTTCGTCGACCTGCACCACGTGGTCGCCCGCGATCCGTACATCGCGAAGACCCACGTCGCGACTGCCGGCGGCGCGATCGCCGCACTGGCACTGGTGTTCGTCAACTACGGTCTCGCGATCTACTCGCCGTGGCTCGACAAGCTGATCTTCCTCGCGGCGCTCGCGATGCTCGTCGGCGTGGTGTTCGTGTGGCGTCGTCGCGCGGCGAAGGACGTGCCCGCCCGCCTGTCGCGCGGCCCGTGGAATACGCTGCCATGGATGCTCGGTTCGTTCGCGGTCGGCCTCGTGCTGTTCATGGTGGTGCCGACCGGCGCGATGTCGGGTGCGTTCGCGGTGCTCTGCGCGCTGCTGATCGGCGCCGGCGCATTCACGATGACGGTCGGTGCCGCGAAGGGCGGCCCGATGAAGCATGCGATCGCCGGCCTGCTGCACCTCGCGTTCCACCCGCGCCAGGAGCGTTTCGCGGCCACCCGTGATTCGTTCACGGGCAACGGCACGGCAACGCCGCCGACCGCGCTGAAGCTGCCGGATATCGAGCACGAGGAGTATGGCGTCGCGAAGCCGGTCGAATTTCGCTGGAACCAGCTGCTGAGCTTCGACGCCTGCGTGCAGTGCGGCAAGTGCGAAGCCGCGTGCCCCGCATTCGCATCGGGCCAGCCGCTGAATCCGAAGAAGCTGATTCAGGATCTCGTCGTCGGGATGGCGGGCGGCACCGATGCCGCGTACGCCGGCAGCCCGACGCCGGGCCTCGCGGTCGGCCAGCATCGCGGCGAGCCGAACGGCCCGATCGTGTCCGGCCTGATCGAGGAGCAGACGCTGTGGTCGTGCACCACCTGCCGCGCCTGCGTGCAGGAGTGCCCGATGCTGATCGAGCACGTCGATGCGATCGTCGACATGCGCCGCAACCGCACGCTGGTGCACGGCACGGTGCCGGGCAAGGGCCAGGAAGTGCTCGCGAACCTGCGCGAGACCGGCACGATGGGCGGCTACGACACGGCTGCACGCTACGACTGGTCGGTCGACCTGAGCGCACCGGTCGCACAGCCGGGCAAGCCGGTCGACGTGCTGATCGTCGCGGGTGAAGGCGCGTTCGACATGCGTTACCAGCGCACGCTGCGTGCGTTCGTCAAGGTGCTGAACAAGGCCGGCGTCGACTACGCGGTGCTCGGCGGAACCGAGACCGACACCGGCGACGTCGCACGCCGCCTCGGCGACGAAGCGACGTTCCAGCAGATGGCGAAGCGCCTGATCGGCACGCTCGACTCGCTGTCGTACAAGCAGATCGTGACGGCCGACCCGCACGTGATGCACAGCCTGCGCAACGAATATCGCGCGCTCGGTTTGCGCGTGACGGTCAAGCACCACACGACCTACCTCGCGGAGCTGGCCGACAGCGGCAAGATCGCGCCGAAGGCCGTCGAAGCGCTGCGCGAGAAGCGCACCACGTATCACGATCCGTGCTACCTCGGCCGCTACAACGGCGAGACGGAATCGCCGCGCAAGCTGCTGAAGACGATCGGCATCCAGGTCGTCGAGATGGAGCGCAACGGCATGCGCGGCCGGTGCTGCGGCGGTGGCGGCGGTGCGCCGCTGACCGACATCCCGGGCAAGCAGCGTATTCCCGACATCCGCATCGCCGACGCGCGCGCCATCGGCGCGGACGTGGTCGCGGTCGGTTGCCCGAACTGCACGGCGATGCTCGAAGGCGTCGTGGGCCCGCGCCCCGACGTGCTCGACGTGGCCGAACTCGTTGCCGCCTCGCTGGAGTGAATCGATGAACACGATCAAACGAATCGATCCGCGCCGGCCGTTCATCATCACGGCCGCGGGCCTGAAGCGCATCACGCTCGGCGAGGAAGGCAGCGCCGACGCGAACGCCGCGCAGTGGTCCGCGCACGGTCATGGCGCCGCAGCCGCGAAGCCGCGCCGCGCGGTGCAGGACCCGAAGCACGTGATGCTGGTGGTGGCGCATACCGAGCGCGGCGCGCTCGACGACCATTCGCGCCAGGCAATCGCCGCTGCCGCGGTGCTGGCCGACGCGCAGACGGAAGTCGCGCTGCTGGCGTTCGGCGAAGTGAAGGATGACGCCGCCGAACTCGGCGTCGACAAGCTGATCGAGCTGGCCGACTTCGACCGTCGCGCGTTTGCGCCCGAAAGCGAATTGCAAGCATTGCAGGCATGTGCCGCGGCGCTCGCGCCGAAGTACGTGTTCGTGCCCGACAACGCGACCGGCGACGGCGATCTCGGCCGGCGTTACGCGGCGGCCGCCGGCGCGAGCGTCGCGACCCACGTGGTCGAGATCGACGCGAAGCATGTCGGCACGTATGCGCACGCCGGCCGTGCGTTCGCGACGCGCGGCTTGCCCGACGTGATCCTGCTCGCGCAGAACGCGGTAGAGGCGAAACTGCCGTTCGTCGGCGCAGGAGATCGCCTCGCTGCCGACTTCATCCGCCCGGCTGTCGACGCGGCGCAGCCGTACCGCGACCTCGGTCTCGAGGAAATCGACGCGGCTCAGGTTGCGCTTGAGGAAGCCGACTTCATCGTGTCGGCCGGCAACGGGGTATCCGACATCGGCGCGTTCGAACAGCTCGCCGGCGCATTCGGCGCGGCGATCGGCGCGAGCCGCGTCGCGGTCGACAACGGCCACTTCACGCGCGACAAGCAGGTGGGCGCGACCGGCAAGACGGTCGAGGCGAGCGTGTATATCGCGTTCGGCATCTCGGGCGCAGTGCAGCATCTGCAGGGGATCAAGGACTGCCGCCACGTGATCGCGGTCAACCTCGACGGCAGCGCGCCGATCGCGAAGCGCGCGAACCTGACGGTGGTGGGCGACGCGCAGGCGACGATCGCCGCGCTGATCGAACAGGTGCAGGCCGCACGCGCGTCGCGCGGACAATCGTCGACCGCGGTCGGCACCCGTGAAACCGAAGGAGTCGCAGTATGAACGCCCCCCGCCAGTTGCAACGCATCGCGGTGCTCGTGTCCGTGGGCCGGCACCCGGTCAGCGGCACGGCGCGCTACAGCCGCAACGACGCGGCCGCGCTCGAAGCCGGCCGCCAGCTTGCGGAGAAGCATCGCGCGCAGCTCGACGTCATCCATGCGGGCGACCCCGCCAATGAAGCGCTTGCTGAATACCTCGCGCTCGGTGCACGGCAGGTCGAGGTGCTGGCCTGCCGCGCCGGCGACGATGCCGTACACGCACTCGCCGCCCGCGTCCAAGGGTACGACCTCGTGCTGACCGGCACCCGTGCCGAAGGCGCGTATGACACCGGGATGCTGCCGTATCGCGTCGCCGCGGCGCTCGGCTATCCGCTCGTCGGCTCGGCAGTCGACGTGACGGTCGACGGCGGCCGCGCGGCGGTCCGGCAATTCTTGCCGAAAGGGCTGCGGCGCCGCGTCGACGCGGCGCTGCCGGCGGTCGTCGCGGTGCATCCGCTCGCCAACGTGGAGCCGCGCTACGCGTATGCACGGCTGCGGGCCGGCGCGATCCGCCCGACGCTCACGTCGAGCGGCGCGGATGCCGATGCGGCCGCATGGAAGGTCGGCGCGATCGAGCGTAAACCCGTAAAGCTGGTCGCTGCGGAGAAGCGTTCCGGGCATGCACGGATGCTGTCCGCGACGACGACCGAAAGCCGCGGTGGCAACGTCGTAAATGAAGGGAGTTCAGTCGAAAAAGCACAAGTGATCCTCGCGTATTTGCGCGAGCATCAGCTCATCGACTACTGATTTTGATGCCTGTCGGCAACCACACTGGGACGCAAGGAATCCGGAGCAAACGATGAAAGTATCGGCAGACATTCGTGCATTGATCGAGCGCCGCAAGGAAGGCCATAGCCTCGAGGCGCCGTTCTATACGAGCGAGGAAATCTTCGCCCTCGACATGGAGGCGATTTTCCACCAGCACTGGATCCAGGTCGCGGTCGAACCGGACATTCCCGAGCCGGGCGACTACATGACCGTGGAACTGGGCAGCGACTCGATCCTGATCGTGCGCGACGATGACATGGAAATCCGTGCGTTCCACAACGTGTGCCGCCACCGCGGCGCGCGTCTGTGCAACGAAGACAAGGGCTCGGTCGGCAACATCGTGTGCCCGTACCACAGCTGGACCTACAACCTGACGGGTCAGCTGATGTTCGCCGAGCACATGGGCGAGAAGTTCGACCGCTGCAAGCACAGCCTGAAGTCGGTCCACGTGCAGAACCTCGCAGGCCTGATCTTCATCTGCCTCGCCGAGGAGCCGCCGGTCGATTTCGCGCAGCTGCGCGCCGAGATGGAGCCGTACCTGCTGCCGCACGATCTGCCGAACACGAAGATCGCCGCGCAGATCGACATCATCGAGGAAGGCAACTGGAAGCTCACGATGGAGAACAACCGCGAGTGCTATCACTGCGTCGCGAACCATCCGGAGCTGACGATCTCGCTGTACGAATACGGCTTCGGCTACCAGCGCTCCGATGCGAACGCCGAAGGCATGGATGCGTTCGCTGAAACCTGCGTGCGCCGCGGCAAGGAGTGGGCCGAGATGGGCCTGCCGTCCGCCGAAATCGAGAAGCTGAGCGACGTGACGGGCTTCCGCACGCAGCGCCTGCCGCTCGACCGCCACGGCGAATCGCAGACGCTCGACGCGAAGGTCGCATCGAAGAAACTGCTCGGCCAGTTCGGCCAGGCCGACCTCGGTGGCCTGTCGTTCTGGACGCAGCCGAACTCGTGGCACCACTTCATGAGCGATCACATCGTGACGTTCTCGGTGATTCCGCTGTCGGCCGGCAAGACGCTCGTGCGCACCAAGTGGCTCGTGCACAAGGATGCGAAGGAAGGCGTCGACTACGACGTGAAGAACCTGACGGCCGTGTGGAACGCGACCAACGATCAGGATCGCGCGCTCGTCGAGTTCTCGCAGCGCGGCGCGACCAGCAGCGCGTACGAGCCGGGTCCGTATTCGCCGTACACGGAAGGTCTCGTCGAAAAATTCTCGGCCTGGTACATCGGCCGGCTCGCCGAAAAAACCGGCGCGTAGTCGTCAGTAGATAGCAAGCGGAGTTACACATGATGCGAGATGCGGCCCAATTCGAGCCGGCGGACAGCCGGGTTACACACCCGGCGTTCTGGAGCGCGCTGCCGGAGCGCTGGACGAGCGACGTCGAGGAAACGCTGGTGTGCTGCCACGTTCGGCAGGAAACCCACGACGTGAAGAGTTTCTTCTTCCGTTCGCCGCAAGGCCGTGCGTTCTCGTTCGAACCCGGGCAGTTCATCACGCTCGAGCTCGACATCGAAGGCGAGACGATCAACCGGTGCTACACGATCTCGTCGTCGCCGGCGCGGCCGCACACGATCTCGATCACGGTCAAGCGCGTGCCGGGCGGCAAGGTGTCGAACTGGCTGCACGACAACCTGCAGCCGGGCGCGTCGGTTCGCGTGCTCGGCCCGGCCGGCGAATTCACGTGCGCGCGTCATCCGGCGCGCAAGTACCTGTTCCTGTCGGCCGGCTCGGGTGTCACGCCGCTGATGTCGATGAGCCGCGCGCATCACGATCTCGCCGAGGATCGCGACATCCTGTTCGTGCACAGCGCACGCACGCCGGACGACATCATCTTCGCGCGCGAGCTCGACCTGATCGCGTCGAACCATACGAACTTCCGCACGTCGTTCGTCGTCGAGCGCGTCGGGGCACGCACCAACTGGCCGGGCGTCACGGGCTTCCTGACGCTGCCGCTCTTGAAGCTGATCGCACCGGACTTCATGGAGCGCGAGATCTTCACGTGCGGCCCCGCGCCGTACATGAAGGCCGTGCGCGACCTGCTCGACGAAGCCGGTTTCGATCGCAAGCAGTATCACGAGGAGAGCTTCTCGTTCGAAACGCTCGCGCAGACTGCGAGCGACGAACTGGCGGCCGACCTTGCACCCGCCACGAACGGCGACGGCGGCGCGGAGACGACGCAGTTCACCGTCAACTTCGCGAAGAGCAACCGCGAAATCTCGTGCGGCTCCGAGCAGCATGTGCTCGACGCGGCACGCCAGTCGGGCGTGCGGCTTCCGGCGTCGTGTACGCAGGGCATGTGCGGCACCTGCAAGGTGAAGCTCGTGTCGGGGCAGGTCGAGATGAAGCACAACGGTGGCATCCGCCAGCGCGAAATCGATCAGGGGATGGTGCTGCTGTGCTGCAGCAAGCCGCTCTCGGATCTCGTGATCGACAAATAATAGAAGCCAGCCATCGGCTGTCCGGGCGCTGCGCGTCGCGTCGCGTCTGGACAAGCATCCGTCGGAAAAGAACGATACCGCGGATTTGTGGTTGAAGAACCTAGAGAGGCAACGCGCACGGTGCGCATATCAAGGAGATCGACCATGAAGCTGTTCGGAAAACTGTTTTGGACCGGCGCACTGTCGGCGATGGTGGCACTGAGCGCCTCGGCGCTCGCCGATACGAAGCCGACACTGAAGATCGGCTACGTCGAAGGCTGGGACGACAGTGTCGCGACGTCGAACGTCGCGGCCCGCGTGATCGAGAAGAAGCTCGGTTACCAGGTTCAGCTCGTGCCGGTCGCGGCCGGGATCATGTGGCAGGGCGTGGCGCGCGGCGATCTCGACGCGACGCTGTCGGCCTGGCTGCCCGTCACGCACGGTTCGTACTGGGACGAGTACAAGGCGAAGGTCGTCGACCTCGGCGCCAATTTCCCCGATGCGAAGATCGGCCTGATCGTGCCGGCCTACGTGAAGGCGAAGAGCATCGAGGATCTGAATGCCGAGAAGAGCAGCTTCGGCGGCCGGATCGTCGGCATCGACGCGGGCGCGGGCGTGATGCGCAAGACCGACGAGGCCATCAAGAACTACGGCCTGAACTACACGCTGATGCCGAGCTCGGGCAGTGCGATGACGGTCGAGCTGGCGCGCTCCGTCGGGGCGAACAAGCCGGTGATCGTGACGGGCTGGGCGCCGCACTGGATGTTCGCGAAGTGGAAGCTGCGCTTCCTCGAGGATCCGAAGAAGGTCTTCGGCGGTGCTGAGCACGTCGACAACGTCGTGAATCCGCAGCTCGAAACGAAGGCCAAGCCGGTCGTCGCGTTCCTGAAGAAATTCCAGTGGAAACCGGGTGAAATCGACAGCGTGATGCTCGCGATCCAGAACGGCTCGAAGCCGGAAGCGGCTGCCGATGCATGGATTGCGGCGCATGCGGACCGCGTGAATTCGTGGACTGAAGGCATTCAATAAAACCGGCGGCGATTCGCCGCTCACATCATCATAAAAAACAAGCCGGGAATGGCACGCAGGAATCCGAAGCAATCGTGATTTCCTGCGGTCATATCCCGGTTTTCTTTTACTGATTCTGCACGAAATCCCGTAGGTTGTTACACTACGGCGCTTGTGCGGAGTCATCACAGGAGGCATTGGATGAGTCAGGCAGGACTGCGTGCGAACCGCACCAGTGATGTTGGGGCAACCATCTCACATGATTCGACAGGCCATACGCTGCATCGTGGCCTGACTTGGAAAGACGCATTCTGGGTTACGAGCGGCGTGCCGGCAGGCGTGCTGTTCACGATCGGCGGCGTATGCGCGACGATCGGCCAGCCCGCGTGGGCGATCTGGATCGCCGCGATCACGATGGGGCTGATTCAAAGCGCGACTTATGCGGAAATATCGGGGCTATTTCCTCATAAATCGGGCGGCGCGTCCGTGTATGGCGCGATCGGCTGGGTCCGTTACACTAAGCTGATTGCCCCGGTTTCCGTGTGGTGCAACTGGCTCGCGTGGTCGCCGATGCTCGCGCTCGGCTGCGGCCTCGCGGCGAGCTATGCGCTCACGAGTCTCTTTCCCGCCGATGCGGCGGTGCTGCACTGGCAGCTCAAGATCGCGGATCTCGGGTTCATCAAGCCCGGTCTGTCTCTGCGAATCAATGCGACGTTCATCATCGCGACGATTCTGCTTCTCATCACGTTCAAGCTTCAGCACAGCGGCGCGTCGAAGGCTGCGCGCACGCAGCGCATTCTCGGCATCGCATCGCTCACGCCGCTCCTGATCGTCGGCATCGTGCCGTTCATCACCGGCGACGTGCCGATGTCGAACCTGCTCCCGCTGCTGCCGCTCGGTCACGACGCGCACGGCAACCTCACGGCCACGATGTTCGGTTCGTGGAACGGGCAGGGCGTCACGATGGCGCTCGGCGCGATGTTCATGGCCGGCTGGGCGTCGTACGGCTTCGAGACGGCCGTCTGCTACACGCGCGAATTCCGCGATCCGCGCCGCGACACCGCGAAGGCGATCTTCTGGTCGGGCGCGCTGTGTCTCGTCGTGATGACGCTGGTGCCGATGGCGTTCCAGGGCGCGCTTGGCACGCAGGCGATGCTCGATCCGTCGATCGGCGACGGCACCGGCGTCGCGGCCGCGATGGCGAAGATCGTCGGCGGCGGCGCGTGGGTCGCGAATGCGGTCATCGTGATGCTGATGCTGTCGATCCTGCTGATCGTGATGACGTCGATGATGGGCTCGTCGCGCACGCTGTATCAGGCATCGGTCGACGGCTGGCTGCCGAAGTACCTGTCGCACGTGAACGAGCACGGTTCGCCCACGCGCGCGATGTGGACCGATCTCGGCTTCAACCTCGTGTTGCTGATGATGTCGGACTACATGACGGTGCTGTCGATCTCGAATGTCTGCTACATGCTGTTCGTATTCCTGAACCTTCAGTCGGGCTGGATCCACCGGATGGATCGCGGCAACTGGGATCGGCCGTTCCGCTGCCCGACCTGGCTGCTCGTCGCCGGTTCGATCTGCGGCTACGCGAACCTCGTCTATGTCGGCGCGGGCGCGAACCTGCAGGGCGAAGGCACGCTGCGCAACGGGCTGATCGCGATGCTGCTGATCGTGCCGGTATTCCTGTTCCGCCACTACTGGCAGGATCGCGGCCGTTTCCCGGCGCAGATGCAGCGCGACATGGAACTCGAAGTGCCGAAGCGCGCGATGTGGCTGAACCTGATGCCGTATGCGGCGCTGATCGGCGCCGGGCTCACGATCTGGCTGTCGTACTACTTCGCGTGGGTGAAGTAAGCGCCTGACCGCGGCACGCGCCACGCGCCGCGCGCGATGAAACCGGACACCGCACCCGGGGCCGTCGCGCACCGCGTCGAACGGCAAGCGATAAAAAACCGACCGGCTGGTGCCGGTCGGTTTTTTTGTTTGTTTCTCGCGGAACGAACGCGATGAAAGCGCGCGATGCGCTTACGGAAATACCACCGTGCGATCGCCGTTCAGGAACACCCGCCGCTCGATGAACGCCTTTACCGCGCGCGCGAGCGTGATGCATTCCACGTCGCGGCCCACCGCGAGCAGTTGCTCGGGACGCAGCGCGTGATCGACACGCTCGACCACTTGCTCGATGATCGGGCCTTCGTCGAGATCGTCGGTCACGAAGTGCGCGGTCGCGCCGATCAGCTTCACACCGCGCGCATGCGCCTGGTGATACGGCTTCGCGCCCTTGAAGCCGGGCAGGAACGAGTGATGGATGTTGATCGCACGGTTCGCGAGCTTCGCGCTCGTTTCCTGCGACAGCACCTGCATGTAGCGCGCGAGGATCACGAGTTCGGCGCCGCTCGACTCGAAGAAGTCGAGCCACTGTGCTTCCTGCTGCGCCTTGGTGTCGGCCGTGATCGGGAAATGGCGGAACGGCAGCCCGTGCTGCGCGGCGAGCGGCTCGAAATCGGGATGGTTCGACACGATGCCGACGATGTCCATCTTGAGCTCGCCCATCCGCCAGCGGAACAGCAGGTCCGCGAGGCAGTGCTCGAGCTTCGACACCATGATCAGCACCTTCGGGCGCGCGTTCACGTCGTGGATCGCCCACTGCGTGTCGCCTTCACCGCCGCCGCCGAGCGCGGCCGCGATCGGCCCGAATTCCTGGCGCAGCGCGTCGATCTGCAGCGTTTCATCCGTCGGATGAAATACACAGCGCACGAAGAAGTGGTTGCTGAGATCGTCGTCGAACACGTTCAGCGCATCGACGTAGCAGCGATGGCGCTCGAGAAAGCCGACGACAGCGGCGACCTGGCCGGCCGCGCTCGGGCACGACAGCGTCAGGACGAATTGATCGGGGCGTGAGTCGGCGGTCATGAGATTCCTCGGATGTCATGGAGCGCAAACCCGCACGACGGCGCGCCGGGGCGCCGCGCCAACGCGGGTAGCGGGAGACTCAAGTAAATCAGGACGATTCGGGCGCGGATAGAACCAACCCGCCGTGTGGCTGGTATCGGTGCGCCAGCGTAGCCGGGCGGCGCTGGCGTCGGGCGGCTGGCTGGCGGACGTCGGGCGGACGTCGGGCGGGCGCCTGCGGACCGGCAGGACGGCCGTTCAGGCCGGCGCGCATGCGTCGAGCAGCCAGCGCCGGAACACGTGGGTCGCGTCCGGCTCGGGCCGCTGCGGCGGCCGCACGAGGAAATAGCCGCGCGACGTGACGACGGGCGCGTCGACGAGCTTCACGAGCTGCCCGGATGCGACGAGCTCGTCGACGAGCGGCGACCAGCCGAGCGCGACGCCCTCGCCCAGCAGCGCCGCATGGATCACCAGCGCGTAACTGTTGAAGGTCACGCCGCGCGCGGCGGCCGGCGCGTCGAGGCCGTGCGCGTCGAACCAGCCGGCCCACGACAGCCAGCGCTCGGGGCGCGTCGGCTGCACGTGCAGCAGCGGCAGCGCATGCAGGTGCTCGGGCCGCGCGACGTGCGGGTGCGCGGCGCGGAACGCGGGCGAGCACACGGGCGTGACGGATTCCGGAAAGAGCCGCGCGGCCGTGCACGACGGCCAGTGGCCGTCGCCGAACAGGATCGCGATGTCGGCGTGGTCGCGCTGCGCGTCGTAATCCTGTGACGTGACGACCCGCACGTCGACGTCCGGCATCACGCGCTTCAGCCCCGCGAGGCGCGGCATCAGCCAGTAGGTCGCGAAACCGAAATCCGTGACGATCGTGAGCGCGCCGTGCTCGCGGCGCGCGCGCAGCGTCGCGGTGGCGCCGCGCAGCGTGTCGAGGCTCACCCGCACGGCTTCGTACAGGCACTGGCCGTCGCTCGTCAGCGTGACGCCGCGCGGGCTGCGCTCGAACAGCGGCACGCCGAGTTCCGCCTCGAGCTGGAACACCTGCTGGCTCACGGCCGGCTGCGTCGAGCCGAGCTCGCGCGCGGCGGCCGTGAAGCTCTGGAGGCGGGCGGCCGATTCGAACGCGCGCAGCGCCTGCATCGACGGTAACGGTTCGGATTTCGACATAAGTCTCTCTAATGGCCTCATAAGAGCCGGACGCCTTCCCGCGCGAATTCGGGCGGGGGATAGTGCTTCGGACGGCGCGGCGCCGCGCCAGGCCTTCCGCGATTCTAGCCAGTCGCGGCCGGTGCGCGCGGTACTTTCTTCAGGCTGCGTCCGTCATGTCGGCTGCTGCGCTGCACGAGCGTTGCGCCGTTTCGTTCGAACACCGATTTCCCCACGACCGCGATGACGAATCCGACTCCCAACATCCTGATCCTGATGGCCGACCAGCTGACGCCGTTCGCGTTGCCGGCATACGGCAACCGCGTCGCGCGTACGCCGACGCTCGACCGCCTCGCCGCGCAAGGCGTCGTGTTCGATGCCGCGTATTGCGCGAGCCCGCTGTGCGCGCCGTCGCGTTTCTCGCTGCTGACCGGCAAGCTGCCATCGGGTATCGGTGCCTACGATAACGCCGCCGAATTGCCGGCGCAAACGCTGACCTTCGCGCACTACCTGCGTGCCGGCGGGTACCGCACGATGCTGTCCGGCAAGATGCATTTCTGCGGCCCCGACCAGCTGCACGGCTTCGAGGAGCGGCTTACCACCGACATCTATCCGGCCGACTTCGGCTGGGTGCCCGACTGGGACCACCCGACCGAGCGGCCGAGCTGGTATCACAACATGAGCTCGGTGCTCGAGGCCGGCCCGTGCGTGCGCACGAACCAGCTCGACTTCGACGACGAGGTCACGTTCGCGGCGAAGCAGAAGCTGTACGACGTCGCGCGCGAGCGGGCGGCCGGGCACGACGCGCGGCCGTTCTGCATGGTCGTGTCGCTGACGCATCCGCACGATCCGTATGCGATCACGCGCGAGTACTGGGATCTGTATAGCGACGACGAGATCGACATGCCGGCCGTGCGGCTCGACGCCGAACAGAGCGATCCGCATTCGCAGCGGCTGCGCTTCGTCTGCGAAAACGACCGTACGCCGCCGACCGATGCGCAGATTCGTGCCGCACGCCGCGCGTACTACGGCGCGACGTCCTACGTCGACGCGCAGTTCGGCAGCGTGCTGGCCGCGCTCGAGCAATGCGGGTTCGCCGACGACACGATCGTGATCGTCACGTCCGATCACGGCGACATGCTCGGCGAGCGCGGGCTCTGGTACAAGATGACGTTCTTCGAAGGTGGCTGCCGCGTGCCGCTGATCGTCCACGCGCCGGGCCGTTTCGACGCCGCGTGCGTGCGCGGGCCCGTGTCGCACGTCGACTTGCTGCCGACGCTCGTCGACCTGGCCGGCGCGGCGCCCGCCGGCGGCTGGCCGGACCCGGTCGACGGCGCGAGCCTCGTGCCGCATCTGCAAGGCGCGCCCGCGCACGACGTCGCGCTGGGCGAATACCTCGCGGAAGGGGCGGTTGCGCCGGTCGTGATGATCCGCCGCGGCGACTGGAAGTACGTGCATTGCCCGGCCGATCCCGACCAGCTCTACAACCTCGCCGACGATCCGCGCGAGCGCACGAACCTGGCCGGCCTGCCCGAAGCGGCCGACGTGCTCGCCGCGTTCCGCGCGGAGGCCGCACGACGCTGGAACCTGCCGGAACTCGACGCGCAGGTGCGTGCGAGCCAGCGGCGGCGCCGCTTCCATTACGCGGCGACGACGCAGGGCCGCATTCAGGCGTGGGACTGGCAACCGTTCACCGACGCGAGCCAGCGCTACATGCGCAATCACATCGAACTCGACACGCTCGAAGCGATGGCGCGCTTTCCGCGCGTCGGGCGCTGAACGGTCCGCATCGCGGTCATTGACGAACGACGGAGGAAACGAACCATGAAACGGCAATCCCAAGCAGCAATCCGAAGGATCGGCGCGGCGCTCGCCGCGACCGCATGTGTGATGGCGATACAGCCCGCGCACGCCGCCGACCCGCAGACGTGTCGCGACGTGAAGATGGCGGCGCCCGGCTGGACCGACATCGACGCGACGAACGCGATGGCCGGCGTCGTGCTGAAGGCGCTCGGCTACCGGCAGGACGTTGCGAACCTGTCGGTGCCGATCACATACCAGGGCTTGAAGAAAGGGCAGGTCGACGTGTTCCTCGGTAACTGGATGCCCGCGCAGGCGCCGCTCGTGAAGCCTTTCGTCGACGAGAAGTCGATCGACGTGCTCCACGCGAACCTGAGCGGCGCGAAGTTCACGCTGGCCGTGCCCGATTACGTCGCGGCCGCGGGCGTGCATACGTTCGCCGATCTCGCACACTACGCGGACCGCTTCGGCGACAAGATCTACGGGATCGAGCCCGGCGCGCCCGCAAACCAGAACATCAAGCGGATGCTGTCCGACCATGCGCTCGGCCCGGCGAACTGGTCGCTCGTCGAATCGAGCGAGACGGGGATGCTCACGCAGGTCGAGCGTGCGGTGCGCGACAAGCGCTGGATCGTGTTTCTCGCGTGGGAGCCGCACCTGATGAATACCAAGTTCCACCTGACCTACCTGTCGGGCGGCGACGCGTATTTCGGTCCGAACTACGGCGGTGCGACCGTCAACACCGTGACGCGTTCCGGCTTTGCCGGCCAGTGTGCGAACCTCGCGCGGCTGTTCCGGCAGATGACCTTCTCCGTCGACGTCGAGAACAGGATGATCGCCGACATGCTCGACAACAAGACGTCGCCCGCGCTTGCGGCGCAGCACGTGCTGAAGGCGGACCCGGCACTCGTCGAGGGCTGGCTGGATGGCGTGACGACCGCATCCGGCACACCGGCCCTGCCGGCCGTGCGCGCGGCGCTCGACGCCCGCTGATCCATGTTCGGGCGGCCGTTTTTTGCATGGCTGCCCGTCTCGGTGTTTTCCCGAGCAGTCGCATCGAGACCATTTGGTGTCGCCTTCAGACTGGTGACCATAAATATGGGTTTGTATTTTTCGCCAATGGCTACGTTATTGCGGAAAACGAAATACCGAAGCTAGTAGACGTACCGAATTCGAATCGGCCGGCGTATTGCGGCGCGCGCCAGGCCACGGTTCTTTCCACAGAACGGTTCAGGGAGGGTGGTCGACAATGAAGCAGAAGAAAGTTGCCGTAGCGGTCGCGCTGGCATGCGCGGCCTGTATTCCCGCCATCGGCCATGCGCAGAGCAGCGTGACGCTGTACGGGATCATCGACGCGGGCGTTACTTACGTGAACAACACGGGCGGCTCGCACGTGGTCAAGTTCGACGACGGCATCGCGTACGGCAACCGCTTCGGCCTGAAGGGCACTGAAGATCTCGGTGGCGGCCTGAAAGCGGTATTCACGCTCGAGAGCGGTTTCCACCTCGGCAACGGGCAGCTCGGCTTCGGCGGGGCGGAGTTCGGACGCCAGGCTTATGTCGGCCTGCAGAACGACTGGGGCACGCTGTCGTTCGGCAACCAGCTGGACATCACCAACGAGCTGGTGTCGATCTACAACATCTCGGCATGGGGGAGCGGCTATGCGATTCACCAGGGCGACTTCGACCGCTTCAACGGCGACCGCCTGCCGAACTCGGTGAAGTTCCTGTCGAACGACCTGAACGGCTTCAAGTTTGGCGCGATGTATTCGTTCGGCAACGTCGCCGGCAACTTCCATCGCAACAGCGCATGGAGCGCGGGCGCGAGCTTCACGAAGGGCGACTTCTCGATCGGTGCGGCGTACACGCGCCTGAACAACCCGAACGGCATCTATGCGTTCGACCCGTACGCAATGATCGGCACGCATACGTTCCTCGGCCAGCAGACCGTCACCGTCGATCCGGCGACCGGCGCGCGCACCGACCTGTTCTCGAACACCGCGATGGACGTCGACAGCCAGGGAACGTTCGGCATCGGCACGAGCTACACGATCGGCAAGCTGTCGCTCGACGCGAACTTCTCGTACACGACGATCAAGGGCTTCGGCCAGTCGTCGCACATGCAGGTGTATGAAGGCGGCGGCCTGTACCAGTTCACGCCGGCGCTCAGCTTCATCGCGGGCTATCAGCACACGCGCTTCGAAGGCCACCACTGGAACCAGGGGACGGCCGGCCTGCACTACCTGCTGTCGAAGCGCACCGACGTGTACATCTCCGGCGACTACCTGCGCGCGTCGCAGGGTGTCGATGCGGTCATCGGCTACAGCTTCACGCCGTCGACCACGCAGACGCAGGCCGACGTGCGGATCGGGATGCGGCATTCTTTCTGAGTGGGGTGGGGTAGATCTTCCGGTGTCCTCAGCGAGATCTCTCTTTGGCGCGAACTGCGGTTCGCGCTTTTTTTTGCGCGGCGGGAGGGTAGTGCCGTGTGCGCCGGTGCTACCGGCGCGGGGTGCGCGTCCGGCAGGATCGGCACGGTTGGCGATATCATCGCGGTTCGGCCGCAGCGCGCATCGCCGGCCGCCCGCTCTCCTCCGATGACACCTCCTCGATGACCACCCCGTTACCCGAATCCGGTTCGCCGTCCCAGCTACCCGCCAACCTGTTCCGACACGCACCGTTCCAGCGCTTCTGGGGCACGCGCGTGATGTCGTCGCTGGCGTTCCAGATCCTGTCGGTCGCGATCGGCTGGTACGTCTATGCGCTCACGCACAGCGCGTTCGCGCTCGGTCTCGTCGGGCTCGCGCAGTTCGTGCCGATGTTCGTGCTGACGCTCGTCGTCGGACAGGTGGCCGACCGCTACGACCGCCGACGCGTCGCGACGATCTGCCAGGGCGTCGAGGCGCTGGCCGCCGGCGCGTTCCTGTTCGGTGCGGCGAACGGCGGGCTCACCGCACCGGGCGTGTATGCGCTCGCGGCGATCGTCGGCACCGCGCGCGCGTTCGAATCGCCGTCGGTGTCGTCGCTGCTGCCGGCCGTCGTGCCGCGCAGCGACCTGCCGCGCGCGACCGCGCTGTCGACGTCCGCGAACCAGGCCGCGCAGATTCTCGGGCCCGCGTTCGGCGGGCTGCTGTATGGCATCGGTGCGCCCGTCGCGTTCGGCACGAGCCTGGTCGCGTTCGCGATCGCGGCGGTGCTGAGCGGCACGATACCGCTGCGCAGCGCACCGCCGGCACGCGAGCCGGTCACGCTGCGTTCGGTGTTCTCGGGCATCGCGTTCATCCGGCGCGAACCGGCGATCCTCGGTGCGCTGTCGCTCGACCTGTTCGCCGTGCTGTTCGGCGGCGCGACCGCGCTGCTGCCGATCTACGCACGCGACATCCTGCAGGTCGGACCGTGGGGGCTCGGCGCGTTGCGCGCGGCGCCCGCGGTCGGTGCGCTCGCGGGCACGCTGTGGCTCACGCGTTTTCCGTTGAAGGGGCGGCCGGGCCGCGCGATGTTCGGCGGCGTGATCGCATTCGGTGTCGCGACGATCGTGTTCGGGTTGTCGCGGCATTTCGCGCTGTCGCTCGTCGCGCTGGCGGCGCTGGGTGCATCGGACGTGGTGAGCGTCGTCGTGCGCCTGTCGCTCGTGCAGCTGCGCACGCCCGACGACATGCTCGGGCGCGTGAGCGCGGTCAACTCGTTGTTCATCGGCACGTCGAACCAGCTCGGCGAATTCGAATCGGGCGTGACGGCCGCATGGTGGGGCGCGCCGGCGGCGATCGTGGTCGGCGGCGCGGCGACGATCGCCGTTGCGCTCACGTGGATGCGCCTGTTTCCGACCTTGCGGAACATGACGTCGCTGGAGCGCGATCATTGAGTCGATGTCATGGCCCGATGCGTCGAACCGAAGCCGATTCATTTGCGGCTATTTATTTCAAACAGCTTTCAATTTTGAATCAAATGCCAAACGGCATTCGGTCTGGATAATCGTCAGACTAATTCGTCGTTTTGGCTGAGGCGACGCGTCGGCGTCGTAAACCATATGGATCGGCCGGATTCGGCGAGGCGCGAAAACCAGAAGAGACTATGCCTTCGATGCCTTGACGTACAAGGCTTCGAGCGCATATTCATATGATGAAATGGCCGATTAAAATTACAATATTAATTCTATAAATTACATAAAACTTTCAGTAATTTCCGGAAACGTGGCGTTTTCGCATGACGATGCGGTTATCAATTGAAACAAAAAGAAATACATGGAATGATACCGATTCTCATTTCCGTGGCCGGTGCGGCGTCTGTCGCCGGTTACTCGTCAACCTAGCCAGCTAGTGCTGTCGGCCTGATCGCCGGCGGTCAGCAAGCCAACGCTTCCGTGCCTCGTGCGCGCGCATTGCGTGCGTCCACGCGGGGCGGTTTCATTCCGACTGGATTTCCATGCCGAACAGGACCCCGTTCGCGAGCGCGCTCGCGCTGGCCTTTGCTTTGCCTATCGCTGCGCCCGCATTCGCACAGAGCGCGAGCACCGAATCGTCGCCGGCCGCCGCCGCGAAACCGGGCGATGCGTCGCCGGCTGCCGCTGCGGCCACGCTGCCGACGATCAGCGTGTCGGGGCAGGCCGTGCAACAGGACTTCCAGGCCGAGCGCTCGACCGTCGGCGCGAAAACCCCGACCGCGTTGCGCGACATTCCGCAGTCGGTCACGGTGATCAACAAGGCGTTGATGGAGTCGCAGGGGCTCACGTCGTTCCAGGACGCGCTGCGCAATGCGCCGGGCATCACCATCGGCGGCGCGGAAGGCGGACAGATCGGCAACAACATCAACCTGCGCGGCTTCACCGCGCAGAACGACATCTATCTCGACGGCTTCCGCGACCGCAACCAGTACTACCGCGACACGTTCGATCTCGATTCGGTCGAAGTACTGTACGGCCCGTCGTCGATGCTGTTCGGGCGCGGCTCGACGGGCGGCGTGATCAACCAGGTGTCGAAGAAGGCGAACCTGAAGCCGTCCGCCGAGGTGTCGACGACGATCGGCACCGACGACCGCTACCGCACGAGCGTCGACCTGAACCGGCCGCTCGGCGCGACGTCGGCGTTTCGTATCAACGCGTTCGGCCAGTCGCTCGGTTCGACGCGCGACGTGATGAAGAACAAGGACTACGGGATCGCACCGGAGCTGCGCTTCGGCATCGGCACGCCGACCGAGGTGACGCTGTCCGCGCTGATCCAGCACAACTACGACATGCCGGATTACGGTGTGCTCGCGGTCAACGGCCATCCGGCGCCGGTGCCGAAGAACACGTTCTACGGCCTCACCGACGACCGCACGATCCAGGACGTCCAGACCGTGTCCGCGCGCATCGATCATCGCATCAACGATGCGCTGACGATCAGCAACCGCACGTCGTTCTCGCACTCGATGACCGACGCGCGCGAGACGGCCGCGAACGCGGTGCTGAC
Source organism: Burkholderia sp. Bp9031 (assembly GCF_003857965.1). Classification (NCBI taxonomy): domain Bacteria; kingdom Pseudomonadati; phylum Pseudomonadota; class Betaproteobacteria; order Burkholderiales; family Burkholderiaceae; genus Burkholderia; species Burkholderia sp. Bp9031. The sequence goes on from NZ_QTPW01000011.1 coordinate 158,483, forward strand.
CGGGCCGCTGTCGTCGAGCCCCGCGCTGACGAACGGCAACTACACGTCGTTGCCGATGTCCGCGCTGTACGTGAAGCTCGCGAGCCACGACCGCGTGATCGAGAACCATTCGGTCGACAACGACACGATGGCGCATTTCAAGTTCGACACGGGCTTCGTGAAGCACGACCTGATCGCCGGGGTCGAGGTCGGCCACGACAGCTACACGAACCAGACGTACACGCGCAGCGGCCTGCCGATCCTGTCGCTGATCGATCCGGCCTACCTGTCGTCGACGGCGTCCAATGCGACGCAGACACCGACCAACCATGCCGAATCGGGCGCGACCACGCTCGCCGCGTACATGAACGACACGGTGTCGATCGGCCGCGACTGGAAATTCGTCGGCGGGCTGCGCTGGGATCGCTTCCAGGCGCATCTGGCGAACACCGTGAACGCACCGGGCTACACGTCGCAGACGAACTATTTCACGAGCGTGCGTGCCGGCGTGATCTACCAGCCGACGGAATCGCAGTCGTACTATTTCTCGTACGGCACGTCGTTCAACCCGTCGCTCGAGACGCTGACGGTCACGAACAACACGCAGAACCTGTCGCCCGAGCACACGAAGTCGTACGAGGTCGGCGGCAAGTGGGACCTGCTGAACGACAACCTGTCGGTCACGTCGGCGCTGTTCCAGCAGGAGAAGAGCAACGCGCGCACGCAGACGTCGACGGGCGAATACCTGCTCGAAGGCGACATTCGCGTGCGCGGCTTCCAGGCGAGCGTGACGGGTCACATTACGCCGAAATGGCAGGTGTTCGGCAGCTACACGTACATGAACGGCGTGATCCTGAGTGCGCGCGACGGCACGCAGGGCAAGACGCTCGCGAATACGCCGCGCAACACGTTCACGCTGTGGACGACGTATGCGTTCACGCCGCACTGGGAGATCGGCGGCGGCCCGACCTACATGTCGGGGCGCTACGCGGCGAACACGGACTACGTGCAGGTGGGCGGCTATACGCGTTGGGATGCAACGGCCGCGTATCACGCGAAGCAGTGGGACCTGCGCCTGAACCTGCTGAACCTGACCAACAAGTTCTATTACGATGCGCTGATCCAGTCGGACGGCGGCCGCGCGGTGCCGGGTGTCGGGCGTACGTTCCTCGCGACGCTCGACTACCGGTTCTGAGCCCACGCCGGCTGCCGCGCCATTCGATCAAACAGGTGGAACGATGCTTGTACACATCCCGAACGTGTTGACGCCCGAGCAGGTGCGCACGGTGCGCGACCGGCTCGACCGCGCGGGCGACGCGTGGGTCGACGGCCGTGCGACGGCCGGCTATACGGGCGCGCCGGTCAAGCGCAACCAGCAGATCGCCGAGCATTCGCCGGTCGCGCGCGAGCTGGGCGACGTGATCCTGGCCGCGGTCGAGCGCAATCCGTTGTTCATCAGCGCGGCGCTGCCGAACCAGGTCTATCCGCCGCTGTTCAACCGCTACGAAGGCGGGATGACGTTCGGCAGCCACGTCGACGGCGCGGTGCGCGTGCTGCCGAACGGCGTGAAGCTGCGCACCGACGTGTCCGTCACGCTGTTCCTGTCCGCACCCGACGAATACGACGGCGGCGAACTCGTGATCGAGGATGCGTATGGCGTGCAGCAGGTCAAGCTGCCGGCCGGCGACATGATCGTCTATCCGGCGACGAGCCTGCACCAGGTCACGCCGGTTACGCGCGGTGTGCGCGTCGCGAGCTTCTTCTGGGTGCAGAGCCTCGTGCGCAGCGATGCGCAGCGCGCGCTGCTGTTCGACATGGACACGGCGATCCAGCGGCTCAACGCAAGCGGCGCCGATGCGCAGGCATGCCGCAGTCTCGTCGGCTGTTATCACAACCTGTTGAGAATCTGGAGCGAGACGTGAGCGTTGCCGATCCCATCGAAATCGACGCGGCGCCCGCGTCGCCGGTGTCGCGTGCCGCGCCGGGCGCGCGTCCGGCGGGCTCCGGCGGCACGCGATCGCGCCGCGGTACGTTCATCAAGTGGTTGCGCAAGGTGCACGGCTGGGTCGGCCTGTGGGGCGCCGCGCTCGGCCTGCTGTTCGGCACGACGGGGTTCCTGCTGAATCATCGTGCGCCGCCGCTGCGGATCCAGACCGGCGCGCCGCATGTCGAGACGTTGCGGCTCGACGTGCCCGACCCGGAACCCGATTCGCCGCGCGAGCTTGCACAATGGTTGCGCGGGCAACCGGATTTGCATGTGCCGGAACGGATGGGCCGCGTGCAGAAGGAACCCGAGCATCCGGTCGCATGGGGCGACCGCGAGACCGTGCAGCCCGAGCACTGGCAGCTCGTGTTCGCGTCGCCGCGTGAAAGCGTCGCGGTCGACTACTGGGTCGGCAGCGGCACGATGACGCTCAAGCGCACCGACAACACCACGCTCGCGTGGCTGACGAACCTGCACAAGGGCGTCGGGATGAGCATCGGCTGGGTGCTGCTCGTCGATACGCTCGCCGGCGCGCTGATCCTGCTGTCGCTGACGGGCGTGCTGTTGTGGACCGAGCTGAACAAGCGCAAGACGATCGGCATGGTGCTCGTGATCGGCTCGATCGTCGCGATCGTGTGTGCGGCCGGCGCGTAACGGTTGACGGTCAGGCGCCGGCGTCGCGCGTGACCTGCACGGCCGTGCCGTAGCAGATGACTTCCGTGATGCCCGACCCGATCTCGGTCGAGTCGTAGTGCATCGCGACGATCGCATTCGCGCCGAGCTTGCGCCCATCGGCGAGCATCTTGTCGAACGCCTGCTGGCGCGCCTTCTCGCACAGCGACGTATAGAGCGTGATGTTGCCGCCGAAGAGGGTCTGCAGCGCCGCGCCGAACGAGCCGACGATCGAGCGTGAGCGCACGATGATGCCCTGTGCGACGCCGAGCGAGCGGACGGTCTTGTGGCCGGGAAGATCGAACGCGGTCGTCACGCGATCGGGCGAGAGGTCGTCGACGGAGCGGAAGGCGGCTGTCATGGCGGAGGCTGGAAATTTCAGTTGGGCAAGCCACGATTCTAGCGGCTTGCAGGCGGAAACCTTGCCGGGCGCGTACGCGCTGCGAGCGCGGTGCGTACCGTCGCCCGCTGCGCGGATCCGGCCTTGCGACGCGAATCCTCGGTTGCGGAACGTGGCGGTGATGACTTCGACAGCGCTGGCCGGAGAGGCGTGCATTCTGGCCTGGCTCGTGACATCCCGCGTTTGCGAGCCCGGCTCGAGCATCTCGTGTTTCTCATTCGTCGCGCATTCACGCCACGACATCTCCGAAATTCACGCCATTGACCCTTGCAGAGCCGATGGATCGTCGCGCTCGATGGCGCCGCCTTCACGACGCGTCGTGGGCCAGCTTTTCCTTGAACAACGAGATAAATTCATCGACCAGGCGCGATCTCGGGCGATACGCGGGGTACATGAGTGCAATGTTGAACGGAATCGGCGGCTCGAACGGGCGCGCAACGATGCCGCGACTGGCATGGGCTCTTGCGGTGACGGAGTCGACGAGCGAGACGCCGACGCCTTGGGCCACCAATACGCAAGCCGGGGAAAACAGGCCGGCTTCGACCCTGACGGTCAATTTCGCGCCGGCCGCATCGAACGCGTTGCTGATACGGGCGAACGTCATATGGTCCTGGTTGAGCGAGATGAACGGAACGCCATCCAGATCGCGAGGGGTGACGATTTTCTTTTTGGCCAGCGGATGTCCCTTCGGAAGCACACACACACACTGCAGGTCCAGCGGTTCCCATTCGATCATCGGATCGTCAGCGGGTAACTCGGCAATGCCGACGTCCACGTATTGCGAGGCCACCCACTCACGGACTTTTGCCGACGACTGAATCTGCAGCGACGACGATATCTTCGGCCGGTCGGCGAGAAACGACGAAAGCACGCGCGGCAGAAAATCGAGCGCGAGACTCGGGAGGCACGCGACACGCAGATTGCCCGCCTTGTTTTCACGAAGATCGCGAGCGATTTCCGAGATTCGATTGAAGCTTGAGATCGTTTTTTCCGCTTCGTCGGCAAGACGGAGGGCTTCCGGGGTGGGGGTCAAGCGTCCCTTGGTCCGCTCGAAAAGCGCGAAACCGAGCTCACGTTCGAAGTTGGAGATCACGCTGCTGACGGCGGGCTGCGTGATGTTCAGGATTTCGGCCGCCTGCGTGGTGGTCCCCGTCGTGATGACCGTCCGCAGAACTTTCAGTTGGCGTATCTGCACGCTGTTTCCTTCATCGATCCTGGTTGGCTATGGCATGCACATGTGTTGCCGAGCGGTTGCTCACGACACGCGCACGCGGGGAAATATCGGACGTACCCGGTGCGTTCTTCATACGGGCGGGTATAAAGGCGACTTATACACTAACAAAAAAATTTGATTTGTGCTTCTAGTTTTGACATCGAATACTTCGTTTGACAAGCCAGCCATTCAAGACGGTTCGGCATTGACGCTACCGGCATTCGGGAGAGCGGGGTATGGGAATGGAGACAATTTCGATGTGCAAACAAAAGGCATCACAAAAGATGGACAAGCAGCGCCGTCATGTCATGAAAGGTGCGCTCGCGCTTTCCGGCGCAGCCGTACTCGGGGCGCCGGCAATCGTGCTGGGCCAGAACCGGAAAATCGTGACGCGCGACCCTGGTGGACCTTTTACCCAGGCATTCAACGAGGCGTTCTACAAGCCGTTCAAGCAGGCAAGCGGCATTACTGTTGTCGGACTGCCTGCCGAGGCCGAGCCGAGCGGCATGATCAAGGCGATGGTGGACGCAAGGAATTATCAATGGGATATGGCTCACATCAGCAAGTCGACTCACCTCGCGCTTGCCGAACAGGGCTACCTGGCACCGATCGCCGGAAAAAACGGACTGGGCGCGAATGCAAGGAAGATTCCCCAGGAGATGCGGACCGATTTCATTCTTGGCGTGGACATCTTTGCGACGGTGATTGCCTATCGAACGGATACCGTCAAACGTCCGCCGAGTGGATGGAAGGATTTTTTCGATATCAAGGGCTATCCTGGATTGAGAGGAATGCGTAAGAATCCTTTCGATACGCTCGAGGAAGCACTGATGGCGGACGGTGTGGCACCGGGCCAGCTGTATCCGCTGGATGTGGACCGCGCGTTCCGGAAGCTGAATCAGATCAAGCGTGATGTCGGTGTCTGGTGGGATAACGGCGCCCAGTCCGCGCAGATGCTGAAGACCGGCGAGGTCGACATGCTGCCGATCTGGAACGGCAGGGCGCAGGTGGTCATCGACGGCGGCGCGCCGGTCAAGCTGGTCTGGAATCAGGCAATCTGGACATACGAAGGGTTCTCGATCCTGAAGGGTGGGCCGAACGTGGACATGTGCCGGGAGTTCATCGAGTTTTGTGCGCAGCCGCGGCAGCAGGCGATCTTTACCGATTACGTCTGCTATGGACCGACCTCGCCGGAAGCATTCCAGTACGTGAAGCCGCATCGGGCGCCGATGCTGCCGAATCATGGCGGCCGGCTCGCGCACATGTTGCAGGCCAATTCGGAGTATTGGGGGAAAAACAAGGATGCGACGACCGACCGCTTCAACGCGTGGCTGTTGGCCTGATGCTCGTCAAACGCACGTCGGAAGATCTTTCGGTGAATGATGCGGGCGCATCGAAACACGCCGCATACTGGGGAAACACGTGAATCAGGTTTACAAGCTCAAGGCAAGCAAGGTCCGGAAGTCGTACGGCCAGGTAACGGCCCTCGAGGAAACGAGCCTCGAAATGAAGGAGGGCGAGTTCCTGACGCTGCTCGGACCGTCCGGATCGGGGAAGACGACCCTGCTCATGGCCATCGCGGGCCTCAACCCTCCCGATAGCGGAGAGATATGGATCGACGGCAAGCTGGCCACGTACTTGCCGCCCTTTCAGCGGGATCTGGGCATGGTGTTTCAGAGCTATGCGCTGTTTCCTCACATGACGATCTTCGACAACGTCGCCTTCCCGCTTCGGATGAGAAAGGTTTCGGAAAACGCGATTCGGCAGAGAGTGGAACAGGTATTGCAAACCGTGCAGTTGCCGCACGTGGCCCGACGTTTTCCGCGCGAGCTGTCGGGAGGGCAGCAGCAGCGCATCGCATTGGCGCGATGTTTCGTCTATGGTCCGTCGATCATTCTGATGGACGAGCCGTTGGGTGCGCTGGACAAGAAGATGCGGGATGCGCTGCAACTGGAGATCAAGCACCTGCACGAGAACATGGGAACCACCGTACTTTACGTGACGCACGACCAGGAAGAAGCGATGGTCATGTCCGATCGAATCTGCCTGATGAACAACGCCCGGATCGAACAGATCGGCACGCCCGACGAGATCTATTTCCGGCCGCGAACCGTTTTCGCGGCAAACTTTCTCGGCGAGTCCAATCTCCTCGATGCGGTCGTCGCGGAATCCGGGGGGAACGGACCGGGCCTGTTCCTGGCAGGGGGTGACGAAATCAGGGTGGCGGCGCATATCGACGCACGGTGGGGAGCGCGCATGACGGTGATCGTGAGGCCGGAATGCATGAGAGTGATGGCCGACGGCGAGCACGAGGATAACGTCATGGGCGGCGTCGTGATCGACAGCGTATTTACGGGAAGCGTGACGAAGCTCTATATCGAGCTGGATAACGGCGCGGCGGTGAAAGCGATACAACTGACGACCGAACGAAAGCAGGTTTTCGATAGAGGGCGGCCGGTGCGCGTGGGTTGGCGGCGCGATCAGACGGTTGCCATTCCGGCCGATGACGCGGAGGGCTTATGAGTTCGTTGCTCGATTCGGGCAAGTCGGTGCGGAAGAACGGTGCAGCCTCGGTGCCGCTTCGAATCCGCTTTCCATTCCTGAACGCATGGCCGATCGTCCCTGCGCTCGTATTGCTGGGCGTATTCTTCGCGATGCCGATAGGCGCGTTGCTGGGCGTGAGTTTCATGGACGCGCAGGGGCGGCTGTCTCTCGAAAATTATGCGCGGCTCTGGCAGGGCGACGTTTATTTCCGCATTCTCTGGATCACGCTGAAAACGGCGGGCTGGGTCACGTTGTTCGTGGTGCTCTTCGCCTATCCGGTCGCGTTTCTGCTGGCAACCGTCAGGAATTCCACGAGGAACTCGCTGATCGTCTGGGTATTGATGCCGTTGTGGACGAGCTTTCTGGTTCGTACCTTTGCCTGGATGGTATTGCTCGGGCGCCATGGCGTCATCAATCAATTCCTCCTTGCGATCGGCGTCGTCGACATGCCGGTCAAGATGATCTACAACTTCACCGGCGTGTTGATCGGCATGGTGCACGCAGTCTTGCCGTTGTGCATCATGACGATGCTGCCGACCATGGAGAGCATCGACCCCAATCTGACGAAGGCAGCCGGGACGTTGGGTGCAAGACCCGGCCAGTCGTTCTGGCGGATCTATTTCCCGCTGTCGATGCCAGGCGTGGCGTCCGGCGGGCTGATCACGTTCATCACCGCGATCGGATTCTTTGTCATGCCTGCGCTGCTGGGTGGGCCCAACGACACGATGATTGCGCAGCTGATCATCTTTCAGATCAACCAGATGCTGAATTGGGGATTTGCCGGTGCGATCAGTCTGCTGTTCATTCTGTCTGCGCTGGTCATTTTCTTCATATACGAAAAGATGTTCGGGTTGTCCACGCTGTCGGGCGGCGCGCGGCATAAGGGCGGCGTATTATCGCGCGCGGGCAACCGGCTCGGCGGTTACTTCGTCGCCGGGATGGCGTTTCTTGCCGAAAAGATCGATCTGCTCGGTGAAAGAATAAAGCCGGCGAGACCTGATGCGCCGATACGGAATGGCAGTCGCCGTGTCCTGTGGGCTGTCGCGCTGATCGTGATCGTCTTTCTGTGTGGGCCGGCGCTGTTCGTGATCCCGGTGTCCTTTACCAGCGACAACTTTATCAACTGGCCTCCGTCGGGATTCTCGCTGCAGTGGTACGAGGCTGTCCTGGGTTCCCGTCAATGGCTCGCGGCGGCGGGAAGATCGTGTCTGATCGCCGTGCTGGCAGCCGGATGCAGCATGACGCTGGGCGTACCCGTCGCGTTCTTCATCATGCGTCAACGCTTCAAGGGGAAAGCCGTCGCGCTGGCATTCGTGCTCTCACCGATGATCGTGCCGCACGTCATTATCGCAATAGCGCTGTTTTATATTTTCTCGAGAATGAACCTGGTCGGAACGATCACGGGGATGGTGATCGGACATTCGATCATCAATATCCCCTATGTCGTTATCACGGTGATGTCACTGCTGAAATACTACGATGTCCGGCTGGACCAGGCGGCTTCGTTGTTGGGCGCGACAAAGCTCAAGACATTGCGGCATGTGACGTTGCCGGTGCTGCGGTCCGGCCTGATTGCCGCATCGATGTTCGCTTTCGTGATGTCGTTCGACGAACTGACGGTTGCACTCTTCGTCACCGGCGGGCAATTCGAGACATTGCCGAAGCTGATGTGGGACGACGCGTTGCTGAACGTGAATCCGTCGCTGACGGCAGCGGCGTCGCTGCTGCTGGGGTTCATGACGATCGTCATCCTGGTTTCCAATCAATTGGAGAGGCGGGGGCGGCACTGACCGCGCGGCATTGCCGGATGGCTACTTTTGAATGCATTTGAAGCGGGATGTAAATAAGAAAGGATTCCTGCCTGATATGCGTGAACCATCTGCTTCGAATTAAACCCGGGTTTTTACATGCAGGCGTTGAGAAACGAGGCTGTCGGGCCGTCCGGAGGCGGGCGGCGCTCTTTCTCGAGCCCGATCGGGAATTTTCGGCGACATGGCTAGGCCGCGCTTGGACGCCGGCCCGGGAATCGTGCTTGTGGAAGATTAAAGGATCAATGAAGAACTCCAGCTCAAATTCAGTTGTCGTCGTTGGCGCCGGGATTGTCGGGCTTTGTATGGCCTATTACCTTCAAAAGGCCGGCTTGAAGCCGGCTTTGATCGATCGTTCGCTCCCCGGCACCGGATGTTCTTTTGGAAACTCGGGCGCGTTGTCCGAGAATTCGGTCACGCCGATCGGCATGCCGGGCATTGCGTGGAAGGCGCCGAGGATGCTCGTGGATCCGCGCAGTCCGCTGAGGATTCGGCCCGGCTACGCGCTGCGGGCTGCTCCATGGCTGCGGTCTTTCGTGCGATCCGCAAACGAGCGGCGCGTGATCGAGATCGCGGATTCGCTTGCGGGCCTGCTGCACGGTTCGTCGCACGCGCACCACGCGATACTGGCGGATATCGGTGCAATCGACCTGCTCAGCGACGGCGGGCAACTGCACGCGTATCCGGACGAAGAGAGTCTCGCCAAGGATGCGTTGTCGTGGCGGTTGCGCGAGGAACGCGGATTGATCGGCAAGCGGATCGACCGCCTGGAAATGCGGGAACTCGAACCGGCCTTGAGCGCCAGATACCGGGCGGGGATGTTCCTGCCGACCCAGAAATGGGTGAAGGATCCGTACCGGTACTGCCAGCGCCTGTTTGCCACGCTGATCGAACGAGGCGGCCAGTTCGTTCATGGAACCGTCACGGGCCTTGATCGAAGCGGAGCGGGATGGATGGTACGCGTCGACGGTCACACCGATGTCGGTTGCTCGAACGTGATTGTGGCGACCGGCGTGAACGCGCGCGGCCTGCTCGCGCAATGGGGGACCCGTTTGCCGTTGATCAGTCAGCGCGGTTACCACGTGCATCTGCTCAGTCCGAATGTCAGGGTCAACCGGATTATTGCGCTGGCCGACCGGAAGGCGTTCGTGACGCCGATGGGAGACGGGCTTCGCATCGGCGGAACCGTGGAAATCGACGATCCCGACGTGCCGCCGACCGATCGGCGCGCGACGCTCCTGGCGGAAGATGCGGCGTCGGCCGTGACGGGCGTGAATGTCCGTAATGCAACGCGGTGGATGGGGAATCGGCCTTGCAGCCCCGATTCGATGCCCTTCATCGGGACGTCCGATCGCCATCCCGGACTCTGGTATGCGGCCGGGCATGGTCATCTCGGGCTGACGGGGGCCGCAAACACCGGCGCGTTGATCGCCGAATCGCTGATGTCCGGACAGCTAGATCCGCGACTCGTTCCGTTTTCGGCCGAACGGCGGATCTGATCCTGCTTCATCGATCCCTTCCGGACGGCGCGTTTCCGTGGGCGGCCGTTCGGGATCACACCATCCCGGCAATATCTATACAGGAGGACACTCATGATTGTTCGTCACGAAGTCACCGAACGTCTCAGCAAGGTTGTCGTGGCCAATGGCTTCGCCTTTCTTTCCGGCGTGACGGCAAGAGACCGTAGCAGCGGGGTCGGCGCGCAGACCAGGGACATTCTCGAGCAGATCGACGGTTATCTGGCACTGGCTGGCAGCGATAAGGCGAGCATCGTGGTCGCAAACATCTGGCTGAAGGAAATCGACGGCTTTGCGGCCATGAACGACGCGTGGGAGGCATGGGTCGACAGGAAAAATCCGCCGGCGCGTGCCACGGTCGAATCCCGATTGGCAGCCGACGACATTCTCGTCGAGATTCAGGTTCAGGCAGTCGTTTGAGCAGAGCGAGCCGATCCGATCGTTTTATCCGGGTTGTTCCCGGGCTTGATGAAGCCGATCGATTCACCGATCCGGAGTGGTGGCGGGAGAGGGTTGGCGTGTGGAAGAGGTTCTCCGGAAACCATAAAACAGGAATAGGGATACTGAATATGTTTGGGGAAAGCGGTTCGTCGAAGATGATATCGAACGTCGCCGGGGCGCAGACGTACAGCGCCGAACGGCGTGTCGCGGCAGCATCGGCGCGGGCAGGCCGGCGGGCGCACGTCGGTTCGTTTGCCTTTTGCGGCCATGTCGCGAAGCGTTTCGTGCTCGGTGTCGTGCTGGCGGGCGTCGCGCTGGGCGCGCAGGCCAAGGATTGGTCAACGATCCGGTTCGGTGTCGATGCCAGTTACCCGCCGTTCGAATCGAAGGACGTCAGCGGCAAGATCGTCGGTTTCGACGTCGATCTCGGCAACGAGATTTGCCGCCGCCTGAGCGCGAAGTGCGTGTGGATCGAAAGCGATTTCGACTCGATGATTCCGGCGTTGAAGGCGCGCAAATTCGACGGTGTGCTGTCGTCGATGTCGATGACACGGCAACGCGCCGAGCAGATCGCGTTCTCCGCGAAACTGTTCAGAACGCCGACGCGCCTGGTCGTGAAGAAGGGTTCCAGCCTGGTGCCGGCGGCGGAATCGCTGCGGGGCAAGTCGGTTGGCGTCGAGCAGGGCACGATCCAGGAAGCTTATGCGAAGACCCATTGGGCGTCGAAAGGCGTGCGGATCGTGTCGTACCAGAACCAGGACGCCGTGTACCAGGACCTGATCTCCGGTCGGCTCGACGCTGCGCTGCAGGACGCGGTACACGCCGATCTGGGCTTTCTGAAGTTGCCGCGCGGCGCGAACTTCCAGTTCGTTGGCGGCGAGATCGACGACCCGAAGATCTTCGGCCGAGGCACGGGTATCGGGATGCGCAAGGAAGATGCGGACCTGAAGGCGAAGATCGACCAGGCGATTGCAGACATGCTGAAGGACGGCACGTACAAGACGCTCGAGAAGAAGTACTTCGGGTTCGACGTGTACGGCGGTTGACGCAGGCGCGGCGCACACGGCGCACGTGACGCATGTCGTGCGCGCCGCATTGCTGCGAAACGCGCGACGCCCGCGGATTCGTCCGCAATGCTCAGCGCGTCGCTCGCCGGTCGCTGCGCGGGCTCACGCCGAAACGCGAGCGATACGTGCGCGAGAAATGCGACGGCGATTCGAAGCCGCACGCAACGCAGACCGACGTGATGCTCATGTCGGTCTGCTGCAGCAGTTCGCGTGCACGATCGAGGCGCAGGTTCAGGTAGAAGCGCGTCGGCGTGTCGTTCAGCATCGCGCTGAACAGCCGTTCGAGCTGGCGCCGCGTGATCGATACTTCCTGCGCGAGTGCGTCGGAGCCGAGCGGGGTTTCCATGTGCTGCTGCATCGTGCCGATCACCTGGATCAGCTTGCGGTTGTGCACACCGTAGCGCGCCGCGATCTCGAGTCGCTGGCTGTCCGAACGCTGCCGGATGCGGCTGACGACGAACTGCTCGGAGATCGCGGCCGCGAGATCGGCGCCATGCCGCCGGCCGATCAGGTCGAGCATCATGTCGATCGACGCGGTGCCGCCCGCGCAGGTGATGCGCCGGTCGTCGATCTCGAACAGCTCCTGCGTCGCGTTCAGGCCCGGGTAGCGTTCGCGGAACGCGGCGAGCGCCTCCCAGTGCAGCGTGAGCATTTGCGTTGCGTCGAACAGCCCGGCTTCCGCGAGCACGAAGCTGCCGGTGTCGATGCCGCCGAGCGTCGCGCCGTGCCGGTTCTGGCGGCGCAACCAGTCGCCGAGCGCGCGGTCGTAGCACACGAGCGGATCGAAGCCCGCGACCACGAACACCGTCTCGACCTGGGCGACGTCCGCATACGCGGCTTCGGCCGCGACCGGGATGCCGTTGCTCGCGGCGACGGGCGCGCCGTCCGCGCTGATCACGTGCCAGCGGTACAGCTCGGTGCGAAAGCGGTTCGCGACGCGCAACGGTTCGACCGCGGACATGAAGCCGAGCGCGGAGAAGCCGGGCAGCAACAGGAAGTGGAAATCCTCTGGCATCGGAGCGTGGGGTGGAATCGGGTGGTCGTCGCGCACGGCGCGACGCGGCGCGGCGAACGGGGAGACTGGCGCGCACCGCGCCCGGCTCGCGGGCGCCGAACGTTCAACCCGGGATTATCGCGGGTTTTGCGGGCGGTCAGCGCGTTTTTGCGCGGTGCACCGTCCGGCGCGTCGTCGTCGAAGGTAGTTCGCCGAACTGGGCCTTGTATGCGTTCGCGAAATGCCCGAGGTGGATGAAGCCCCAGCGCGCGGCCGCTTCGCTGATCGGCAGGTCGGACTGCCGTATGTCGAGCAGCAGGCGCCGCACCTGCGCGAGGCGCAGCGAGCGTGTGTAGTTCAGCGGACCGGTCTGCACGACCGACTGGAAGCTGTTCTGCATCGTGCGCCGGCTCACGCGCAGCTGCGTGCACAGGCTCAGGATGTCGACGGGCGCTTCCGGGTGCTCGATCACGTAGTCGTGCACGCGGCGCACGATGTCGGCGTGGCATGCATGCGTGAGCCGGTTCGACGGCTCGGGCATCCGATACGTGAGGAGATCGACGAGCACGTTGCCGACTTCGCCGCGCAATTCGGTCTGCGCACGCGGTGCGTCGAACGTATCCGGGGCGTACAGCACGCGTTCGAGCAGCGTGGCGAGCTGGACGCTCGCGCGTTCGCGCGCGGCGATCGGCACATCGACGACGCCGCGCCGCAGCGCGCGCTCGTCGAGCCGGACGTCGGCGGCATCCTCGATCTGCTGCTTCAATTCGGGATCGACGACCACGCCGATCAGCGACATGTCGTCGGGCGAATGGAGTTCGAAAGGCGAGCCGCCGCGAGCCATCACGATCGTGCCGCGCTCGATGCGCGCATCGCCGAATGCGAAGGTGCCCGAGCCGGTGAGCGGCATTCCGAACACCGTATGGCCGGGCGGCAGGCGTCCGCGCTGGATGATGCGCACGTTCGCCGCTTCCTGGAACAGCTGCACGCCGTCGAGCACCGCATGCTTGACCGTGCTGCGATACGAGCCGGAGCCGATCTGGTCGTAACGCTGATCCCAGCCGCGCAGCGCCTCGGCATGCCGGTCTGCGTCGTCGAACATCTGGTGAAACACGAGCACGGCGCCTCCGGCGGTCGTTCGGACGGCGCAAGAATAAACCGACCGCACGGTCGGCGCAATACGGATGAGCGCTATTGCACCGGGGGTTTTTGAGGGGTCGGAAGGGGGCCGTGGCGGATGCCTTTCAGGCGGTTTTCCAATATCCCGAATCGGCACGCACGCGTTGCCGGTCCTGGTGCTGAACGGATTTATTGTCGAACTACAGTCGCCCCACATAACGTGAATCCCAACTGGAGGCGACATGAGGACAAGGCGACGCACCGCGGCTTTCGCGGCGACGCTGGCGTTTGCGGCGGCGTGGGCCGGCAACGCAGACGCGACGGAAAAGCCCGAGGAACTGGTCGTGCAGAAGATGCCGGCGTGGCATCCGCACGAGGTGTACGTCGTCGATATCGCGATGCCGACGATGACCGATGGGCGCATCTACGTGTACGACGCCGACGCGAAGAAGCTGCTCGGCCAGATCGACGGCGGCTTCGCGCCCGGTCTCGCGATCTCGCCCGACCACAAGGCGAGCTTCATCGCGACGACCTATTTCTCGCGCGGCTCGCACGGCACGCGTACCGACGTCGTCGAGATGGCCGACAACACGACGCTCGACCACACCGGCGAAATCGTGATTCCGGCGAAGCACGGGCAGCACGTGCCGTCGCCGTACAACACCGCGTTCAGCGCGGACGGCAAGCGGCTGTACGTCGCGAACATCACGCCGGCCGCGTCGGTGACGGTGATCGACGCCGTGTCGAAGAAGGTGCTGTCGGAGATCGACACTGCGGCATGCGTGCTCGCGTATCCGTCGGGGAACGACCGATTCACCGCGCTGTGCGAAAGCGGCAAGGCGCTCACCGTCACGCTCGACGCGAACGGCAAGGAGGTGAAGCGCACGATGTCCGACGCGTTCATCGACGTCGACGATGATCCTGCCTTCATCAATGCGTCACGCTACAACGGCGGCTATCTGTTCACGACGTATCACGGCAATGTGCGCAGCGCCGATTTCAACGGCGACAAGCCGGTGTTCGGCAAGCCGTGGTCGTTGCTGACCGGCGCCGAGCGCACCGAAGGCTGGCGCCCGGGCGGCATGCAGCAGACGGCCGTGCAGGCGAAGCAGCACCGCTACTACGTGCTGATGCACAAGGGCGGCGACGGCACGCACAAGGATCCGGGCACGCAGGTGTGGGTCTACGACCTGAAGACGAAGCAGCGCATCGCGCGCTGGGATCTCGCGCCGCAGAAGGTCGATCCGCTCGTGTCGATCCAGGTCAGCGAGGATGACAAGCCGCTGTTCTACGGACTGACGGGCACATCCGATCTCGTCGTGATGGACGCGCGCACCGGCAAGCTGCAGCACGTCGAGAAGCAGATCGGCAGTACGCCGTCGCTGCTCGTGAACCCGTGAGACCGCGATGACGCTCGATCCCGTACTCGCTACCAGCGCGCAGGCAGGCGCGGCCGTCGTCGTGCTGCTCGGCGCCTTCGCGAAGCTGCGCCGGCCCGCGGCGTTCCGGCAAGCGCTTGCCGGCTATCGCCTGCTGCCCGATGCGCTCGCCGCGCCAGCCGCGTTCGCGATTCCGCTCGCGGAAGTCGTGTGCGCCGCGGCGCTGCTGTTTCCCGATACGCGCATGACCGGCGCGCTCGGCCTGATCGCGTTGCTGCTCGTCTTCGCAGCCGGCATGACGATCAACATCCTGCGCGGCCACACCGACATCGACTGCGGCTGTTCCGGCTTTGCTGCCGCGCGCGCGGATGCGCCGCGCGGCATCGGCTGGCTGCATGTCGCGCGCGTGCTGCTGCTCGCCGTGCTGGTCGCGACCGCGCTCGTCGAGCCGGGCGGCCGCGCAGTCGTGTGGTTCGACTACCTGACGCTGCTTTCTTCCGTTCTGCTGATCGTCTGCGCGCTGCTCACCGTCGACGTGCTGCTCGCCAACGTACCGCGCCTTTCCCACCTGAGGAATTCATGATGCAAACCGCTCTCACCGTTTCCACCGCCTTGCTGTGGGTCGCCGTTCTCGCGCTCGGCGCGATCTGCCTCGCGCTCGTGCGCCAGATCGGCATCCTGTACGAGCGCATCATGCCGGCCGGCGCCTTGATGATCGACAAGGGGCCGGCAGTCGGCGCGATCGCACCGACGTTCGAGCTGACCGACATTCGCGGCTCGCAGGTCAAGGTCGGCGGCATCGATGCGTCGGGCAAGGCGACGCTGCTGTTCTTCCTGTCGCCGACGTGCCCGGTCTGCAAGAAGCTGCTGCCGCTGTTGCCGTCGCTGCAGGCGAGCGAATCGACGCCGGTGAACATCGTGCTCGCGAGCGATGGCGATCTCGACGAACACACGCGCTTCGCGCGGAAGCACGACCTCGCGCGTTTCCCGTACGTGCTGTCGCAGGAGCTCGGCCTCGCGTACCAGATCGGCAAGCTGCCGTACGCGGTGCTGCTCGACGACACCGGCACCGTGCGTGCGAAGGGGCTCGTCAACACGCGCGAGCATCTCGAGAGCCTGTTCGAAGCGAAGGAGCGTGGCGTTGCATCGCTGCAGCAGTTCGTGCACGGCGATCACGACCACGGCGATCACGAACATCACGCGCAGCACGCGTGATCGGCCGCCCCTCTTTCAACGTCAACGGAGAACAACGACATGGGCCTGTTTGATTCATGGTTCGAGCGGTCGGCGCGCGGCGTCGCGCAGCATAGCTCGCGGCGCAGCGCGATGGCGAAGCTCGGCAAGGTGCTGGTGGGCTCGGCGATGCTGCCGCTCCTGCCGGTCGACCGCACCGCGTATGCGGCCGATGCGGCGTCGGGCGCATCGGCGGCTTCCGGCGCCGCCGCGTCGGGTGCGAGCGACGATCCGATGAGCTGCGATTACTGGAAATACTGCGCGATCGACGGCTGGCTGTGCAGCTGCTGCGGCGGCACGTCGAGCAGCTGCCCGCCGGGCACGACACCGTCGCCGATCACGTGGATCGGTACCTGCCGCAACCCGCACGACGGTTCGGACTACATCGTGTCGTACAACGACTGCTGCGGCAAGACGTCGTGCGGCAAGTGCTTCTGCAACCGCAACGAGCGCGAGAAGCCGCTGTACAAGCTGTCGCTGAACAACGACATCAACTGGTGCATGGCGAACGGCAATTCGAATTACCACTGTTCGGTTTCGGTCTTGTTGGGAGCGGCCAAGCAATGAAAGTGAAGCAAGCTGGAAAGATCGTCGTCGCGTGCGTGGCCGTTGCAGGTGCATGCCTCGCGTTGCCGGGTGTCGCCGGTGCTCAGCAGGCCGTCCATTACCCCGCGGGCAAGAGCCTGTTCGACGCGCAGTGCGCGGTGTGCCACCAGGCGGGCGGCAAGGGGCAGGACGGCCTCGCGCCGCCGCTGACCGAGTATCCGGGCAGGTACGCGACGGCCGACGCGGGCCGCGCGCAGCTCGTCGCGACGCTGTTGCACGGGATGTTCGGCGAGATCGAGGTGCACGACAAGCACTACAACTTCAAGATGCCGTCGTTCGCGAGTGCGAGCGACGACGATATCGCGAACGTGCTGAACTACGTCGTGTTCGATCTCAACGACAAGCACGGCGACGCGAAGCCATTCACGGCGGCCGACATTCGCGCGGCGCGTGCGAAGGAGATGGACGGCACGGCCGTTCACGCGCAACGTGCGGTCGTGACGAAGGGGCTGGGGCTGTGACTGCCGTGTGGATGTGGCGCCGTGGCCGGGGTGTGCGTGAGGGCCGGCGTGCGGTGGCGGCGCGGATCGAAGGGTTCATGTCGCGCCGTCTGTCCGCGTGGCTGGTCGCTGCCGCCGCGTGTGCGATGGCCGTTCCCGCACATGCCGACGGCGTGAGCGACGCCGCGCTCGCGCGGCAGCACTGGGTGCTCAACTGCATGGGCTGCCACACGGCGACGGGCGGTGGCATTCCGGGCAAGGTGCCGCCGCTCGCGAATTCGCTCGGCTATTTCACGCATCTGCCGGCGGGGCGCGAGTACGTGATGCGCGTGCCCGGCGCGTCGAACTCCGCGCTGTCGGACAAGGATCTCGCCGACGTGCTCAATTGGGTCCTCGCGACGATGAACCGCGATGCGCTGCCGCGGGATTTCAAGCCTTATACGGCTGCCGAAGTCGCCGCGCATCGCCGGCCGGCGTTTTCCGATGTCGCGACGGTGCGTGCCGGGCTGGTCCGCGCGTTGCATGAGCGCGGGATCGAGGGGGTGTCGGATCGGTACTGATGCCGGCCGCCGCGGGTCGCGGCGACCGAAGACGTCGATGTTGAATCTCGTCGCGGCAGGCAGAGGGATTGCGATCGTGCCGGAGCGGCGCGCCCCGACGCGACGTTCAGATCTGCTGCTGGCCGCCGTCGACGAACAGCTCGATGCCGTTCACGAAGCTCGCGTCGTCCGACGCGAGGAACAGTGCCGCACCCGCAATCTCGTCGGGCTCGCCCAGGCGCCCCATCGGAATCTGCGCGGCCAGGTAATCGGCGAGACCTTGCCGCTGGGCGGCGTCCTGACCGGCGAGGTCGAGCAGCCCCGGCGTGCGGGTCGCGCCCGGGCTGATCGTGTTCACGCGGATGCGGCGTTCCTTCAGATCGAGAATCCAGTTGCGGGCAAACGCGCGCACCGCGGCCTTCGACGCCGAATACACGCTGAATGCAGCGGTGCCCGCGCTGCCGGCCGTCGAGCCGGTGAGGATCACCGATGCGCCGTCGGCGAGCAGCGGCAGCGCCTTTTGCACCGTGAACAGCACACCCTTCACGTTGCGATTGAAGGTGTCATCGAAGTGTTCCTCCGTGATGCTGCCGAACGGCAGCATCGAACCGCCGCCGGCATTCGCGAACAGCACGTCGAGGCGCCCGTGTTCTTCGTTGATTTGCGCATACAGTGCGTCGAGTTCGTCGAGCTTCGTGGAGTCGACGCGTACGCCCGTCGCGCTGCCGCCGTCTTCGCGGATCGCGTTGACCGCGGCATCGAGTTCGGCCTGACGACGGCCGGTGACGTACACGTGCGCGCCTTCGGCGGCGAAGCGCTGCGCGGTGGCGAGGCCGATGCCGCTGGTGGCGCCGGTAACCAGTGCGATCTTGTTGTCGAGCTTGCGTGCCATGGTGTTTCTCCTTTCGTTCGATACGTGGATGACTGCGTTCGGTGTTGCGTGCTGCGATGTGAGGAGAATATCGACGCACCCATCTTTTCGAAATAGAATTGATTGCAAGCTAACGTTGCATAAATGAAAAGATGAGGGGATATGGCCAAGCTGCCTGACTTCGAAGGGCTCGCGATGTTCGCGAAGGTTGCCGAGGAGGGATCGTTCGCGGCTGCGGCACGCTCGATGGGGGTATCCGTGGCGACGGTTTCGCGCGGCGTCGCCCGCCTGGAGGATCGCCTGGGCGGACGGCTTTTCAACCGCACCTCCCGTCAACTGGCGCTCACCGAGTTCGGCAGGACGATCTGCGAGAAGGCGGGCGAGGTCTACCGCCATGCCGAAGAGGCGGAAAGCGCCGCGCGTGAAATGGCCGTGCAGCCGCGTGGGCTGGTGCGCCTCGCCGTGCCGATGTCATTCGGGTTGCGCTGGGTCGCGCCACTGTTGCCGGGCTTCTTTCGTGCCTATCCGGACGTGTCGATCGACCTGCATCTGTCGGATGCGTCGGTCGACCTGATCGCCGACGGTTTCGATGCTGCATTGCGGATCGCCGCGCTGCCGGATTCATCCCTGGTGGCCCGGCGGTTGTGCGCGGTGACGCAATACGTGGTGGCGTCGCCGGCGTATCTGGAGCGCGAAGGACGGCCGGCGCATCCGCGCGAACTGGAGGAACGGCCGTGTCTCTCGTACGCGTATCGTGCGCATAGCGACGTGTGGCGCTTCACGAACGATGCGGGTGACGAGGAGCCGATCACGCCGAACGGTCCGCTGCGCGTGACGAACGCCGACGCGCTGCTGCCTGCGCTGCTCGATGGTCTGGCGATCGCCGAACTGCCCGAGTTCATCACCGGTGAATATCTGGCCGATGGCCGCCTCGAAGCCATCCTGACCGACTGGTCGCTGACGAAGGGCGGCCTGTACTTCGTCACGCCGTCTGCACGTGCACGTCCGGCGAAGGTTGCCGCGCTGTCCGACTACTTCGCCGAACACCTGGCCGATCCGGCCTGGCGATGGCCGAAGTAATCGATTGCCGCGGTATGCCGGGCGGCACACCAAAATCCCCGGCCGCAGTTGGCTTTCGTTAGAATCGTTCGTCATCTGAGCAAAACGCAGATCTGCATGGGCGCAGCGGTATCGATTCGCGAATACCGCTCGCTCTTGTCCCATGTCCTTTACCGGAGGCGAACGTGCCAGGATTACTTCCCGATGTCGACCGCGACGGGCTCCTCGAATATTCGGTGGTGTACACCGACCGGTCGATCAATCACATGTCGCAGCGCTTTCAGGGCGTCATGCGCGACATTTCCGCAGCGCTGAAAAGGGTCTACAACGCGAAGGCGGTTGCGATCGTCCCGGGCAGCGGGACGTTCGGCATGGAAGCCGTGGCCCGGCAGTTCGCGACGAACAAGAAGTGCGTGGTCATCCGCAACGGCTGGTTCAGCTTCCGCTGGTCGCAGATTTTCGACATGGGCAGCATTCCGTCCGAGTCGATCGTATTGAAGGCGCGTCCGGTCGAATCGGGAAGGCAGGCGGCGTTTGCACCGGCGCCGATCGAGGAAGTCGTCGCTGCGATTCAGGCGCACAAGCCGGATCTGGTCTTTGCCCCTCACGTCGAAACCGCATCCGGGATGATGCTGCCCGATGCGTATCTGCGCGCGGTGGCCGACGCCGTGCATGCGGTCGGCGGGATGTTCGTGCTGGATTGCATCGCGTCCGGCACGATCTGGGTCGACATGGAGAAGAGCGGTGTCGATGTGCTGATCAGCGCGCCGCAAAAGGGCTGGAGTGCATCGCCGGGTTGTGCGCTGGTGATGCTCAGCCCGCTCGCGCGCGAGCGCATCGATGCGACGACCAGCACCAGTTTTGCCTGCGATCTGCGCAAGTGGCTGCAGATCATGGAGGCCTACGAGAACGGCGGCTTCGCTTACCACGCGACGATGCCCACGGACAGTCTCGCGACGCTGCGCGACGTCATCAAGGAAACGGAAGCGTACGGCTTCGACAAGGTGAGGGCGGAGCAGCTCGAACTCGGCACG
The DNA here is from genome assembly GCF_003857965.1 of Burkholderia sp. Bp9031. Classification (NCBI taxonomy): domain Bacteria; kingdom Pseudomonadati; phylum Pseudomonadota; class Betaproteobacteria; order Burkholderiales; family Burkholderiaceae; genus Burkholderia; species Burkholderia sp. Bp9031. The sequence continues at coordinate 179,382 of NZ_QTPW01000011.1, forward strand.
CGAATTCGTGCGTTGCTGGCCGAGAAGGGGTTCAGGAGCGTGGCGGCACAAGGCTTTGAGGCGCCGGGTGTAGTCGTGAGCTACACGGACGATGACGACATCCGCTCCGGCAAGAAATTCGCCGACGTCGGCATGCAGATCGCGGCCGGCGTGCCGCTGCAATGCGACGAGCCGGCGGATTTCAAGACCTTCCGCATCGGCTTGTTCGGTCTCGACAAGCTGCATGACGTCGATGCCGCGGTTGGGCGGTTTGCGAGCGCGTTGGAACGGGTTCTGTAGAGCATTGATTCGGTGCAGCATTGCATGGCGGCGCATGACGAGGTGAGATCGACTCCTTCGAGACGATCGAATGCGCCGCCGGAACCGCCGACCGTGTGCCGGGCACGTCGGTCGTCGTTTTTTTCGGCAATGCATCTAGCGCGATTGCAGGCGCTCGACAACGTACTGGCTGACGATGAGGTCCAGGTACGCACCTCCGGCATTTTTATAAACCGTCCGGTCCTCGGTCGAACGATGAAACGCCGACATCCGGCACAGATCGAACAGGTCCCCTTCGATCTGGTCTGCCTGTATGACCTGCGCCTGCATCGGAATCTGGATGTCGCCTGATTGCGCGGCGTTCTCGCGGTCATCCACGAAGATGCGCGCCCCTCTCAGCACGTCGCAATCAGCCTCCTGCATATCCGACCGGTATCCGCCTACCAGATCGACATGGGTGCCGGGACGCACGAACTCGCGTCGAATCATCGGTGTGGACGTGCTGGTGGCTGCGGTAACGATATCTGCGCGGGCCACGGCAGCATCCAGGTCGTCGACGATGAATACCTGGATGTTTCTTGCCTCGAGGTCCGAGCGCGCGGCGTCCAGCCTGGACGGCGTGCGATTCCACAACAACACTTGGCGGATGGACGGACGGATGTGGAGATAGGCCTCCGTCAATGACCTTGCGACCGGCCCGGCACCCAGGACGAGCAGTACCTCGCTGTTCTCGCGACTCAGTTTCCTTGCCGCCAGCGCGGAATCGGCCGCTGTCTTCCATCGCGTGATTTCCGGGCCGTCGAGCATGGCGACGATTCCTTTGGTTTGCTCGTCGAGAACCAGAAACGCGGCCTGCTCCGTCGGCAAGGGCGGGCTGGCCCGGCTATTGGCGGGAAAGATCGACGCAATTTTGAACCCCGCGCCCTTTCCCGGCAGAATGACGCCGCGGCTGAACAAGCCAAAGCCGGCATCTCCGATGAAATAACTGTCGCCGATGGGCCGGGAACCGGAATGCCCGTTGTGCAGCGCGTCGAGAACCCCGTCCCAATCCAGTACCGACCTGATCTGCTCCGCCGAAATGGTCTGCACGCTCAACGCTCCTGCTGTTGCGGCCAGATATCACCCAGGGTGTAACCCTCGGGGAATGGGTCGTCGTGATCGAGCACGATGGTGTTGATCCCATGGATCCAGCTGGTGCCGGCGAGGGTAGGAACCACCGCAGCCTTGTCGCCGATGCGGGCTTCTTCCTCCAGGCGGCCGGTGAAGACGGTGCCCAGGATGCCCTGGTGCCGGAAATCCTGGTGCAGCGGCAATTCGCCCTTGGCGTGCAGCACGGCCATCTTTGCACAGGTGCCGGTGCCGCAGGGGCAGCGGTCGATCGCGCCGGTCCAGGTTGACGGGTCATCCCAGGAGAGCGGCCCGGTCGGCATGGTGACCACGTTCTTCCAGTCTGCCCTGGGGTCGTCTGCCGGGCCGGACAGTTGGGAGATGGTGATGCCCACGCCCGGATAGTCCGGGTGCGCAACCGGCAGTTGCTCGATGGCAGCCTGCCGGATCAGCGCTGAAACCCGCGTGATCTCCTTCCCGTGTTCGGGCTTGAGCTCGAGCCCCGGAAACTGGCGCACGTCGGCAATCGCGTAGAACATGCCGCCCCAGCCCACATCCACCCGCACCTTGCCCAGATGCGGCACGTCGATGACGGCATCCAGGTGCGCAGCAAAGGCCGGTACGTTCCTGAACTTCACGCGCTTGACCTTGCCGTCCTGGCACTCCGCGGTGATGCGGATCAGCCCGGCCGGCGCTTCCAGCGTCAGTTCCGTCACGGGCTCCCGCATGGGCAGCATGCCCATTTCCAGCAGCACGGTAGCGACGGAAATGGTGTTGCCGCCCGACATCATCGGGTACTCGACCTGCTCCAGGATGATGTATCCCGCGTCCGCATCCGGATGACATGGCGGCACGATGATGTTGCAGCAGTGCGCCGGGTAGCCGCGCGGTTCGCGCAGCAGCAGCTTTCTCAAGCCGTCGTCATTGGCCTCCAGCCATTTCATCCTGGCGTGGACGGTGTCGCCGGGAATGTGCGGAATGCCGCCGGTGACCACGCGCATCGGAATCCCCGAATGCGTCTCCACCGCGTGAATCGTTCTCTTGAATCCCATGTGCCGGTTTCCTCTTCGTCGCCGCCGACCGAGTGCGGCGTGAAGGGAAATTTATGCCCGTTTCGCGGATAACTTAAACGACATTTCCTCCGGCGTTCCTTCAACTTTTGGTTGAAGATGCCGCCATCTTTGCCGGGCAGGGCGGTTCGGTGCGGGCGCTCAGCGTTCCGGTGTTACGGGGGCGGAACTGGCCTGATCTGTAGCCGGATGCAGCGCGAGTTGCTGCCTGATCCACTGGCAGAACTTCCTGCACACGGCGGCGTCCGCCTTGTCTTTCCGGATCGACAGGTAGTGGCCGCGATTCTTCATTACCGTCTTGTGCGGCAGCGGGCGCACGAAGTGGCCGCTTTGCACCAGGTCGCCTACGAGGTGATGCCAGCCCAGGACGACACCCTGGTGAGCCAGGGCCAGCTGCACGATGCCCGGGTAGTCGTTGCTGGTGAAGAGTTGACGCGGAATATCGGCGCGCCAGCTGGTGTCGACGTCATGCAGTGCCAGCCACACTTTCCAGTCGATATGCTCGGATATCTGCGAACGGCCATAGGCGCTGATATCCAGCAACGACATGTCCAGCAGCCTTTCCGGCGTCTCGATCGGGCCATGATTGCGCAGATACTGCGGTGTGCAGACTGGATAGACCTCGTCGTCGAACAGGTGCTCGCTGTCGTATCCATCGCGCATGCTGGCCAGCTTGGCGATGTAGACGTCCGGTTGCACGCCCGCTTCCATCGAGATGAAATTTTGCGTGGCCAGGACCGTGAGCTCGATATCCGGATTGTCCTGAATGAATTCGGGCAGCCGTTTGTGCAGCCAGAGTGCGGAAAACGCAGGCGAGCAGCAGACGATGAGCGTCTGCCTGGCAGGAATCTTCTTCCGCAGGCGCTCGGCGGCCTGATGGATATTGATCAATGACAGCTGGGCTGCGTCCTTGAACATCTCGCCGTCGGCAGTCAGGGTAACGGCCCTGCCCGAACGCACGAAAAGCTCCGTACCCAGGTAGTCCTCCAGTTCCCGCACCTGCTTGCTCACTGCTGCGGGCGTCACGCTCAATGCATTGGCTGCCCCGGTGAAGCTGTTGAATTTCGCGGCCGCAAGAAATGATTTGATGGCGCGCAGAGACAGCGCGCCGACCAATGTTTCGCTCATTTCAAACCGAGGCGTCATGGCGATTTCTACAGACGTTAGGGGATGGGACACGGTCCGGAGCACGGACTCGCGTTAGATTATAAGGAGACGGGAGCGCGACAGGAGAGGCGCGTGGCGGGCGCCGATGAGTCGGCCCTGATGCACGCCAAAGTTGGATCGAAGCCTTCCGGGCTTGAACGGCGTGACGTGGTATTCGCGTTTGAACCCATGTATCGGATGCGAACTGTCCGTGAAACCGTACTTGTATGCAATCCGGGGAACGGACCGATCGCATGTTGATGCCCGCCTATTTTGCGGCTTCCATGCGCATGCGTCGCCGGTACTGCAGCGACGCGGCGCGCGGACGAAGCGCCGCTATCGTCCGCCCGAAAGACTCGGGCGGACGACCGGGCGATCGCCTGCAGCGACTGGGCACGTTCCCGGATTCAGCGACCTGGCGCTTCGCGACCAAGTCGCCATCGCGCTATCTGGAATCGATCACGCCGCTGCATTGCGGTTGGCTTCAATCACCGTCAATGCCGTCATGTTCACGATCCGCCGCACCGTCGCGCTCGAAGTGAGAATGTTCACCGGCCCATTGACGCCCAGCAGGAACGGCCCCACGGCAACGTTGCTGCCGGCTTCGGTCTTGAGCAGGTTATAGGCGATATTCCCCGCATCGACGTTCGGACACACGAGCAGGTTCGCCGCGCCCTTCAGCGGCGACATCGGCAGCAGCCGCGACCGCAGCGCTTCATCGAGCGCGCAGTCGCCGTGCATTTCGCCATCCGCCTCGATATCCGGCGCCTGCGCGCGAATGATCTCCAGCGCCCGGCGCATCTTCACGCCCGAAGCCGCGCTCCCCGACCCGAAGTTCGACCGCGACAGCAGCGCAGCCTTCGGCGTGAGATTCAGCCACTCCATCTGCCGCGCCGCAGCGATCGTGAATTCCGCGATCTGCTCCGCATCGGGGTTGTCGTTGACGTGCGTATCCACCAGCGCGACCGTCCGCTGGTTGAGCAGCAGGATATTCATCGCCGCGTAGGTCGACGCATCGGGCTTCTTGCCGATCACTTCATCCACGAACCGCAGGTGATTGTGAAACTCGCCGACCGTTCCGCAGATCATCCCGTCCGCATCGCCGAGCCGCACCATCATCGCGCCGATCAGCGTCAGGCGACGTCGCATCTCGACGCGCGCCATTTCCTTCGAGATGCCGTCGCGGCAGCGCAGTTCCCAATACGTCGTCCAGTACTGCGGGAAGCGTTCGTCATATTCCGGGTTCGTCACTTCGACATCCTGACCGAGACGCAGGCGCAGGCCGAAGCGCTCGATACGCGCCAGCAGCACCTCCGGGCGGCCGACCAGGATCGGACGCGCGAGCTTCTCGTCGACGATGACCTGCACCGCGCGCAGCACGCGCTCGTCTTCGCCTTCGGTGAACACGATGCGGGCCTTGCCGCCGTCACGCACGAGCTGACGCGCCGTTGCGAACAGCGGTTTCATGAACGCGCCCGAGTGGTAGACGAACTGCTGCAGCTGCTCGACATACGCGTCGAGATCCTCGAGCGGGCGCGTCGCCACGCCGCCTTCGATCGCCGCCTTGGCCACGGCCGGCGCAATACGCACGATCAGGCGCGGATCGAACGGCTTCGGAATCAGGTATTGCGGGCCGAAGGACACTTCGTCGCCGCCGTAGGCCGCCGCGACGATGTCGTTCTGCTCTTCTTGCGCGAGGCCGGCGATCGCGTGAACCGCGGCAATTTCCATTTCGCGGGTGATCGTCGTTGCGCCCACATCCAGTGCGCCGCGGAAAATATACGGGAAGCACAGGACGTTGTTGACCTGGTTCGGGAAGTCCGAGCGGCCCGTCGCGATCACGACGTCGTCGCGCGTCGCATGCGCCAGTTCCGGGAAGATTTCCGGCGTCGGATTGGCGAGCGCGAGAATCAGCGGACGCGCGGCCATCGCCTTCAGCATGTCCGGCTTCAGAATGCCGCCGACCGACAGCCCGAGGAACACATCGGCGCCGCCGATTACTTCGGACAGCGTGCGCGCGTCGGTTTCCTGCGCGAAGCGCTCCTTGGCAGGATCCATCAGCGTGGTACGGCCGCGATAGACGACACCTTCGATGTCCGTCGCCCAGATGTTCGCGACCGGCAGCCCGAGGTCGACCAGCAGGTCCAGGCAGGCCAGCGCCGCGGCACCGGCGCCCGACGTTACGACCTTCACCTCGGAAATCGACTTCCCGACCACCTTCAGCCCGTTGATGAACGCGGCCGCGACGGTGATGGCGGTGCCATGCTGGTCGTCGTGGAAGACGGGGATCTTCATGCGCTCGCGCAGCTTGCGCTCGACCGTGAAGCACTCGGGCGCCTTGATGTCCTCGAGGTTGATCCCGCCGAAGGTGGGTTCGAGGCCGGCGATGATGTCGACGAGCTTGTCCGGATCGGTCTCGTTGATCTCGATGTCGAACACGTCGATGCCCGCGAACTTCTTGAACAGCACGGCCTTGCCTTCCATGACCGGCTTCGATGCGAGCGCGCCGATGTTGCCCAGACCCAGCACGGCGGTGCCGTTGGTGATCACGCCCACCAGATTCCCGCGGCTCGTGAAGCGGCGCGCCTGCAGCGGATCGGCGGCGATCGCCTCGCACACGCTGGCGACGCCGGGCGTGTAGGCCAGTGCCAGATCGCGCTGCGTCACGAGCGGCTTGCTGGCGACGACCGAGATCTTCCCCGGGGTCGGAAACTCGTGATAGTCGAACGCGGCCTGCTGCTGGGTCTCTGTCTGTTTCATGTTGTTGGGTCCGGGCGTGCGCGTCAGGCCAGTCCCGACGCGATCCATGGAGGATTCTAGGGGGCAGCCATAAGAAGATGATTCTGTTTTAATATCGGTCCATCATTTTTTCATGATGGGTGCGTGGTCAGACGATGACATTCGACGCGAACGACGTGGTCAGGCGCCTTGGCGCGCGCCTGAAGATGCGGCACCTGATGCTGTTGCTGCAGATCCAGCAGCACGGGTCGCTGACGCGCGTCGCGGAGCACATGGCCAGCAGCCAGCCCGCCGTGACGAACGCGCTGTCCGAGCTGGAAAGCATGTTCGGCACGCCGCTGTTCGAGCGCTCGTCGCGCGGGATGCGGCCGACCGCGCTTGGTTCGGTCGTGCTCGAGCGGGCCAAGGCGATGCTGAAGGACCTCGACCATCTCGCCCGCGAGATGGAGGCGGTCGCGGCCGGCCATGCGGCGCATCTGCATATCGGCGTGATTCCGTTTATTTCGGGCCAGATGCTGTCGGCGGCGCTCAAGCGCCTGCAGTCCCGGATGGAGCGACGTTTGACCGTGACGATCCACGAAGGCACCAGCGACCAGTTGCTGCTGCAGCTCAAGGATCACACCGTCGACCTCGTGATCGGGCGCGCATCGTCGGCGGTCGATCTCGGGCAGGTCTCCTTTGAAGTGCTGTACCAGCAGCAGCCGCGGATGATCGCGAGCCGGCGCCTCGCCGCGAAACTGGCCCGCACGCAGCTCGACTGGCACAAGCTGCACGCGCTGGACTGGATTCTCGGCGCGCCCCATACGCCGATGCGCGAGCAGGTGGCCGACCTGTTCCTGTCGGCGGGCATCGCGCCGCCGGTGCCGATCGTCGAAAGCTACTCGTCGAAGGTGATCGGCGAGATGATCGCGTCGAGCGACGACGCGGTATCGATCGTGCCGGCCGATATCGCGGAAGAAATGGTGCGCATCGCCGGGGTGGCGATCGTGCCTTACTCGCTGGTATGGACGCTGCCGCCCATCGCGCTGTTTACTCGCGCCGATGAGTCGCATGCGCCGACGCGGGATCTGCTGGTTCAGGCACTGCGCGAGATTTGCAGGGAAACCTACGTCGAGGTGCCGCGGTAGCGCTTCCGGGAGCCGGTCGAGGCCGGCAGGGCGGAGCCGCATCGCGCGCGCTCGGGCGTCGCCGCCCAAGCCCGTCCGGCCTGCTTGCCCGACGCCGCATCCGGACAAACCCCTGTCCGCCGAAATTCGTCCCAAACCCCCGCCACACAAGCCACAGCTCACGCATAGTGGTTTCCACTCATAGTCGCAAACAGTCAAGAACAGGTCGCCGCCGGTCGTCTTGCGACCAATATGGCTCGTTACTTTTACACCCACGATGCAGGCCGGGACGCACTCCGCGAACCCGTCGGATATCGGTCCACTCGGGAGAAACCATGAAGTCGACAAAGATCGCCGCGTTCGTCGCGGCCGTGCTGGCGACCGGCGCATTCGCGACCGCGGCGCAGGCCGAAACGGATGCCGCGACCTGCCGCAACGTGCGCTTCGCGGATATCGGCTGGACCGACATCACGTCCACCACCGCGCTCGCCTCGACGGTGTTCGAAGGGCTCGGCTACAAACCGACGACGACGATCGCGTCGGTGCCGATCTCGTTCGCCGGCCTGAAGAGCAAGCAGCTGGACGTGTCGCTCGGCTACTGGTGGCCGGTGCAGCAGAAGCAGCTTCAACCGTTCCTCGACAGCAAGTCGATCAACGTGGTCGAACCGCCGAACCTGTCGGGCGCGAAGGCGACGCTCGCGGTGCCGAGCTACGAATATCAGGCCGGCCTGAAGACTTTCGAGGACATCGCGAAACACCGCGCCGAGCTCGACGGCAAGATCTACGGGATCGAGCCGGGCAGCAGCGCGAACGCGACGATCCAGAAGATGATCGATACGAACCAGTACGGCCTCGGCGGCTTCAAGCTGGTCGAGTCGAGCGAAGCGGGAATGCTTGTCACGGTCGAGCGCGCGATCCGCGAGAAAAAGTGGGTCGTGTTCCTCGGCTGGGAGCCGCATCCGATGAACATCCAGATCAGCATGAACTACCTGTCCGGCGGCGACGCGGCGTTCGGTCCGAACTACGGCGAAGCGCGCGTGTACACGCTGACGGCGCCCGACTTCATCGCGCGCTGCCCGAACGCGGGCAAGCTCGTCGAGAACCTGCGCTTCACGACGCAGCTCGAGAACCAGCTGATGCAGTCGGTAATGAACAAGACGAAGCCGGCCGACGCCGCGAAGGCGTACCTGAAGAAGAATCCGCAGGTGCTCGATGCGTGGCTCGCCGGTGTCAAGACGTTCGACGGCAAGGACGGCCTGCCCGCCGTGAAGGCCTATCTCGGCCTGTAACGGCCTGCGCGCGCCGCCTGCGTGCGGCGCGCAGCGAAAAATCATCTGCAGTACGACAGAAATCAGCGACACGAACCGAATCAAGCGAGGGTAACCAGCATGAACCACGAAGTCATCATCACCTGCGCGGTCACCGGCGCGGGCGATACGGTCGGCAAGCATCCGGCGATCCCGGTCACGCCGAAGGAAATCGCGGCCGCCGCGATCGAAGCCGCGAAGGCCGGCGCGACGGTGGCGCACTGCCATGTCCGCGATCCGCAGACGGGCCGCGGCAGCCGCGATCCGAACCTGTACCGCGAAGTGGTCGACCGGATCCGCTCGGCGGACGTCGACGTGATCATCAACCTCACGGCCGGCATGGGCGGCGATCTGGAAATCGGCCCGGGCGAGGACCCGATGCGCTTCGGCAAGGGCACCGATCTCGTCGGCGGCCTCACGCGTCTCGCGCACGTCGAGGAACTGCTGCCGGAAATCTGCACGCTCGACTGCGGCACGCTGAATTTCGGCGACGGCGACTACATCTACGTGTCGACGCCCGCGCAGTTGCGTGCAGGCGCGAAGCGCATCCAGGAACTCGGCGTGAAGCCGGAGCTGGAAATCTTCGATACGGGCCATCTGTGGTTCGCGAAGCAATTGCTGAAGGAAGGACTGCTCGACGATCCGCCGCTGTTCCAGCTGTGCCTCGGCATTCCGTGGGGCGCGCCGGCCGACACCGGCACGATGAAGGCGATGGTCGACAACCTGCCGCCGGGCGCGCACTGGGCCGGCTTCGGGATCGGCCGCATGCAGATGCCGATGGTCGCGCAGGCAATGCTGCTCGGCGGTCACGTGCGGGTCGGCCTCGAAGACAACATCTGGCTCGATCGCGGCGTGCATGCGACCAACGGCACGCTCGTCGAGCGTGCGCGGGAAATCATCGAACGCCTCGGCGCCCGCGTGCTGACGCCGGCCGAAGGGCGTCGCAAGCTCGGCCTGCCGGCGCGCGGCGAGCGTCTGCTCGAGCGCCGCGCGGTGGCCGAATTCGCGTGAGTCTCGACGGCTGATCCAGTGATTCATTGCGGCGGCGCGCATGGGCGCGGCCGCCGTCCGATTCCCCTCGATTTGAAGGATGCGTTGACATGGCTGTGAAGACCGACATCAGGACGTTCGCCGCGATCGGCACCGGCGTGATCGGCAGCGGATGGATTTGCCGTGCGCTCGCGCATGGTCTCGACGTGGTCGTCTGGGACCCGGCACCGGGCGCCGAAGAGCGGCTGCGCGCGAGCGTCGCGAATGCATGGCCGGCGCTCGAACGCGTTGGCCTCGCGCCGGGCGCCGATCCCGCGCGGCTGCGCTTCGCGTCGACGATCGAGGCCTGCGTCGCCGACGCGGACTTCATCCAGGAAAGCGCGCCCGAGCGCGAAGCGCTGAAGCTCGAACTGCACGAACAGATCAGCCGCGCGGCGAAGCCCGATGCGATCATCGCATCGTCGACGTCCGGGCTGCTGCCGACCGACTTCTACGCGCGAGCGACGCATCCGGAGCGCTGCGTGGTCGGCCATCCGTTCAATCCGGTCTACTTGCTGCCGCTCGTCGAGGTGCTCGGCGGCGAGCGCACGTCGCCGGAGGCGGTCGACGCGGCGATGGAGATCTATCGCACGCTCGGCATGCGGCCGCTGCGCGTGCGCAAGGAGGTGCCGGGCTTCATCGCGGACCGGCTGCTCGAAGCGTTGTGGCGTGAGGCGCTGCATCTCGTCAACGAAGGCGTCGCGACGACCGGCGAGATCGACGATGCGATCCGCTTCGGCGCGGGCATCCGCTGGTCGTTCATGGGCACGTTCCTGACCTATACGCTGGCCGGCGGCGACGCGGGCATGCGACACTTCATGCAGCAGTTCGGCCCCGCGCTCGAACTGCCGTGGACGAAGCTGGTCGCGCCGAAGCTGACCGACGAACTGATCGACAGCGTCGTCGAAGGCACGAGCGAGCAGCAGGGCACGCGCAGCATCAAGGCGCTCGAACGCTATCGCGACGAGTGCATTACCGAGGTGCTGAACGCGATCGCCGCTGTGAAGGCGCGGCACGGAATGCGATTCGAGGACTGAACGAACATGACCGGCGATACCCCGCTGACGATTTACCGCGACGTCGTGCGGCCCGAGTGGGTCGACTACAACGGCCATCTGCGCGACGCGTTCTACCTGCTGATCTTCAGCTTCGCGACCGATGCGCTGCTGGACCGCATCGGTCTCGACGACGCCACGCGTCGCGAGCGGGGCCGCTCGGTCTACACGCTCGAAGCGCACGTGAACTATCTGCAGGAGATCAAGGAAGGCACGCGCGTGCGCGTCGATGCGCGGGTGTTCGCGCACGACGCAAAGCGCGTGCACCTGTATCTCGAGCTGTTCGCGGACGGGCACGACGGCGCGGTATCGGCAAGCGAGCAGATGCTGCTGCACGTCGACACGCGCGACGGTGCGAAATCGGCGCCGTTCGACGACGACGTCGCTGCGCGCGTGGCCGAACTGCATGCGTTGCAGCGCGATTGTGCGGCGCCCGCGTATGCGGGCCGCGTGATCGGATTGCCGCCGCGCCGCTAGCGCCGGCGACAACGGGGCGCATACGATGCTCGAACCGGAAATCGCCGCGTTCGTCGCGGCCGTCGACGCGGCGTATCCGGCCGACACGGCGGCGCGCTCACCCGACGAGCAACGCCGCATCTACGATCGCTTCGCGGCCGCATGGACGCCCGCCGCACTGCCGCCCGGTATCGTGCGGCACGATGCGGTGTGGCACGCACCGCACGGACACCCGATCGCGCTGCGGCGCTATGCGCCCGCTCGGGGCGAACCGCGCGGCACCGTACTGTTCTTTCATGGCGGCGGCTTCGTCGTCGGCTCGCTCGACAGTCACGCGCTGATCACCGCGCAACTGGCGGCCGACACGGGGCTTGCCGTGATCGCGGTCGATTACCGGCTCGCGCCCGAGCATCGCGCACCGGCCGCACTCGAGGATTGCCTGGCCGTCATGCGTGCCGCGCGCGACGCACACTGGCCATTCGGCTCGTGCGCGCGCCCGTTGACGCTCGCGGGCGACAGTGCGGGCGGCAATCTCGCTGCCGCCGTCGCAACCGCGCTGCGCGATGCGGGCGAGGGTGGCCTCGACGGCATCGCACTCGTGTATCCGATGCTCGGCATCGAACCGCAATCTCCCGCACGCGAAACGGAAGCGCACGCGCCGATGCTCACGCTCGACGACGTCCATCGCTATCGCGCACTGTACTGGGGTGGTGGAGGGCGCGTTGCGCCGAGCGATGACGATCCGCTGCTGCGTGCATCGGTGCCGCTCGCGGCGTCGCGTTTCGACAATCTGCCGCCCGTGCTCGCGATCGGCGCGGAACATGATCCGCTGCGCGACGATGCGCGTGTCTATGTCGAACGCATGCTCGCGGCCGGCGGCGCTGCGCGTTACTGGATGGGGAAGGGGCTGGTGCACGGCTGCTGGCGCGCGCTCGGAACGAGCCCGCAGGCGGCGCGGATGCACCGGATGGTCGGTGAGTTTCTGCTCGCACCACGTGCGTAGCGGGCATTTCCGGGAGCAAATGATGCAGGCAGCGCAAGAGCGTATCGAGGACTGGCGGACGTTTTCCAGCGAGGCGGCGATCGCGGCGGCGGCGATCGGCGATGGCACCGTGGAGGTCGAATGGACCGACGCGCGACGATCGCCGTTTCACTTCGACTGGCTGCGCGACAACTGCGCGTGCCCGTCGTGCGTACATGCTGTCACGCGCGAACAGACGTTCGAGATCGTCGATGCACGCGACGATCTCGAGGCGCACGCGGTGCGCGTCGAAGCGGACGGCGCGCTGCACGTCGAGTGGAACGACGGGCACCGCAGCGCATGGTCGTCCGGCTGGCTGCGCGCCCACGCGTACGACGACGCGTCGCGCGCGGCGCGTCTGGCCGCACACGGGCGTCACATGTGGACGGGCGGCGATGCGGCGGCGATCGGCGTGTTCGCATGGCGCGACGTGATGCACGACGACGATGCGTTGCAGGCATGGCTCGCCGCGTTGCAGCGCACGGGGCTCACGCTCGTGGAAGGCGTGCCGGCCGAACGCGGGCGCGTGGACGAGATTGCGCGCCGGGTCGGGCTGGTCCGGGAGACCAATTTCGGCGTGCTGTTCGACGTCGAATCGAAGCCGCGCCCGGACAGCAATGCCTATACGTCGCTGAACTTGCCGCCGCATACGGACCTGCCGACGCGTGAATTGCAGCCGGGCGTGCAGTTCCTGCATTGCCTTGCGAACGACGCAACGGGCGGCGACAGCGTGTTCCTCGACGGCTTCGCGCTCGCCGACGCGCTGCGGCGCGAGCATCCGGTCGATTTCGCGCAACTGACGTCAACGCCGTTCGAGTTCTGGAACAAGAGTGCGAGCAGCGACTACCGCTGTTCCGCGCCGGTGATCGGGCTGGATGCGCGCGGCGAGGTCACGGAAGTGCGCGTCGCGAACTTCCTGCGCGGGCCGCTCGATGCGCCGGCCGATGTGGTGGCGGCCGTCTATCGTGCATACCGGCGTTTTCTCGCGCTGGCGCGCGAGCCGCGCTTTCGCGTGCAGCGCCGGCTGCGGGCCGGCGACATGTGGGCGTTCGACAATCGCCGCGTGATGCATGCGCGCACGGAGTTCGATCCGTCGACGGGTCGCAGGCATTTGCAGGGCTGCTACGTCGATCGTGATGAACTGCTGTCGAGGTGGCGCGTGCTGTCGCGCACGGCGTCTGCCGCGCACGGCGGGTGACACCGCACACCGCTTCCGGAATCATTCGAAAAAGCGCCCGGACGCATGGCGCCCGGGCGAAGCCACCCGCTGCCGGGCGGCGGAGGTATGCGTTTCACAAAAAGGACGAGCCCGCATGGCGGGCTCGTCCGGATACAACATCGTCGCGCGATGCGCGGTGCGCCCGCTGGGGGCGCGTCGGCTTACTGGCCGAAGAAGACCGAGTCGCGAGCGTTCGACTTCGCTGCGGCAGCCGGGGCGCCCGAGTGGACGACCGGAGCCGGTTGCGCGCCGTAGCCGCTGGCGTCGGCACCATGAACACGCGCTTCCGCCGACTGGATGTCGTTCGGGTAGTACGGGCTCGACAGGCCCGGCTTGTAGCCGGCTTGTTCGAGCTGGACCAGTTCGTTGCGCACTTGTGCGCGGGTCACGGTGCTTTGTGCGAAAGCGCCGAACGAAGCGGACAGGGCGACAGCGGCAACAACTGCGGAAACGAGCGATTTCATGATGACCTCCGGTGTTTTATTGGGTTCGCTTTCGACACCATGTCTGCAGCGATTGACTAAATCTTAGTCACCGGCCGGTTCAGGGTAAACGCTGATTTTGACGATAGATTGTTTCCTGGGCGGTAACAGTGGCGCGTCGAATCAGGCTTTCATCGAGCTTTCGTTTCGTTGGGTGCAATAAGTATGAAGAATGGCGGGGCGACTGCGCACGGTTCAGCGCAGCTCGGCCGCCGTGTCGAACGGCTTGGCCGGCGGCCGGCCGGCGGGCACGCCCGAGCTCAGGAAACGCACGCCCGTCGCGGCCTCCGACGCTTCCCACAGCAGCGCCGCCACGGCCGCGTCGCGGGCCGCGCGCGGCACGCTCGCCGGTGCCGGCAGGCCGCGCGACTCGAACCAGCCGGACGGTCCGATGTACGCGCCGCCTGTCAGGTCGGGCGACGTCGCCGCATGAATGGCTGGCAGCGCACCCTGGTCGGCCGGTTGCGCGAGATAACGGTTCGCCGCGCGCATCAGCGCGGCGCGGGTGGGCGAACGCTCCATCGCGGGGCCCGCGAGCTGCAGGTTGGTCGCCGCGTAGCCGGGATGCGCGGCGACGCTGATTCCCGCAAACGCCGCGCGCTGAAAGCGGCGCTGCAGTTCGATCGCGAACATGAGGTTCGCGAGCTTGCTGTCGCAGTACGCGAGATAACGGTTGTAGCGGTGCTCGGCGCGCAGGTCGTCGACGTGGATCCGGCCGCCGCGGTTGAAGCCGCTCGACATCGTCACGACACGCGCCCGATGCGCGGCGCACAGCGCGGGCAGCAGATGGCCGGTCAGCGCGAAATGGCCGAGGTGGTTGGTGCCGAACTGCATCTCGAAGCCGTCGCGCGTATGCCGCAGCGGCAGGAACATCACGCCGGCGTTGTTGCAGAGGATGTCGACGCGGCCGTGGCGCGCCGAGACGTCGGCGGCGAAGCGCTGGATCGATGCAAGATCGGCGAGGTCGAGCGGATCGACTTCGACCCGTGCGGCGGGATGGAGACGGCGGATCGCATCGGCGGCTTGCGCGGCGCGCGCGGCATCGCGGCAGCCCATCACGACGGTCGCGCCCTTGGCGGCCAGCGTTTCCGCGATTTGCCAGCCGAGGCCGCTGTTGGCGCCGGTCACGACCGCGACCTTGCCGCCTTGCGCCGGGACGTGGCGCGCGCTCCATGCATGCATGTCTGCCTCCATCGGCGTGGGCGATGCACCACGACGCGTAATCGTTACATTGAATGATGTAACGATAGTCCGCGCAGGCGGGACAGACAAGCGGGGGAATTAGACCGGCGGTTCCAGGGCGGGCATGCGAATCTCGCAGCCGGCCCGCGGCCCGCGGCCCGCGGCCGGCGGGCGTTATCGGCTGCCGGCCAACGCGAGCACTTCGGCAGCGGAGATCATCGCGGCCGCATTCGCCGGGGCCGGGCGCTCGGCCGGGCGGAATACTTCGTCGCCGCGCTGGATCACCTGGCGCGACAGCGCGCAGGTGCCGGTGCGCTGCGCGAAGCGGCGGCGCCAGCGCTGTTCGCCGTAATGACAGCGGCCGGGTTCGACCCAGCGGACGACGAGCAGCGTATCGGAACGTTCGAGGATTTCGACGTGGACGTCGGCGGGATCGAGCGCAGGCAGGGATTTGGAGGCCTTCATTTTGCCGTTTCCTAAAGCTCGTGCGGTTCGGCCGTGGCAGTGGATGTCACTACCCAAAGACGAATCCGTAGCGGTTTCCATGAGTGGTGCGCTAAATGTAAGCGTCTGTGACCGGAAAAAACATCCTGTCTGGCTCAAATTACCTTTTGCCGATTTAGAAACAATCGGCGCGCATTTTCTTGAGAAACCAGCGACAAAAGCGCCCCGGACGCGGACGCCCGGGGCGGAAAATCGGGCCGCGCCACCGTGTCTGCTCGCTCAGTCACGTGGACACCGCGGGGGACGGAGGGGCCCGTCAGAGATCGGCGACGGGCGGGGTGCGGTGTACCGGGAAGCGCGGTCCGGCAACGCCATGATCGCGCGCGCCCCCCGTTGACACCCTGACGGGAACATGACTTTTTTGTCAGTTTCGCCCGGCCATCCCGCGGCCCGGGGCATCGAAAACCTCCGCAAACCCCCGTCGATATTGGCTTTGCGCGACGTACGGTCAATCGACGGCGTCCGAAAAAACGGCATTGCCATCGCCGAAGACACCGCCTTCGGCCCGATTCTGCCGCTCGGGAAAATACTGAATCCCACGTTCGTGACAAATCCGGGATCTGCACCTATGATTGGTTGGACCTTTAGTCCTTTGTGCCAATGAGCCGGCGTGTCCGGCTTTTACAGGAGAGGTGCTCATGAGATTGCAGGGCAAGCGCGCGCTGGTGACGGCGGCCGGGCAGGGTATCGGCCGCGCGACGGCGCTGCGGTTCGCAAGCGAGGGGGCCGACGTGCTGGCGACCGACATCAACGAAGCCGCGCTCGCGCAACTCGCGGCCGACGCCGAGCGCGCGGGCGGCCGGCTGGCCACGCGGCGGCTCGACGTGACCGATGCGGGCGACGTCGCGGCGCTCGCCGCGCAGGAGCGCGCATTCGACGTGCTGTTCAACTGCGCGGGCTTCGTCCACCACGGCTCGATCCTCGACTGCGACGACACCGCCTGGGCGTTCTCGCTGAACCTCAACGTCACGTCGATGTACCGGCTGATCCGCGCGCTGCTGCCGGCGATGCTGGAAGCGGGCGGCGCGTCGATCATCAACATGGCGTCGGCCGCGTCGAGCGTGAAGGGCGTGCCGAACCGCTTCGTCTACGGCACGACCAAGGCGGCCGTGATCGGCCTGACCAAGGCGGTTGCCGCCGATTTCGTCGAACAACGCATTCGCTGCAACGCGATTTGCCCGGGCACGATCGAGTCGCCGTCGCTCGAGCAGCGGATTGCCGAGCAGGCGCACACGCGCCAGGTGTCGATCGACGCCGTGCGCCAGGCGTTCGTCTCGCGTCAGCCGATGGGCCGCATCGGCACCGCGGACGAAGTGGCCGCGCTCGCGCTGTATCTCGCGTCCGACGAAGCGTCGTTTACCACCGGCGCGATTCACCTGATCGATGGCGGCTGGTCCAACTGACCCTCTCCCATTGACTACGCATCCCTATTCACTTTCCGTTTCCGCTTAAACGATATGAAACTGCTGAGATTTGGCGACAAACATCATGAGAAACCGGGCCTGCTCGATGCGCAGGGAAAGATCCGCGACCTGTCGGGCGTGATCGAGGACATCGCCGGCAATGCGCTGACGCCTGCGTCGCTCGCGCGGCTGCGCGACATCGAGCCGTCGTCGCTGCCGTTGGTCGAGGGCACGCCGCGGCTCGGCGCGTGCGTCGGCCGCGTCGGCAAGTTCATCTGCATCGGGCTCAACTATTCCGACCATGCGGCCGAATCGGGGATGGAAGTCCCGAAGGAGCCGGTCGTGTTCGGCAAATGGACAAGCGCGATCTCGGGGCCGAACGACGACGTCGAGATTCCGCGCGGCTCGGAGAAAACCGACTGGGAAGTCGAGCTCGGCGTCGTGATCGGCCAGGGCGGCCGCTATATCGACGAAGCCGATGCGCTGTCGCACGTCGCCGGCTACTGCGTGGTGAACGACGTGTCGGAGCGCGAATACCAGCTCGAACGCGGCGGCACGTGGGACAAGGGCAAGGGCAACGACACGTTCGGCCCGCTCGGCCCGTGGCTCGTGACGGCCGACGAAGTGCCCGATCCGCACGCGCTGCGGCTGTGGCTCGAAGTGGACGGCCACCGCTACCAGAACGGCACGACCGCCACCATGGTGTTCCGCGTGCCGCACCTGATCAGCTACCTGAGCCGCTTCATGAGCCTGCAGCCGGGCGACGTGATCTCGACCGGCACGCCGCCGGGCGTCGGGCTCGGCCAGAAGCCGCCCGTCTATCTGCGCGCCGGGCAGGTGATCACGCTCGGCATCGACGGGCTCGGCGAGCAGCGTCAGCGCACCGTGCAGGCCTGATTCCCTTTAACGGACCGTTCGTCATGCCTATCATTCGATCGATGCGCGTCCTCGACGTGCGCTTCCCGACCTCGCGCCAGCTCGACGGCTCCGATGCGATGAATCCGGACCCCGATTATTCGGCTGCGTACGTCGTGCTCGAAACCGACCACGACGGGCTCGAAGGCCACGGACTCACGTTCACCATCGGGCGCGGCAATGAAATTTGCTGCGCGGCGATCGACGCGATGCGTCACCTCGTCGTCGGCCTCGACCTCGACTGGATCCGCGAAGACATGGGCCGCTTCTGGCGGCACGTGACGTCGGACAGCCAGTTGCGCTGGATCGGCCCCGACAAGGGCGCGATCCACCTGGCGACGGGCGCCGTCGTCAACGCGGTGTGGGACCTGTGGGCGAAGGCGGTTGGCAAACCGCTGTGGCGGCTCGTCGCCGACATGAGCCCCGAGGAAATCGTGCGCGCGATCGATTTCCGCTACCTGACCGACTGCCTGACGCAGGACGAGGCGCTCGACTTGCTGCACCGGCAGGTGCCGGGCAAGGCCGCGCGGATCGCGACACTCGAGCGCGAAGGCTACCCGTGCTACACGACGTCGGCGGGCTGGCTCGGCTACAGCGACGACAAGCTGCGCCGGCTGTGCCGCGAGGCGGTGGACGCCGGGTTCGACTACGTGAAGCTGAAGGTCGGCGCGAACCTGGAGGACGACATTCGCCGCGTGACGATCGCGCGCGAAGCGATCGGCCCGGATCGCAAGCTGATGATCGACGCGAACCAGGTGTGGGAAGTCGACGAGGCGATCGACTGGGTGCGCGAGCTCGCGTTTGCGAAACCGTGGTTCATCGAGGAGCCGACGAGCCCCGACGACGTCGAAGGGCATCGCAAGATTCGCGAGGCGATCGCGCCGGTGCAGGTCGCGACCGGCGAGATGTGCCAGAACCGCGTGCTGTTCAAGCAGTTCATCGAGCGCGGTGCGATCGACGTCGTGCAGATCGACGCGTGCCGGCTCGGCGGCGTGAACGAGATTCTCGCGGTGATGCTGCTGGCCGCGAAGTACGGGCTGCCGGTGTGTCCGCACGCGGGCGGCGTCGGGCTGTGCGAGTACGTGCAGCATTTGTCGATGATCGACTACGTGTGCATTTCCGGCACGAAGGAAGGGCGCGTGACCGAGTACGTCGATCACCTGCACGAGCATTTCGTCGAGCCGTGCGTCGTGCGCGGCGCGGCGTATATGCCGCCGACGGCGCCCGGCTTCTCGATCGAGATGAAGCCGGAATCGCTGGAGCGGTATCGGTTCCGCGGCTGACGCACACGGCAAGATGGCCGCGCATGGCCCGCGCGGCGACAACATGAACGACGGAGACGTGAAGTGGATTTGAATCTGCAAGACAAGGTCGTGATCGTGACCGGCGGCGCATCGGGCATCGGCGCCGCGATCTCGATGCGGCTCGCCGGCGAAGGCGCGATTCCGGTGGTGTTCGCGCGTCACACGCCGGACGATGGCTTCTGGCGCGCGCTCACGCAGAAGCAGCCGCGCGCCGCGTGCATGTCCGTCGAGCTGCAGGACGACGCGCAGTGCCGCGACGCGGTTGCGCAGGCCATCACGCGTTTCGGTCGCATCGACGGCCTCGTCAACAACGCGGGCATCAATGACGGCATCGGTCTCGATGCCGGGCGCGATGCGTTCGTCGCATCGCTCGAGCGCAACCTGATCCACTACTACGTGATGGCGCACTACTGTGTGCCGCATCTGAAGGCAACGCGCGGCGCGATCGTCAACATTTCGTCGAAGACGGCCGTCACCGGGCAGGGCAACACGAGCGGCTATTGCGCATCGAAGGGCGCGCAGCTCGCACTGACACGCGAATGGGCGATCGCATTGCGCAACGACGGCGTGCGCGTGAACGCGGTGATCCCGGCCGAGGTGATGACGCCGCTCTACCAGAACTGGATCGCCGGCTTCGACGATCCGGACGCGAAGCTTGCGGAAATCGCCGACAAGGTGCCGCTCGGCAAGCGCTTCACGACGGCCGACGAGATTGCCGACACGGCCGTGTTCCTGCTGTCGGAGCGCGCATCGCACACGACGGGCCAATGGCTGTTCGTCGATGGCGGCTATACGCATCTCGATCGCGCGATCGGCTGAGGACGGCGATCCATGCAACCCGACCCGAACCTGAACACCGCGCCGCCGCTGATTGCCTTGAGCGGCGTCAGCAAGCGCTTTCCGGGCGTGCAGGCGCTCGACGATTGCCGGTTCGACCTGCGCGCCGGCGAAGTACACGCGCTGATGGGCGAGAACGGCGCCGGCAAGTCGACGCTGATGAAGATCCTCGCCGGCGTGTACCAGAAGGACGGCGGCGAGATCCGGATGGACGGCCGCGCGGTGGAGATCGACGATCCGCGCGCCGCGCAGGCGCTCGGGATCGGCATCATCCATCAGGAACTGAACCTGATGAATCACCTGAGCGTCGCACAGAACATCTTCATCGGACGCGAGCCGCGCGGCCGCTTCGGCGTGTTCGTCGATGAAGACAAGCTGAACCGCGACGCGGCCGCGATCTTCGTGCGGATGCGGCTCGATCTCGATCCGCGCACGCCGGTTGGCCGGCTGACCGTTGCAAAGCAGCAGATGGTCGAGATCGCGAAGGCGCTGTCGTTCGATTCGCGCGTGCTGATCATGGACGAGCCGACCGCCGCGCTGAACAGCGCGGAGATCGCCGAGCTGTTCCGCATCATCGGCGACCTGCGCGCGCACGGCGTCGGCATCGTCTACATCTCGCACAAGATGGACGAGCTGCGCCAGATCGCCGATCGCGTGACGGTGATGCGCGACGGCAAGTACGTCGCGACCGTGCCGATGGCGGACACGTCGATGGACGCGATCATCGCGATGATGGTCGGCCGTCAGCTCGATACGGCGTTTCGCGCGCCGCCCGATACGTCGGCCAACGACGTCGCACTCGAAGTGCGCGGGTTGTCGCGCGGCCGCGCGATCCGCGACGTGGGCTTCACGCTGCGTCGCGGCGAGATCCTCGGCTTCGCGGGGCTGATGGGCGCGGGGCGCACCGAGGTCGCGCGCGCGGTGTTCGGCGCGGATCCGGTCGACGCGGGCGAGATCCGCGTGCACGGCAAGACCGTGACGATCCGCACGCCGGCCGATGCGGTCGCGCACGGGATCGGCTATCTGTCCGAGGACCGCAAGCACTTCGGGCTCGCGGTCGGGATGGACGTGCAGAACAACATCGCACTGTCGAGCATGCGGCGCTTCGTGCGCCGCGGCCTGTTCCTCGATGCACGCAAGATGCGCGACACCGCGCAGTCGTACGTGCGCCAGCTCGCGATCCGCACGCCGTCGGTCGCGCAGCCGGCGCGCCTGCTGTCGGGCGGCAACCAGCAGAAGATCGTGATCGCGAAGTGGCTGCTGCGCGACTGCGACATCCTGTTCTTCGACGAGCCGACGCGCGGCATCGACGTCGGCGCGAAAAGCGAGATCTACAAGCTGCTCGACGCGCTTGCCGCCGACGGCAAGGCGATCGTGATGATCTCGTCGGAGTTGCCCGAGGTGCTGCGCATGAGCCACCGGATTCTCGTGATGTGCGAAGGGCGCGTGACCGGCGAGTTGCGCGCGGCCGACGCCACGCAGGAAAAGATCATGCAGCTCGCGACGCAGCGCGAGTCGACCGTATTGTCCTGATTCAGACGCTTACCCGATCATGTCCAACGATACGCATTCCGTTCCGCCCCTTGCTTCCGGCGACACGCCGGCCGCCGCATCGAGCCTGAAGTCGCGCTTCTTCAACCCCGCCGCGAGGCAGAAGCTGCTCGCGCTCGCGAGCCTCGTGCTGCTGATCGTGTTCTTCAGCTTCGCGTCGTCGAACTTCCTCGATGTCGACAACCTGGTATCGATCCTGCAGGCCACCGCCGTGAACGGCGTGCTGGCCGTCGCCTGTACCTACGTGATCATCACGTCGGGCATCGATCTGTCGGTCGGCACGCTGATGACGTTCTGTGCGGTCATGGCCGGCGTCGTGCTGACGAACTGGGGCATGCCGCTGCCGCTCGGGATCCTGGCCGCGCTGTTGTTCGGCGCGCTGTCGGGCAGCGTGTCGGGCTTCGTGATCGCGAAGATGAAGGTGCCGCCGTTCATCGCGACGCTCGGCATGATGATGCTGCTCAAGGGGTTGTCGCTCGTGATCTCGGGCACGCGGCCGATCTACTTCAACGACACGCCGGGCTTCACGTCGATCGCGCAGGATTCGCTGATCGGCAACCTGATTCCCGCGCTGCCGATTCCGAACGCGGTGCTGATCCTGTTCCTCGTCGCGATCGGCGCGTCGATCGTGCTGAACCGCACCCTCTTCGGCCGCTACACGTTCGCGCTCGGCAGCAACGAGGAAGCGCTGCGGCTGTCCGGCGTGAACGTCGACGCATGGAAGATCGCCGTCTACACGTTCAGCGGCGCGGTGTGCGGGATCGCCGGGCTGCTGATCGCGTCGCGGCTGAATTCCGCGCAGCCCGCGCTCGGCCAGGGCTACGAGCTCGATGCGATCGCGGCCGTCGTGATCGGCGGCACGTCGCTGTCGGGCGGCGCGGGCAGCATCGTCGGCACCATCATCGGCGCGTTCATCATGAGCGTGCTGACCAACGGCCTGCGCATCATGTCGGTCGCGCAGGAATGGCAGACGGTCGTGACCGGCGTGATCATCATCCTCGCCGTCTACGTGGATATCCTGCGCCGGCGCCGCCGCTGACGCACGAACATACATACGCATCCGCTTCACCGCCGGCCGGGCCGGCATTTCATTCGATACATTCGATACCAACCAAGGAGACGCGAAGTGATCAGGAGCAAGGTGTTGAACGCGATCGTCGGGCTGACGTTCGCCGTCGGCATGACGGCCGGCGCGCAGGCGCAGGAAACCTACATCCCGCTGATCTCGAAGGGCTTCCAGCATCAGTTCTGGCAGGCCGTGAAAGCGGGCGCGATGCAGGCCGCGAAGGACTACAAGGTGAAGGTGACGTTCGAAGGCCCCGAAACGGAGGCGATGGTCGACAAGCAGATCGACATGCTGTCCGCCGCGATCGCGAAGAAGCCGGCCGCGCTCGGCTTCGCGGCGCTCGACAGCAAGGCCGCGCTGCCGCTCCTGAAGAAGGCGCAGGCCGAGAAGATCCCGGTGATCGCATTCGACTCGGGCGTCGACAGCGACATCCCGGTCACGACGGCCGCGACCAACAACAAGGCTGCCGCCGCGCTCGCCGCCGACAAGCTCGCCGCGCTGATCGGCGACGAAGGCGAGGTGGCCGTGGTCGCGCACGACCAGACGAGCCGCACCGGCATCGATCGCCGCGACGGCTTTCTCGAACGGATGAAGTCGGCGCACCCGAAGGTGCGGATCGTCACCGTGCAGTACGGCGAAGGCGATCAGCTGAAGTCGACCGAGGTGACGAAGTCGATCCTGCAGGCGTATCCGAAGCTCAAGGGCCTGTTCGGCACCAACGAAGGCTCGGCGATCGGCGTGGTGAACGGCGTGCGCGAGATGAAGCGCAAGGTCGTGATCGTCGGCTACGATTCGGGCAAGCAGCAGAAGGACGCGATCCGCAGCGGGCTGATGGCCGGCGCGATCACGCAGAACCCGATCGGAATCGGCTACAAGACCGTCGAGGCGGCCGTGAAGGCGATCAACGGCGAGAAGCTGCCGAAGGTCATCGATACCGGTTTCTACTGGTATGACAAGACCAATATCGACGACCCGAAGATCGCGGCGGTGTTGTACGACTGAGCGTGACGTGATGTGATGCTGCGGGCAAGAGCGAACCACGAGGACACCATGGGCGCAGTGCGTATCGATTCCCATCAGCACTTCTGGCGTTACCGCGCGGCCGACTATCCGTGGATCGGCCCCGGAATGGGCGTGCTTGCCCGCGACTACCTGCCCGACGCGCTGTGGCCGCTGATGCATGCGCAGGCGCTCGGCGCGTCGATCGCGGTGCAGGCGCGCGCCGGGCGTGACGAGACGGCGTTCCTGCTCGATCTTGCCCGCGACGACGCGTGCATCGCGGCGGTGGTCGGCTGGGAGGACCTCGGTGCGCCGGCGCTCGCCGATCGCATCGCCGAATGGCGCAGCCCGAAACTGCGCGGCTTTCGTCACCAGGTGCAGGACGAAGCCGATGTCGGCGCGTTCGTCGCGGATCCCGCGTTCAATCGCGGCGTCGCGTGGCTGCAGGCGAACGGCTATGTGTACGACGTGCTCGTGTTCGAGCGCCAGTTGCCAGACGTGCACGCGTTCTGCGCGCGGCACGACGCGCACTGGCTCGTGCTCGATCATGCGGGCAAGCCCGCGCTCGCCGAGTTCGACCGGGACGCTACGGCGCTCGCGCGCTGGCGTGCCGGGCTGCGCGAGCTGGGCGCGCTACCGCACGTCGTCTGCAAGCTGTCGGGTCTCGTGACCGAGACCGACTGGCGGCGCGGCCTGCGCGGCCGGGACATCCGGCACATCGAGCAATGCCTCGATGCGGCGCTCGATGCGTTCGGCCCGCAGCGGCTGATGTTCGGGTCGGACTGGCCCGTGTGCCTGCTCGCGGCGTCGTATGACGAAGTGGCGTCGCTGATCGAGCGCTGGGCCGAGGCGCGGTTGTCCGCAGCCGAGCGCAACGCGTTGTGGGGCGGCACGGCCGCGCGTTGCTATGCGGTGCCGCGCGATACGAAGCCCGGCATATAGAATAGGCGCGAACGGCTTGATGCTTCATTCGTCAGACCGTCCGCAACGCAACCGCTTACCTGTATCAACGTATGTCCATCCAGCCGATTCAGAACCGCCGCCTGTACCAGCAGATCGCCGACAAGCTCAGCGCGATGATCGAGTCCGGCGATTTCCCGCCGGGCAGTTATCTGCCGCCCGAGCGCGAACTGGCCGAACGATTCGGCGTGTCCCGCACGTCGGTGCGCGAGGCGCTGATCGCGCTCGAGGTGAACGGGCTCGTCAGCGTGCGTGTCGGCGACGGCGTGAAGGTGCGCCAGCCCGAAGCGGCTGCCGTACCCGAACCGCAGCCGGATACGACCGTCGCGCCGTTTTCGATCGTCGAGATCGATCCCGAACTCGGCATCGCGCTCGACCTCGATACCGAAATCCCGCCGTTCGCGCTGCTGCAGGCGCGCAGGCTGATCGAGCCGGAAGCCGCATCGCTTGCGGCGAAACACGGCTCGGACACGCAGATCGAAGGGATTTACGAGGCGTTCCTGCGCAACCAGGAAGACAACCGCAGCGGCTCGCTCACGCATCCGGGCGACCGGCTGTTCCATATCCGCATCGCGGAAGCGAGCGACAACCCGGCTTATGCGCTGATGATCAAGCAGTTGCTCGCGCACAAGTACGACCTGATGTTCCAGCGGCTGCAGTCGCTGTACATGCCGAACGACATGCCGCATCGCTCGGAGCTCGAACACCGCGCGATCCTCGACGCGATCCGCGCGCGCGACCCCGAGGCCGCGCGCCGCGCGATGGCCGAGCATCTCGACGAAGTGATCCGGATCTTCGGCCGCGCGCTCGACTGAGCGCGCGTGGTCAGAAGCGGTCGGCGCGGTAGGGCGTCGGATCGGTGAAGGGCGTCTCGCCCGTCATCATCTCGGCCAGCAGGCGCCCGGAGACGGGCCCGAGCGTGAGCCCGTGATGGTTATGCCCGAACGAGAACCACAGCCCGCGATGTGCGGGCGCGGGGCCGATTACCGGCCGCATGTCGGGCGTGCACGGCCGGAAGCCGAGCCACGGCTGCGGATCGAGCCGCTCGCCGAAGCCGAACACCGGGCGCGCGACGCGTTCCGCGCGATCGAGCTGCACGCCCGTCGGCGGCAAGCCGCGCCGCGCGATCTCGACGCCGGTGGTCAGGCGCAAACCGCGCCGCATCGGCGCGATCACGTAGCCGTATTCGCGATCGACGATCGGTGCTGACGGCGCGCCGCGTTCGGAGGGCGCGTAATGCATGTGATAGCCGCGTTTCTCGCGCAGCGGAATCCTGTAGCCGAACTTGCCGAACACCGTGTCGGACCACGGGCCGAGCGCGACGACCACGGCCGGCGCCGCGATCCTGCCTTCTTCCGTCGTGACCTGCCAGCCTGGCGAGAGCGCGTCGAGGCTCGCGGCATCGCCGGTGAGCAGCGTGCCGCCGCCTTGCACGAAGAGTTGCGCGTAGGTTTTGACCAGCGCGGACGGGTCGACGACGCTTTTCGGATCGAGCCAGTGCAGCGCGCCGCAGAAGCCGGCCGCGAGGCTCGGTTCCTGCGCCCGAAGTGCCGCGGCATCGAGCGGCGTGATGCCGAGCCCGTGACGACGCGCGGTGAGCCCCGCATCGGCAGCCGCGCGTTCGAACGCGGCCGGCGTGCGAAACGCTTCCATCCAGCCGCTGGCACGCACCAGCTCTCCTGCGCCGGCGCGCGCGATCAGCGCGTCGTGCTCGACGATGCAGCGCTCGATCAGCGGCAGCATGTCGCGTGAGGCGGCTGCGTGACGCATCGGTGCCGACTCCCACCAGAAGCGCGCGAGCCACGGCGCGAACGCGGGCAGCGACGTGCTGTGCCAGTAGAGATCGGTGGAGCGGTTCAGCGCGTAGCGCATCAGCGTGAACGGGCTGCGCGGAAACGGATACGGTTCGATCGACGAGCGCTCGATCAGCCCGGCGTTGCCGAAGCTCGTGCCTTCGCCGGGCGCGCCGCGGTCGACGAGGGCCACCTTGCGGCCGCGATCCTGCAGGTGCAATGCGGCGGACACGCCGACGATGCCTGCGCCCAGAACGATTACGTCGAAGTCCATCGTGTAAGTGGCCGTTGGCGGGGCGCCTGGCCGCGGTGCGGAATGTGCGCCCTGGTTGGATATCGTTCGAACCGCAAGCATACTCGTGGCGGCGCGGTGCACCAAGAGGGCACGCGTGGCCGACACAGTGTGGATGGCCCGCGCGCGACGATTCGCGATCGTCGCGATCAGGCGGGGCAGTAGCGTGCATGGGTTCCGGCATTGTGGAGTGACGCGCGATGCTCGAGTCGACCGCACACGCGTACGCAGCGGCGTTGCAGCGCTTCCGGGCAACCGGCAGCGTGTGGCTCGCGGCGGACGAGATTCCGGCCGGCGCCGAGGTGCCGGCGGCGTGGGGCGCGTTGCTGACTGCTTTGGATGATCGGGTTGCCGACGCGCTCGCGCAGATGTGGACCGATGTCATCGATCGTCTGCCGGCGGTTGCGCAATTCTTTCGCGACAAGCTCGCGCGGCCAGCCGTGTTCTGCAGCGACGATGGCGACGTCATGCTGCTGTATCCGTACACGGTCGAGCACGGATCTCGTGTGGACGGCATTTCAGAACGGCAGCGGCGACTATCGGTGCCTCGATCTGCGCGACAGTGCCGGCGATGGCAGCGCGACAGGACGGCTCTGGCGGCACGAGAATCCGACCGGACTCGATCCCGTGGATTTCCGGGCCGTCGTGAACGCATGGTTCGAAATCTTCGTCGAGGAAGCCGACAAGTGGTAACTCGACACCCGCGCGTGGCGGATATGCCGCGCGTGCGTTTGCGTACATCGTCGCGCCTCGTTTCTGCGTACTGTATGACGTAAATCGCGGGTGTATCCCACTGGTTTGGGATACGAATTTTTACCTAAGATGGAAGCAATCGTGCGTGTGATACGGTGCCGGCACGCGCATGGCAAGCAGGGCAGCGCCGGGAACGACTGCAACAGATGTTTCCATCATGGATGCAAGTGTGTGCGCGGCGGTCGCGAATCATGCGACCGTATCGACGCCAGCTGGCGCGGCGGCAATCGTCGCGCGGACGGCGTCCGGCCGGTCGGGCCGAGTCGCCTCGTTGCGCCATGCGTTCATCGCAATCGTTTGCGTTCTGAGCGTTGCGCCGGCCGTACTCGCCGGGATTCCCGCCGAAGCGGATGTTCCGTTCGATACGGTGCAGATCGCCGCCGCCGCGAGTCCCGCCAATCCGGCCAGTCCCGCGATTTCTTCACACGACTCCTCCGTGCGTCAGGTCGTGCTCGGCATCGTCAGTTTTACGCGCTGGCCGACGACACCCGTTCGCCTGCATCTGTGCGTGACCGGCCGGCCCGACTACGCGGCCGGCCTGACCGACACGTTGCAGGCCGGCTCGACCGTGCTCGACGTGCAGCGCGTGCGCTTCGACGATCCCGGGCTCGGCATTGCATGCGACGTCGTCTATCTCGGCGCCCTCGGCAACGATGAACGAACCCGGGTGAGGGCTGCGCTGGCCGGCCATCCGGTGCTGACGATCGCCGAACACGACGAGTCCTGCACCGCTGGCGCGATGTTCTGCCTCACGGTCGATGGCGAACACGTCACGTTCGACATCAATCTCGACGCCGTCGCACGCAGTGGCGTGCGCGTGCATCCCAATGTCCTCAATCTCGCGCGACGGCCGCTGACGCCATGACACGTTCCGCGCCGTCCATTTCGTCTTCACGCATGCCGCGCCCGACGCTGCAAAGCGTGCTGCGCCGCGCGCATTTGCGCCTGGCCTTCGTCGCGGTTGCGATGGCCGCCGTGTCGCTGATCGTCGTCGCCGTGATCGCGTTGCGTGCGTATGCCGGCAACAACCTGAACCTGCTGGCCCGCTCGCTCGGTTATACGGTCGAGGCGGCGCTCGTGTTCGGCGACCGCGTCGCGGCGAACGAGGCAATCGCGACGATCGCGAACGACGAGGACGTTGCACAGGTGGTGGTCACCGACGGCAAAGGCCAGTTGTTCGCGACCTGGAAGCTGCCCGCCGCAGGCCGGATTGCCTGGCTCGAGCGTGGCGTCGCCGATCTCGCGCTGCCCGGGCCCGTGACCATCCCGGTGACGCACGACGGTATCGTCGTCGGCCAGGTCATCGTGCGTGGCCGCGGGCATCAATTTTTCGGATTCCTGCTCGGCGGTATCGGCGGTATTCTCGGTTGCCTGGCCGTCAGCGTGCTCGGCGCGTATGTCAGCTCGAAGCGTCTGCTGCGCAATATCGTTGCGCCGCTGCGTGCGCTCGCCGGCGTCGCGCATGCCGTGCGGCGCGAGCGTGCGTTCGCGCGGCGCGTCGAGCCCGCGATGATCGCCGAGCTGAACCAGCTCGGCGACGACTTCAACGCGCTGCTCGACGAATTCGAAGACTGGCAGAATACGCTGCGCGACGAGAACGCGTCGCTCGAACACAAGGCGACGCACGATGCGCTCACGGGGCTGCCCAATCGCGCGCAGTTCGAGTCGCGTCTGTCGCTTGCCCTGTGCGACGCCGTGGTGACGGGGCAGCGAGTCGCGATCCTGTATCTGGATTGCGACCGCTTCAAGGAGATCAACGACTGCCTTGGCCACGATGCCGGCGACGCGGTGCTGGTCGGTGTCGCGGCGCGGCTGCGCACGCAGGTGCGCGAGACCGACCTGGTCGCGCGCCTGGGCGGCGACGAGTTTGCGGTGATGCTGGGCGCTGTGCGCGAAACGGACAGCGTGTGCCGGATTGCCGATGAGATCTTGTCCGGCATGGTGCCGTCGATCGAGCTGTCCGACGGACGCATGGTGGCCACCATGATGAGTGCCGGTGTAGCGCTGTATCCCGATCATGCGTCGGACGCGAGCGGCTTGCTGCGCGCGGCGGATGCCGCGATGTACCGCGCCAAGCGTGCGCGGCCGGGGTCGTGGCAGTTGGCGGAGGGCGTTGCCGGGCCGGTTTGATGTCCATCGTTTCGCGCTGCGGGCGAGGCCGCGGCGGCGGGATAAGAAGCGCACGCGACGCGGGCGCATACGAAGGGGTCGATGATGAAAAACTCGTTGCCTGTGAGCATTGGGCGGATGTGCGTCGGGAGCGCGGTGCTGCTGTGCTTGCTGCTTGCCGGATGCAATACGCCGCCGCCGCTTCATCGGGGGCTCACGCAGACGCAGGTCACGGCGCTGAAGTCGGCCGGGTTCCAGGAAACCGAGCAGGGGTTCGAGTTCGGGTCGACCGGGCCAATTTTGTTCGACTTCGATCGGTATAACCTCCGGCCGGATGTCAGGCGGATTGTCGAGCGGATCGGAAGGACATTGAGGTCGGCGGGGATCAATGGCGTGCGGGTTTACGGGTACTCGGACGAGGAGGGGGAGGCTGCCTACGATCTCGAGTTGTCGAGGCGGCGGGCGGAGGTGGTGGCGATCGAGCTCGTGGACGTGGGGTTGGATCGGAAGCAGATTGCGGTTGTCGGCAAGGGGAAGAGCGATCCTGTCGGGGACAACCGGACCGTAGCCGGGCGGGCGCAGAATCGGCGAGCGGCGATCGTGGTTTCGCCGAGGTGAGGGGGCGCATCGGGCATTCGCGCGCAGCAATTGCGAGTCATCACCTGCCGATACGCAATCCGCCCGGTTTGCCGCTGAATGCATGGACATTGGAATGTCTTGATGCGTTCGGCTGTAACGGTTTGCCACCATTGCCACGCAGATGCCGGAGCGTCTGATCACACGTGGCGGACCTTGATGTTTATGGCGTCCGGGACGGACAGGCGTGGTGAAACCGTCATGCGTGACCGGAAGCTGCCCGGTAAATTCGAAACGCGATTTTCAATTGCCTGAATAGAATCGTTCCGCATTTTTTTAACGCTGCATGGCCAATCGGCGAGCGCAGCGGCCACCGGAACGTGTATGGCCCTCGAACCCAACGATCTGCTTCCGCACTTCGAACGCGAGATCGCGCTGCTGCGCCGTTCGATGCAGACCTTCGCGCAGCGTTACCCCAAGATCGCGGCGCGCCTGGCGATTACCGGCGAGCGTTCGGAAGACCCGCATGTCGAGCGTCTGCTGCAGTCGTTCGCGTTGATGGCGGCGGCTCACGACATCCGCCTCGACGATGATGTGCCGGCGTTTACGCACGCCCTGCTCGAATCGCTGCACGGCGCGTTCCTGCGCCCGTTTCCCTCCTGCGCGATCGCGCAATTTCATGGTGACTGGACCGACAAGCAGACTGCGCCTCGCGTCATCTGTCGCGGTGATCGATTGATCGCACCCGCCGGCCTGGAAGTATTTCGTACGTCGGATGACGTCACGATCGTGCCGCTGACTGTTGCGGCGGTGCGTTACGCGACGTCGGCGATCGCGCCGCGAGACGCGGCGTTGCCCCCGGAAACAACCGGGTTGCTCACTGTCACGTTCGAGCTGACATCGACGGAAGCGACCTTCGCGATCGTGCCGGACACGTTGCGTCTGCACTTCTCCGGCGCGCGCGAGGTCGTCGCGGCACTCACGGACGCCGCGCTCCTGCTTGCCGTACGAAGTTTCGCCGAAGCCGGCGATTCCGGTCGCTGGAAGCGTCTTCCGGGCGCGGCATTGACGGCCGTCGGCCTCGAGCCGACCGATGCGCTGCTCGACATGCCGCCTGATGACGCCCTCGGGCCGTTTCACCTGCTGATGGAGTACTGCGCTGTTCCGGAGCGTTTCGACTTTGTCGACGTCGACATGCGACCGCTCAAGCGGGCCGCCGGCGCCAGTCGTCGCGTCGCGCTGCATCTCGCGATCGCCGGTGTGCATCCCGACTCGCATCGCGCCCGGCGTCTGGCCGCCGCGACGGCCGACCATGTGCGCTTGTTCTGTACGCCGGTGATCAACCTGTTTCCGGACGATGCCGCGCCGATCGAGACGCACGCCGGTTGCGCGTATTACCCGGTGAAGGCGCTTGCACAAGCAGGTACGTCGCAGACGGACATCTGGTCGATCGACGCCGTTCGTCAGGTTTCCGACGCGGGACCATCCACCCTCGCGCCATTCCATTCGCTACGGCACGGCATGGACGGCCGTCCGGGGTTGTTCTGGACGGTATTGCGCGACGAGGCCAGGCGGGCACCGAAGCAGAAGCCTGTCGATTCCGACGCCAAACAGGCGGACAAGGCACCGACGCCGGCCCCAGCCTCGGACGACACGCCAGAACCGCTCCACGGCGTCGAACTCCAATTGACCGATCGGGACGGCCGACCTGCCGATCCGGGCAAGCGCAAACTGGCGATCCGGCTTTCGTGTACGCAGGGTGACCTGTCCGGGATGCAGGCGCGCGAGCTGGCGCTGGCGAAAGGCGACCCGGTGGGAACGATCATGCTGCTGAACCGGCCGACCCGGAGCCGGGCGCCGGCTTTCCGCTACGGGGCGCTGTGGGATCTGCTGTCGCTTCTCGTGCCGCAGGCGATCCGGTTGGACAAGGGCGGCCTGACCCAGCTCAGGCGGCTGTGCGCGCGCTGGGCGGAGGACTCCGTCGACGCCGGGCGGCGCTTCGATGCGCTCGTCTCGTTGTCGACCGCCCGCGTGCGGTGCTGGCTGCCGGGCAAGCCGGCGTCGGCGTTCGTGCAGGGGCTGGAAGTGCGATTGGTCGTGGACGAGCAGCGTTTCGCCGGGTTCAGCCTGTGCGGGTTCGCACACGTGATGGACTGGTTTTTCGCGCCGTACGTGCCGGTCACCAGCTTCGTGCAGGTCGTGCTGTTTTCGGCTCAGACCGGTGCGCTGCTTCGGCGCGGACAACCGCGTCCCGGCGTCCAGCCGTTGGTCTAGTTTTTGATTATCGGGGCGCGAACGAAAACGTTTGCGCGATGTCTTTCGCACCGAGGGGTTTTGACCTACATTATCGAGGCCTCGGGCCGGGAAACCGGCCGATAGAACCTGAGAACATAAGCAAGGAACAAGAATGAGTTTCGCTCCGAACGGGGGTATTCCCAACGGTTTGGGCGGCAGTGCGCTTGGCGGCCTTGCCGCGCCGATCGCGTCGAGTGTGGCCGGAAGCCTCGGGCCGCTTGCCGGCCTGGCCGGGCACGTCGACACCGTCCAGCGCGCGATGCAGCTCGCGCAAACCGGCTTTTCGCTGATGGACAAGACGCCCGGCGCGATTGCCGAGGCGATCAACGGCGCCGCCAACCCCGCGCGCCTGACCCAGCTCAATCGTTACGTGACGCTCGATACGCCGCTAGGCCCGGACGTGCTGCTGGTCAGCGCGGCCGTCGTCGACGAGTACGTGAACCGGTTGCCGGAAATCCATCTCGACCTACTGTCGCACCGTCACGACCTGCGCCCGGACGACCTGATCGGCCAGCAGGTCAAGATCCGGTTCGACCAGCAGGCCCGCTTGTCGACGCTCGAGCGCGTCGTCGCATCCGGCACCGGCGATAACGATCGTTACTTCGACGGCTACGTTGCGTCGTTCGACCGGGCCGGCAACCCCGGGAACGTCACCCAGTATCACCTGACGGCCGTGCCGTGGTTCTGGTTCCTGACGCGCTCGACCGACTGCCGGATCTTCCAGAACAAGACCGCGCAGGACATTCTCACCGAGATTTTCCAGGAGCACGAGTTTTCCGATTTCGTGTTCGATATCCGGACGAGCCAGAAGCCGCTCGAGTACGTCGTGATGTATCAGGAGACCTACTACAACTTCTGCGCGCGGTTGATGGAGCAGGAGGGGCTGGTCTGGACGCATCGCTACGAGAAGGACAAGCACTTTCTCGTGATCGGCGACACGAACCTGCTGTTCCGTCCGATCAACGGGCTGGCCACCGTGCCGTTCGCCGCGACCGAGGCGAGTGAGGACAGCGGTATTGATCAGTTACACGAAGGACGGCGTTTCGGTGTCGGCAAGGTCACGTTTCGCGACTTCAACTACCAGAACCCGTCGTCGCCGCTGATGCTGGTGGAGGCCGAGCCGCAGAACCTCAAGCACGCGCGGCTCGACGCGACCGAACGGTTCGAGCACCAGTCGCTGTACGACCATGGCGACGACGGCAACCGCTACGCGCGTTTCGCGATGGAGGCCGAAGAGGTACAGGCCCATCGCTACACCGGTGGCGGCTACGCATGGCGCATGACGACGGCCGGTGCCGTGACCGTGGCGAATCATCCGGTCCTCCAGAACAACCAGGAATATGTGATCCTGCACGTGCGTCACGAGGCCGTGAACGACTACACGCAGCACAGCGCAAAACTGCCATACCGCAACAGCTTCGCGCTGTTGCCGAAGAAGATTCCGTATCGCGCGCCGCGTGCGACGCCGAAGCCGGTGATCCATGGCACGCAGTCGGCGATCGTCGTCGGTCCGAAGGGCGAGGAAATCTATACGAACGGGAGCGCCGTGAAGGTGCACTTTCCGTGGGACCGGCGCGGCAAGAAGGATGGGTCCGACTCGATGTGGGTGCGCGTGTCGCAACCGTGGGCGGGTGATGGCTGGGGGGCGGCCGCGATTCCGCGGATCAAGCAGGAAGTGCTCGTGGCGTTCAATCAGGGTGATCCGGACAACCCGGTGATCGTCGGCCGCGTGTTCAACGGCGAGCAAGGCAACCCGTATCACGGTGCGGCCGGGCAGACGATGGGGATCAAGAGCCAGACGCACAAGGGGCAGGGGTCGAACGAAATCCGCATGACCGACACGAACGGCATGCAGGAATTCTTCATGCATGCGCAGAAGGACATGAACACCGTCGTCGAGAACAGTGAGACGCACAAGGTGCTGGGGCCGATGCGTACCGTCCTCGTGGCGACCGGCAGCGAAGAGAAGCAGATTCCGCAGGGCAACCTGACCGAGACGATCGCGGAGAAGCGCGCCACGACCGCGACCACCGTCGAGGTGACGACGCCGGCCAAGGATGGCGGCGGCGGGACGCAAGCCTACGTGGCCGAGCGCGGCATTCTGCTGAAGGTGCAGGACAGCTCGATCTCGCTCGCGCCGGAAGGCATCCGCCTCGAGCACAAGGGCTCCGTGATCCTGATGACCGACGACGGCGTGATGGTCAACGGCAAGCGCATCGATCTCAACAAATAATTCAAACGACACCAGCCATGCACTACGCAATCCACGAAGGCACCTTCGAACTACCGGACGCGGCGCTTGACCGCACGGTCAACATCCTGATGATGAACGTCGGCCCCGGTGGCCTCAATCTCGTGATCGCCCGCGGGCGGTTCCGCGACGGGGAGAATCTCGCCGCATTCGTCGCGCGCGAATGGGAAGTGGCGTCGCGCGATGCCCGGATGCTGACCGAGAAGGCGCGCCGGCCCGTCACGGTCGGCGGGCGTGCGGGTATTCAGATCGATTCGACGCACGAGCGCGACGGCCGGCTGTGGCATCAAATGCAGACCATGTTCCCGTCGGACGATGCCGGACGCGTGCTCGTGATGACGCTGACCAGCGCGGCACCGCTGACCGAGGAACAGCAGGCGATCGCCGACCGCATGCTCGCCAGTTTCCAGCCGCGCGGCACCGGACCGACCCTGCTCGGGGCGGGTGACGCGTCGTGAGCGCGGAACACTTCGCGGCCGCGCGCTTCGAAGACCCGATCCAGCACACGTCGTTCTGGGGTGAGCTGGTCGGCACGGTCGGGTCGGTGATTGGCGGTGCCGTCGTCGGTGCGTTGGTGGCGGAGGCGATGGAGGGGCTGGTGTTCGTCGGCCTCGCCGCGCTCGAAATCGGCACGGCCGGGTTGGCGACGCCGCTCGTGATCGCGATCGGTGTCGGTGTGGCGGTCGGCTCGGGCGCGCTGATGGAAGCGAGCGGCATGAACGAAGCCATCGACGACGGCGCGAAGGCGCTGGCCGACGCGATCGCGCCGCCCGAGATCAAAGGCAAGATCGCGAGCGGTTCGGGGGACGTCTACGTCAACGACAAGCCGGCCGCGCGGGCGGCGCAGCCGGGGGACCTCGATACCGTCGCGTGCACGGACCATCCCGGGCCGCAGATGATCGCCGATGGTTCGGGGAGCGTTTACATCAACGATCAGCCGGCGGCGCGGGTTGGTGACAAGACGACTTGCGACGGGACGATCGCCGAAGGCTCCGACAACGTTTTCATCGGCGGCGGCACGCAGCGGGTGCGGGATGTGAAGTCGGCCACGCGGCTCGGGTGGCTGGGAGCTGCGCTCGGGATTGCGCTGGCGGTCTGCGGCCGCGGCAAGATGAGCTGGGGGCAGTTCCTGAAGAGCAAGGTGCCGTGTCTTGCGATTAATTTTGCGGCCGGTGCGTTTGGGACCTGGCTCGGCAGTCTGGCGAGGCCTTCAGCCGGTCACCCGGTCAACGTCATTACCGGCGGCAAGATTCTCGACGGCACGGACGACACCGACTTCGCATTGCCCGGGCCACTGCCGATCGTGTGGCGGCGTTTCTACAGTAGCCACGATGATCGCGCGGACAGCCTGTTCGGGGCGGGATGGAGCGTGCCGATCAGCGTTGAGCTTCGGCTCGCGCGTGAGCGTGGCGAGGTCACGTCGATCACGTATTGGGATGAGCAGGGGCGCGATATCGTGTTCCCGGCCGTGCCACCGGGTGAAAGTCATTTCAGCGTGCCGGAAGGGATTTACCTGATTTGCACCGAAGGCGGCCACTACGTGGTTGAAACGGTCGATGGGGTGTATCGCGATTTTGGCCGCGCGCGTAGCAATGCGGACAGCGAGACGCTCAAGCTGTGGCGGCTCGAGGATCGCAACGGTAACTGGATCGAGGTCGAGCAGGAAGCGGCCGATGAGGTTGTGCGGCCTGTGCGGCTGCGTGACAGCGCTGGTCGCGTGCTGACGCTGGGCTATGAGATATCTCATCCTCGACGCATTGCCACGATCGAACTGACGCGTGGGGTGGACGGTGAACAACCCGACACGCTGGTGCGTTATGCGTACAACGATGCTGGCGAGTTGGTGGCCGTTACCGATCGCAGCGGCCACACCGGGCGACGGTTCGCATACGAGCGTGGACTGATGGTCCAGCACACGTTGCGCGGTGGCTTGAAGTGCTTTTATGCGTGGCAGGGCGTTGGCCGCGACGCGCGCGTCGTGCGCCACTGGACCGACGACGGTGAAGCGTACACGTTCGATGCGGACCTCGCGCAGCGTACGGTGACGATCACCGACCAGATCGGTCGCGTTACGCAGTGGACGTGGAACGAGGACCAGCAGCCGACGAGTCACACGGATGCCGAAGGCCATGTGTGGCGACTCGAGTGGAATGCGATGCGGCAGTTGGTCAGCACGACCGACCCGGCCGGCAACACGACCCGTTTCGAATACGACGAGCGCGGGCGGCAGACGCAGCGTATCGATGCGCTTGGCCAAGTCGAGCGCACGGAGTGGAACGGGCACTACGATCTGCCCGTTGCTGAAACCGATCCGGCCAATGCGCGCTGGATCTACCGATACGACGATCGCGGCAACCTGACGATGACGCGCGATCCGGCGGGCTGCGCGACCGAGTATTACCGCGACGATCGTGGGCTCGTGCATACGATTCGCGATGCGCGTGGCGGGTACAAGTTCCTTGAGTGGAATGGTCGGGCGCAGTTGACCTCGTATACCGATTGTTCCGGCAAGGTCACGCGGTTTGCGTATGACGCACGTGGGGCGCTTGCGCGGGTGACGGATGCCGCCGGCCACGCCACCGTGTACGAAACGGATGCGATGGGGCGGGTCACGGGGATCGGGACGGCTGATGGTGCGCGTCAGACGTTTCGGTACGATGCGGCGGGGCGTCTCGTTGAGGTCGTTGATGCGAATCAGCGCAGCACGCGTTACGAACTCAATGCGCGTGGATTGTTGCTGGCACGCACGGATGCGGCCGATCGTGTCGTGCGGTTCGGCTACGACGATGCGTTCAGGCTCGCGAGTTTGACCAACGAAAATCGTGAGACGTATCGCTTTCAGTATGACCGTCGCGATCTGGTTTCCGTACAGATTGGCCTCGATGGCCACAAGCGTACGTACGAGTACGACGTGTGTGGTCAAGGCACGATCGTACGCGATGGGCAGATCGAGACGCGATACGAGCGCGACGCGGTCGGGCAACTGACGGCGAAGCAAGCCTCGCACGAACGCTGTGAATACCTGTATGACAAGGCCGGCCGAATCACATCGGCCGAGTTGTACGCGCTTGCCGCGCGTGGTCCATCGCTGAAGAATCGGGTCAGCTTGAAATACGACGCGCGCGGTGAGGTCGTCGAGGAGTACACGCCGACTGGCTGGCTCGCACATACCTACGACGAGCTTGGGAATCGCGTCAGCACGACGATTTC